>JAISWZ010000638.1 GCA_031270945.1 Clostridiales bacterium | reverse complement strand
AAAATTCCGAAATGGCACCGGAAAAATCCTGGCGAATGCTTCAACTAGTTTGCTCGGGCTTCTGCGAGCAAACACCCGGATTTTTCCGGTGCCTCGGATATAATTTTGGGATATGCTTTAATTTACAATTGGTTGATAAGCGATGAAGAAAACCTGTATTTAGGCGAAGAATGCTTGAGTTTATGCGTTGAAAACCTGTGTTTAGGCGAAGAATGCTTGAGTTTATGCGAACAAACCCTGTGTTCAGACAAAGAAACCTTGAGCCTATAAGAAAGAATATGCGTCAACACCGGCAAGGCAAAGCCCGGCCTCTCAGGAAGGCGGCCCCGCGCTCTATTTTACTCCAACCTTTTCCCGCAACAGTCTAGCGTTTCCAATCAAACGCGCGTCATCCGGGTTCAGCGCCAGCGCGGCCTCGGCATGGGCCAGCGATCTTTCGGTCATTCCCAGTTGGTAGCAAGCAATAGAAGCCAGGTCATCAAGGGTATGATCCCAGGCGTAGCCCTGGTTTACGAAGACTTTTGACTTTTCCTTGATCTTCAGCGCCTCTTCGCAAAAGAAGAAAACCCGGATCCAGTTTTTCCTGCTGTACTCCATCTGGGCGGCCTCGGTGTAGGCGTCTCTCATTCTGGGGCATTCGGCTATGGCGCGAAGGTGCCAGCGCCTGGCCAGGACATCTTCGCCTAGCTCAGCGAAAGAGCAGGCGATCCAGCGCATGGCGGCGCAGCGCTCTTCCTCCCATGTAGCCAGGGGGTTTTTCAAGTAGAGATCAAGAGTCCTTATGCAGTCCTGCCATCTCTTGTTGAACATGTACTCCCGCCCCAGATAGTAAGCCATCCTCTCATTGGTTGGATCCTCGCTAACCCCAGCCTCCAGAAGGCCCAGGTACGAGTCCCTGGACTTTTCCTTGTCTGGGTAATGGGTAAGGACTACGCCATCCACCCAGGCGGTTTTGGGAGATCCCTTCAGTTGCCAGACCAGGACCTCATGAACCGGGCAGACCCATTTGAACCCAAACCTGGCGTGGATCTTGAAGTACATCATTTGCACATCCGGCGTTCCGTCCGGCTTCAACCGCCAGTTATACAGATACTTGGCCGTCTGCGTCCCGGGAATCCAAGCCTGCTCCAGCTTATCCCTCCAGCCTGGCTCAAACCTCTCGTCCAGGTCAGTGCATACGCATATGTCCGCGTCAAGGGGAACCAAGTCCAGAGAGCGGTTTCTGGCTACGTCAAACCTCCATGGGATTATCTCTGAACAAGAAACCTGAGCGCCCAGCTCCTTTAGCAACTCCGGCGTTCCGTCAGTGGATCCCGTGTCCAAGACGCAAACCAGGTCAGCCTCCGCCATTGACTCCATCCAAGATCTCACGAATTTTGATTCGTTTTTGCATATGGCGTAGACGCAAACTTTCTTCTTCATAGATCCAGCCTCCTAAGACAAGACGCTCTCATATACTTGACTGCCCTGCGGCAGTCCAGTATAGAATATGCAAGCCGCTCTGGTCTGTTGAGAAAGGCTGGATTCTAGGGTTTTCAAATCGTTTGGGCTTTAAAGCCCTTGTGTTCAGAGCTTGCGAGAAGCGCCGGAAAGCCTTGAACGCATCAAATCTACTCTTGGGCTTTGCCTTTATAATAAAGCTCCGGCCACATCTCATACCGGGCGTACAGCCCCTCCTGGCTGACCTTGAAAAACCCGGCCGACTCCAAAGAAGCTACGCTCTTTATGTTTTCGATGCAAGGAAGCGCCATGACCCGCTCCATCCCGGCCTTGGCGAAGGCGAAATCCAGAACCCCCCTTATCGCTTCCTGGATGAACCCCATGCCTCTAAACTTTTTTAAAAGGTCATAGCCAAGCTCCGCTTCCCGCCCGTCGGGGGATATGTTCCAAAGGCAAATGGAGCCAGCGTACGATCCGTTTGATCTTATGGACCAGAAGAAGCATGTCCCGTCCTCAAAGCCGCCAAGCAACCTTTGTATGTACGAGCTGGCCTCTTCCATCGACTGGTACGTCGGGATTCCTGTGTACTTGCCGTAGTCAGGGTCGCTTCTTGTCTCAAAGATCCCGGGAGCGTCAGAATCCTTTACCGGATTAAGCTCTAGCCGGCCTGTCTTGATTGGCTCGATTCGCGCCATAAGGGGCCTCCGTTTCTTGTCTGAGATGGACATGGTTACATGCTGAGCATCCCCTTGTGCTGAACAATCCTTACTTGAACCATTTTACACCATATAGATATCCGATGCACTATAAATCTATGTTTTTGCAAGAATGGACAAAAGAATTGACGACTTGCTTGGATGAAAAGAGGGTATGCTGGCTGGACACGGGAGGTTCTAGGACGGGATGAAAGGCCGGAGGGGAAATGTACAGGAGGGGGTAAATATGGAGGATGGGGGAATGGGTGGTGCAGAAAGCAGGGTATTGGGGGTTGCTCGGGATTCCGGAGGATCTGAGGAATGGAGAGCTGAGAATCAGACGGAAGAACTTATGGCGAGCGGTGCTGGTTGGAGCTGTTTTTATGTGTCTGTATGCTGGATCGTGATCTCGATTTGGCATATGCATTTATGGGCCAAATGTTCGGGTGCGTAGATGAACGCATTGTGATAGGCCAAACGTTCGGGGTATGAGTTAGAGCATAATATCACAGGCCAAATGTTCGATATAAATGCAGCTCAAACCCAAAACCTCAAAAGCAAACCCGCGCCGCAGAGCGGCGCGGGTTTGCCAACGTTGGCATTTTTAGATTACTGCAGGGCGTTTTCCAGCCTGTGAAGCTCATTCACTGGAAACATCTTTAGTAGGTCCTTGTATTGATCCTGGGTGAGCCCCTCCGCTGATACGTAAAGCTGAACCTTTTTGTCCAGACTGGCGGTGTTGAATTCCTCTCTGATGCTTTCAAAAGAATCTGTCTGAATCATCCTTAATTGCTCCCTTCAGCCTTGTTCTCTGCCTTATTTTCGTTTTGTTTTTTGTCTTTCCTAAAGAACTCATAGGCGCCCATCGCCAGAAGGAAAAACCCGAACATTTTCCTCAGATAAGAGGCGTCCAGGCTTACTGCCAGTAGAGATCCGCCAGCGGCGCCTATGACGCCCGAAACTATCATGGGAATCAGAGGCTTTTTCTCAATGTTTCCTTGCTTGGCGTGAGATATCAATGCTATAGCCGCTGTTGGCACGAAATAGATGAGGTTGATGTTTTGCGCCGTTTTCTGATCCATTGAGAAAAATATGCTCAAGGCGGGAATAAGTATGGCGCCTCCGCCAATGCCCATCCCGCTTATCACTCCCGAAGCTAGCCCTATCAAGGAATAGATTAGCCATTCCATCTAATTGTCCCCTAGCGCGTATCCCGAAATTAGGATATGTCTAAAATATCATTTTGATTGCTGCAATAACCATGAAAGCTCCAAATATCTTGTGGAGCCAAGGCGCTGAGACCTTGTTCAAAAGCTTTGCCCCTAGAAAGCCGCCAAGGCAGCCCCCTGCCGATATCCAGAGGACTTCCGCCAAAGGAAGCTTTCCGCCTCTGACATAAAAGAAAATGCTCACAAGCGACAGCGGCAGAATCACAGCGATGGCTGTGGCATGGGCTTTGTGTGTTTCAACTTTGACAGCCTTCTCCAAGGCGGGAACCAGTATTGTGCCGCCCCCGGAACCGAAGAGGCCGTTAGCGAATCCTGTGACGGCGCCAATCAGCCATGTGGCCGCTTTGTTTGCCAAAGAAAAGCCTCCTTAAGAGATTAATATCTGGAATCCTTGCATGCGCCAGCCAGCAAGGGATATGGCATTATTATGGCCAAGAAATCAAGATTTATTATGCCAGAGATTAGCGTTAAATATTAGGGCGCGCCTTGGCGCATACGGGCAAGAAATTGCAAAAAAAAATTTTCAAAAGCGCTTGACAAAGTGACTCGCCGGTCATATAATATGACCAGCGGGTCATTAAAGATGACTTTGCAGTCATGAAGCGATAAGCATAGGAGCGATGAGATGCCGACAAGAACATTCAAAAGACTGGACGAAGAAAAACAGGAGCGAGTGCTGCGCTCCGCGATTAGAGAGTTTCACGAATGCGGTTTCGAAAAGGCGAAGATGGAGGTGATTGCGCAAAACGCCGAGGTTGCGAAGGGCAGCATGTATCAATATTTTAGTGACAAGAAAGAGCTTTTTCTTTACTGCGCGTCATGGACCTTGGAATATTTCATGAAAGACATAGACACGCAGACGCCGCTTAAAAACATAGACATATTCGATTATTTTCTTTCAGGCGTGCGAGGGCAGATTGAGCTGATTAAGAGAGAGCCGCTGCTTCTGATGTTCATGCAGGATTTGACGTCCGGAAAATTTGGCGAGCTGACAAAAGAGTCAATGGACGGGTTATGGCGAATCGGCGATGAGTACATGCTTGAGCTTGTATCCACGGGAAAAAAGAAAGGCACAATTCGTGACGACGTTGACGATTTTCTGCTTGTGCTGTTTGTAAAGGGCGCTACAAGCAAAATCAACGAGCACCTTTTCAAAGAGGCTGAGAAATGCGGCTTCAACATGGATGACTTGCAGTATGCGAAGATTGAGGAATCACTGAATCGCATGGTTCTATTATTAAAACAAGGAATGGGGAGATAGCATGAAGGCAGTCATTGAGCTGGAAAAGCTAACAAAATCCTACGGCAAGCAGCGTGGCATCAAAGACGTAACATTCACAGTCAACGAGGGCGAAACATTTGGATTTATCGGCCCAAACGGAGCGGGGAAGTCAACCACAATCCGCACTCTGCTAGCGCTGTTTGAGCCAACAGGCGGCCACGCCAAGATTTTCGGCATGGACTGCGTGAAGCAGGCAAGTGAGATAGCGCGTGACGTAGGCTATGTTCCAAGCGAGGCGGCATACTACGACAAGATGAAAGTCAAAGAATTGCTTTCGTATACCGGAGCGCTTTACAAAAAGGACTGCAAGAAGAAAGCTGATGCACTGTGCGATAAGCTGGGCCTTGACCAGGCTCGCAGAATTTCGGACTTGTCTTTTGGCAACAAAAAGAAAGTTGGCATTGTGGCCGCATTGTTGCACTCGCCGAAGCTGATAATCCTTGATGAGCCGACTGCCGGGCTTGACCCGCTTGTCCAGCAAACATTCTTTGAAATCTTGGGAGAAGAAAACAAGCGCGGCGCGACCGTATTTTTTTCGTCCCACATTCTTAGCGAAGTGCAGAAATTTTGCCAGCGCGTCGCTATCCTCAAAGAAGGCATTTTAATAGGCGTCCAGGGCATAAAGGAGCTGAGGGAGACTGGCTACAAGAAAGTTTCTATTACAGCTAAAGAAGACATTCCCGCCGACTATTTTAAAACCGAAAATGCGGCGCAGCTAGCGCAAAGCGGCGCGAAGGCGTCTTTCATATACAAAGGTGACGTTGGAAACCTGTTTAACAGAATAGCCAAGCTTGGCGTGGAAGACGCATTTGTCGAAGAGCCTTCGTTAGAAGAGATATTTTTGCACTACTATGAATAGGAGAGGAACCATAAAAGAGATATTTTTGCACTACTACGAATAGAGGAATAAGAAAAGAGAAATATTTTTGAATTACACGAATAGGAGGGAAACCATGGCTATATTCAAGTATGAAATGCGTCAGTTGCGCTCGCATACGCTGTGGTGGGCCATTTCCATATCAGTTGCGCTTGTTCTCTTTATGCCAGCATACATAAACATGCTGACCTCAGGATCCGTAAATGCTGGCGCTGTCATGGACAATGGATTTTTTGAAATGCTTGGAGCGGATGCGGCTATCATTTCAACCCCGCTTGGCGCATTTGGGTATGTGAACTCATTTTTTACCATTGCGGCGGGCATCAACGGAATGTTTTTGGGGCTGAGGATTTTTACGAAAGAAACGATCCAGAAAACAGCGGAGTATATTTACACAAAGCCCTATAAGCGCAGCAGCATTTTTAGCGCAAAGGTTCTGACTGCTGTTCTGTCCTCGCTGGCAATAGGCGTCGTGTATTACGCTGTCTCGGTTCTTTCAGCCCTCTTGGTGATAGGTGAAAGCTTTGACTTGAAATCGATAACGCTTATCGCGCTGTCTTTTATCTTTATTGAGCTTTTCTTTGTTTTGTTTGGCGCATGCGTCGGTTCGATCTACTCAAAAATTCGGACTCCGCTTTTAGCGTCAACTGGCGTTGTGTTTATGTTTTACATTTTCTCAGCGTACGCAAGCAAAGTAAATGTTGAAGCGATAAAGCTGATAACGCCGTTTTCCTACTTTGGCGCCAGCAAAATAGTAAATAGCGGCGGCTATAATGCAACATACATAACGGCGCTTATCGTGCTTTGCGCAGCTTTTGCTATTATAGGCTTTGGAGCTTTTGTCAAAAAAGACATCACATTCATTTCGTGAGGCGAGAATATGAAAACAATACTTGGCAAAGAGTTTGGCCGCACTTGGATAGGGCTTATGATTTGGAGCGCCATTATAGCGCTTGTGGCATTTTTCGGCGTCTCTGAATACCCCGTGTTTGGTCAGAATATTAAGCAATTGGAAGACGCGCTGGCATTGATACCTAAGATCGGGCAGCTGATTTGCGGAGTCTACAATGTCAATTTTGCGGAACTTACTGGATACTATGTCGTGATGTACTATTGGATTGGGCTGATTGTATTCACTCACGCCATATATACAGGCGCATCCATAATTGCGAAAGAGTCGCGCGATAAGACGGTTGAATACCTTTTCACGAAGCCATACACCCGCAGCGAAATCGTTTGGGCTAAAATACTTGCCGGACTGCTGAATATTCTTGCCGTTGGCGCCATAACGCTTGCAATGTCATTATTGGCAATACTCCCGATTTCAAATGACCCCGTTGTTTATATGCAGGTGTTTGTTTCCTGCATTGGAATGCTGTTCACGCAATGCGTTTTGATGTCGCTTGGATTCTTGTGCAGCGCCTTTTTCAAAAGCTACAAATCAGGGGTAATGGGTGCGGCAGCGGTGCTGATAGGCAGCTATTGCCTGATGTTCTTTGTCCAGTATTTAGACATGCCAGCATTAAACTTTCTTTCGCCGCTTACTTATTTTAGCGTTTCTTTTGTTGTGGCAGACGGGCTTGGCGCATTGTATGTTTTGCTCGCTATTTCTGTAATATCCATATGCTTCTATTTTACGCAAAAGCTATACGCAAAGAAAGTCATGGTCAGCTGATATTACGAGCATATCTCCTTGCGTTCCAAGCCGGAGGCCCTTGTCATGCTTGTTGGACAGGCGTTTTAATGATCTGCGCTTGGTGCCATTCCAAAAGAAAAGCCGAAGGCTCAGCCTTCGGCTTTTATATTGCTATTATTAGCCTTATTAGTATCATCAACCCCAACCTTCTTGCAATGCGCAGAAAGTGTGCAATCCAGGCATCGGGGCTTTCTTGACTGGCAAATAGCCCTGCCATGGGCGATGATCTGCGTGTTATATTTTGTCCAGTGATCTTTTGGCAAAACCTCCATCAGCTCAAACTCGGCCTTTGTTGGATCGTCGCTGGTGGTTAGCCCTAGCCTTTTGCTTATCCTGTTTACGTGAGTGTCCACAATGACGCTTGGGATCTTGAAGACGTGGCCGCGAATCAGGTTTGCTGTCTTTCTTCCGACTCCAGGAAGGGCTGTCAGCTTTTCCATCTCTTCCGGAAGCTCTCCGTTATAAGAGGAGATTAAGATCTCCGCGCATTGCTTCAGGTGCTTGGCTTTAGTCCTGAAAAACCCAGTAGACTTTATAAGATTTTCTATCACTTCCAGGTCAGCGTTTGCGAATGATTCCAGCGTTGGAAGCTCCGCGAACAGGACAGGGGTAACCATGTTGACCCTTTGGTCTGTGCACTGGGCGCTAAGAATTGTGGCAAAGAGAAGCTCCCATGGCTTGTTGTAGGACAGGTAGCATACTTCATCTGGGTAAGCGCTGTCAAGCGCTTGAAGAAACTCATTCAAATCAGCGGGCTGTTTCAAGCGTATCCCCCCAAAGGCAAACTTCTGATGAGTCTGTCTGTTCGCCATATCTAAACATTAGAACGCATTCCCGAGCTTCAAGCTTTCCTGTTGAAAGCCACAGCGGCATGTCTGTATGAAAGTTGGCAAAGGAAGTGGCTGCCGCAAGCTCTTTTCTCCGGCTTGACTGAGCGGCTTTCTCCTCAGGGGTTTGAGCCAGGGGATAGCCATGCTTGGACAGGCTATCCAAGTAGTTTGATCTTTGCTTTAGCTCTTCCTTGGATGGGCGTGGCGAAAGCCATTCAGGCGGGTTTCTTTCGTTTTCTCGAAAAAGCAGGTCGTAGCGGAGCAGATCAAGCAGGGTTCGCTTGCTTTCTTGATTAGACAGGAAGTTGAAAAGCATTTCGTATCTCTGGCGCTTGGATCTATAGCCTTCTCCGTAGCTGGCGCCAAAATCGGCCAGGCTTTTGAAAAGCTCTGCTGCAGTGTCAAAAACGCTAAGGGCGTACCTCATGGTTTGGGTAAAAAGCCCGGAATTGTAGTATATCTCTATCGCTTCCTCAATAGATTTCAGCTTTGCCAGATCTGCGAATGAAAGATCTGGGGTTTCCAATACCTCATAAGGAGGGTCGTTGGCGTAGGCGATTCCAAGAGCTTTGGCGTTTCGCCTTAGCTCAGAGCCTTTCAGCAACTTCAAGAACCCCAGCTGAAGCTGATCCGGGGCCAGGCTTGCGACAAAGTTTAGGGATTGCTCGCTCTTTTCCAAGGTTTCGCCAGGCAGTCCAGCGATCAGATCCAGGTGAAGGTTTATGTTTCCAAAAGTCTTGAGAATCCTAACGTTTTCAGAAAGCCTCGCCAAGTTCGAAGAGCGGGATGTCCTGGCCAAAGTGTCCGGGCTTGAGGACTGCACCCCAACCTCAAATTGAAAAAGGCCTTTTCTTGCCCGCTTCAAAAGATCAAGCTCTCTTTGGCCCAGCAAGTCCCCGCCTATCTCGAAATGGAAGCTGGTGAAGCCGTTGTCATTCGCTATCAGGCGCTCCCATATAGCCGTGGATCTGGCCTTTGAGCAGTTGAAAGTCCGATCCACAAATTTAACTAGCCTTGGCTTGCCATCTAGAAAAAAGTCCAGCTCTCCAAAGACCCTGTCCAAGGGCAGAACCCTTAGCGGATCATTTGCTGATAGGCAGTATGCGCAGGAAAAAGGGCAACCCCTTGAAGATTCATAGTATAATATCCTTCCGTTAAACTCATCCAGCCCGTTTCTGTACGGAAACGGAAGCGTGGCCATGTCTAGCGGAAGAGGGTCTTCAGTTTCAAGCAAGTCAGCTCCATCCCTGTAGATCATCCCAGGGGTTTCGGAAAAACCAACACCTTTCTCTATAGCGCCAAGCGCCATTTTAAAGACTGCTTCTCCTTCGCCTTTAACCACAGCGTCCAGCTTGCTTGAAAACAGCGACTTTGACTCAAATGAAGCCTCAGGCCCGCCGCAGATGATTACGCAGCTAGGGAGAACAATCTTTAGACGGTCTATGATTGAAAGGGTCTGAGTTACGTTCCATATGCTGACGGAAAAGCAGCAAACGTCAGGCTTCAGGCTAAAAATGTCCCGCAAGACAAAGCCTGTGTCCTGGTTTATCGTATACTCCTTGACAATAATATCTCTGCCCGGAGATTTTGCGGCCTCCCTCAGGCTGTACAGGGCCAGGCAGGAATGGGAGTGCTTGGCGTTGAGAGCGCATAGCGCAATTTTCATATCTGGCTCCTTTGAGGATGAATAAATCAGCAACGAGCGAAAACAGCAGACGAAATATTTCGTTGTTTTATCTTTAAATATGAACAGGCTTGAGTGAAAATCAGTTATTTTGATAATATAAATAAAATAAAATAAAATAAAATAAATAAATAAATAAATAAAAAAGCGCCTTGCAATCAAGGCGCTTTGCTGCTCAGAAGCGGAATTGAACCACCGACACGAGGATTTTCAGTCCTCTGCTCTACCAACTGAGCTATCTGAGCTTGAGTCCGTGCGCCCGCAGGTTGGCATTCCCTTCCGGGCGGTATCCCGCCGCTCAGCTCGAATCAAGCACCCCCGCGGCACATAGCCGTATTTGCTTAGCGCTGCTTCCTTCCGGACCTGACGCGGTTCACAAGCAGCTATTGCGCGGGACTTAATTGTCAACACTTCACGGACAGGGCCATTGGCCCCACAAGAGAGGAGCCTATTGCAGGCATCACCCCCGCTATAGCGGATTGCGAGTACAGGGATCCGC
>JAISWZ010000616.1 GCA_031270945.1 Clostridiales bacterium | reverse complement strand
TGCAATGACCACTTTCTTGTTGAAAACGCGAACCAGTATGTCGTAAAGATAGTTGCTGCCTAGGATAAAGTTGGAGAAGTTGTGGGAGTCATCTATAAATAAGTAGTCGAGGGTTTTCCACATAGTGTCAAGCTCTTTGATTAGAAGCTTGAAATCATCGCCTTTTTCGCCCTGATACAAGCATATTCTCTCAGGTGCCTTGCCTTGCGCTAGCAACTCTCGGATAGCTTGCAGGATCAATGTTGTTTTGCCATTGTGGCGCAGGCCGTACAAAGCGCAAACGGACTCTGTTCTGGGAGGATCATTTCCCAGGTAGGCCATAATGCTATGAAACTGATAGCGCGGGCGCTCTGGAGCGGTTATTGACAAGAGCGCGTGGCCTGAGATGAGCTTCAAGGCTGATTCACCTCCTTGATAAGCGCCTCTAAGAGCGCATCCCTACGTATGAATTCTTGCCCCGTTGGTAGATATGGTTGATGCAATCAACGGTTTCCAGCAATTCGATGCGGAAGTCCCTGAATTCCGGCGGACGGCTTATTTTTCCAAACCCTGCGCACCCATTGACATTGTTTGGCTTTAACGCGTATCCGATTTGTTTGTCAATATCCATCAAGACAATTTCATCTCTGCCAGAGTTGTCAGGTGATGTGTGCGCAAAGCAAGTCTTAAAGCCTGGATTGCATAGCTGATATTCGCTTGCGATGGCCACTTTAAGCAAGGAAGATTTTGTTATAGCACACCTGTTGCCAACCATTGCCAACAGTCTTTCGGCAAAGTGATAGCGGAGAAAAGGCGCTTCCACGTAGCAGCGCACTGGTTTGCCATTGCGAAAGAAGTCTGGCAGAATTGATATAATTCCGCAATGCATGAGGAAATCAAGCAATGCGACTGTCACAGAGGGTTGCAAGCGTTGTTTGGGTGACGCGGGCATGAGATACGCGCGGAATTCTTGGATGATCAAACGCGAGACCTTGGCATCAATAGCATTTTGATTATCCGGAAATGCTTGAAGGTCTTCAAATAAGCCGCTGTTTATATGGCTGCTTGACAGCGCGAGTATCGTATTAATATAGCTTGGCCAGTTTGAGTCGGCTGGCGATGAGCTTAGCCACGGAAAAACATCTTCGTCCATTTCCGTCTTGTACAGATCGACTACCATGCCGACAATGTTTTCTTGAACATATTGCGGCGTGTCAATCTCAGGCTTGAAAGGCCCTCCTTTTTGCTGATAATTCCAGAAGTCGTCTTCAGAGGGGCTTTCTGTCTTCAGGACAAACTGGCAATGATCGTAAAAGCTTAGATGCGGGATCCGCAATATTGAGAAATCATGAGACTCTGACCGCCTGTTGACCAAGTAAAGAGAGAGCATGTTCGAGCTCGCTATAACAACCTTTTTGCCGCGCCTCAAGAGCCTTTCATCAAAGTAGTCTCCGCATCGCAAAAATGATGAGAAACATCCGATTTCGTCAATGAAAACGTAATCCAGCTTGGGGTGGCATGAAAGCTCGGCAATCAGGTCATCGAAGTTGTCACCCGGGTGGCCTGAAAAGTAGCCTATTTTATCACAATCCACTCCTTGCTTGATCAAGGCATCTATCGCCTGAAAGATGAGCGTTGTTTTGCCAGTGCCCCGCAGACCGCATAAGGCGCAAACGGTCTTCGGCTTGGCGTTGCTGTTCAGGTGAGCCATTACAGCATAGAATGGGTACCTGGGCTTGTCTTGTATATGAAGAAACGTTAGATACTCTTGCAGGATAATGGTTATGGCGAGGCACCCCCTTTGCCGTTCTGGCTGAGCACATGAATAAACGTCTGGGAAAGTCCTGGCAAAGCTTTGATTTCGGATTCACCAGCCGGTTGGGGCTCTTATTGATTTATATAGAGATTCTTGCCCCATTGGTAGATATAGTTCATGCAATCAACGGTTTCCAGCAATTCGAAGCGGTAGTCCCTAAATTTCAGCAAAGGGCCAATCCTTTCGAACTCTAAAGACGAGCTGTCATTAGCTTCCTTTAATGCGTATCCGACATCTTTTTTAAAGACTAGCAAGACGATTTCATGCTCATCAGGATCGCCTTTATATGGCACGTATGCGTAGTAGGTTTGAATGCCTGGATTCCCAAGCTGATATTCACTTACGATAGCCGCTTTAAGCAAAGAGGACTTCGTTATAGCGCTCTCGTCGCCAAGCGTAGCCAGCAGTCTTCCAGTAAAGTGATAACGGAGAAAAGGCGCTTGAACATAGCAGCGGCAAGGTTCATTGCGATTAAAGTCTGGCAGAATCGCTATTATTCCGCAATGCAACAAGAAGTCAAGCAATTCGACGGTTACTGATTTTTTGGGGCGAACATGCTGTCGATATGGTGCAACAAGCTTGAAATACTCGCGAAATTCTTTGATGACCATACGCGAGTCGTATTCGGAATAAGTCTGCGGGTTATCCGGAAACGCTTCTAAATTTTTGAAGGTTTCATTGCTTATTTGGCTATTTGACATCGCAAGTATCGTATTAATGTAGCTTGACCAGTCTGTTTCAAATGCAACGGACCTAAACCACGGAGCTAATGGCTGCAAACGAAAATATATCGTTTCTGACTTCAGCAGATCCAGTATTTTATTAACAATGTTTTCTTGAACATATTGCGCTGTGTCCACGGGAGGCTCAAAAAGCCCTCCTGTTTGCAGATAACTGCTAAAGTCGTCTTCAGAGGGGTTTTCTGTATCCAGGACAAAATGGCAGTGTTCGTAAAAGCTTAGATGCGGGATCCGCACTATAGTGCTGATGCCACTCAGCTCTGTATTGTAGGCAAAGTACAGTGACAGCAAATGAGAGCTCGCTATGACAACTTTTTTATTCCTATCCGCCCATGTGTGAAAAGGATCCCTTTGATTGTTTAAAAATAAGTCGAACGCTCCGATTTCGTCAATGAATACGTATTCCAGCAAGTGATGATATGAAACATAATCAACCACATCTATGAAGAGGTCTCTAGTTAGGCCTGAAAAATAACATATTTTATCAAGCTCTACGCCTTGTTCAATCAAAGTTTCTATCGCTTGAAACATGAGAGTTGTTTTGCCGGTGCCCTTCAACCCGTATAGGGCGCAGACGGTCATCTCGTTTGGATTATTAAGGTAAGCCATTATATCGTGATATTGGTGCCTGCGCTTGTCTTGCGTACGAATAAGCTTTAGATACTCGCCAAGGATTACGATTATAGGGCGACACCTCCTTTAAGATGCTGACGAATGCTTAAATGTGGCATTTTCTTATCGTTGCCCGCTACAGAAACCAGTCGGGCCCTCCCCTAACGATAAGAAAATTCTAAATCATACCACTCGTCAGTATAGATAGCCAAAGCGAAAAGATAGAAAGTCGTGAAAACATGGTGTTTTGCGGACGGATTCAATTAAATTGGTTTGCAGGGAGCCTGTACACATCTAGTTTAGCAAAGTTTTAGCACGCTGTCAAGCTTATGTATATTGAGACTTGAAGCGAGGCTGGCTCTAAGAGGAACACATTAGGTGATAAAACGTGTAAATCTAGCTTTAAAAAGTCCTAACCCAAACAAATGGCTAAATATGACAGAACAGAGATGATTTGAATTTTTAGAAAAAGTGCTTGCCATCATTCTTTACTTGCGTTATAATCATTACAATTTATGGCGTGATGGCAACGAGAAGTATTTTTAGGACTTATGCCAATTCCTTGAAAGAGGTTTGAAAATTTTTCTGACATTCCCTCACCTCAAACGGTCACGCAAAGCTTTCCTCGAAAGAGGCTTGAATTAGAGCATAACCCCAATTAAGACTGAGGCTTGCGAAAGTCCGAGGTTTAAGCGTTCGCCAGAGCTATGGGATTTGCTAAGATAGCGGCTTGTAATGTGCCGCTAGTCCGAGGTTAAACGTTTAACTTATCGTTGCGGCTTTTCACCTGACAAGGAGGCCTGAGGCATTTGCCGCAAGCCTCCTTGGGGTTGACACTTTCAAACAACTTCTATATCGCATAAAATAGTTTTCTCGAAATCATCGAAGCTGATGGCGACAAGATAAACCTTGCCAGTATAGGTCGCGCGTTGGCCACGAATGCTATTGAACGGTTCGAATGTTTTGAGGCTGCTCATTTCGAAAGCGATATACGAACCCAAAGTGTCTTCCAAAAATTCGAAAATGATGGCAGCTTTAGCGGGAGCTTTTGGAACAAGCGCAAACAGGGCCTTGTCATCACATTGAGTTATATCGTAATCAGCAGCGCCCAAGAAAGCAAGACTAGCCATAAGTTTTCGATAAATCAGCTCGGATGTGTAGAAGGTTTTTTTCTCGGAATGCAACTTTTCATCAAACACATTGGCAACTGCTGATTTATCCAAAGAGAATATTGCGTCGCGCAAATAGGGGAAAATAGTTGCCAATTCATAGATGTAGCTATACTTGCTGTCAAATTTAGCAAACTCTTCGAGCTTGGAATAGATTTCATGGTTTGGAACATGGAATGGACACTCTTCATCTCTATGAATGGTTAGATACCCGAGATATGACAATTCTAAAAGAACAAGATATTCGTTCGAAAAGATGTCAAATGGAATATCGACGTTCTGGACAGAGGTTTTTTGAATGAGAACGCGAGCGATTAGATATGCAATTTCTGAACCAATAGACCATGAAAGATTGAGAATGTCCCACAGTTCATTTTTTGGCGCCGAGTCAAACCAGTAGAAATCGAGCTTGTTTGATTTGAGAGCCATAACTGTCGAGTAGGGGTTGCAGATCTTGTCATATTTATACCAATGTCTTAATGAATCGAAGCTAACGTTCTTTTTCTCACCCTTTTGGAACTGCGCGTTGTACCGTTTAATCAGGCTTGCTGTCTCTACTCCGTTAAATCCAAAAAACCGCGTGAACTCTCGAGAGAAGTTCAGGTAATTATTAGGCAAAGGCGCGACGCCTGTTATGTATGACATACAGAGATAATCTCCGTCAAGAAGCGTATCCAGAAATTTCTCGTAATTTTTTAGGTCTCTCTTCGAGGCAAACTTGGATTTAGAGCCGGATTCGGAATTGAAGATGAAATCCCAGTCATCAATGACAAACATGAACCGCTCTCCGGTGGATTTATGAATAGCTTTCAGCAGTTTGATTGGGTCATTGCTTGCGCATGCCACGCTTGGATAGGCTTCATGCAAGTCTGAGAGCAGGTTGCTGAGGATGTTGCCCATGTGCGTTTTGTAGGTTCTGCATTCTGAGGGCGCCTCGCTCATGGGAATGAAGATGACGGATCTCTGGTTTTGGTATTTCTTGTAGTGAGGATACTTGCTTATTTTGAGGTTTCGGAAGATGCCGCTAGAGTCAAAGGCTTTGCTGAAGTAACAGGCTACCATCCAAGCGCTTATGGACTTCCCAAAGCCTCGAGGCTTATTTATGCAGATGTTTTTATTTGTTATGCCCCTGAGCAGCATGGACTTGTCCACGTAGTAGAGATCGCTTGTTGCCTGCCTAAACAATTCATAAGGCTTTTCTGAATTCAGGTAAAAGATGGCTAATCCTCCTTTCCTGCAAGATTGGTTTTTAAGCAGGGGCCCACCTGAGACCAGGTAGGCCCTGCATTCAAACAACTTCTATATCACATGAAACCGCGCCATCGCTCCCATCGCAACTGATGGCGACAATAAAAGCCTTAGCAG
>JAISWZ010000614.1 GCA_031270945.1 Clostridiales bacterium | reverse complement strand
TGCGTACATGTGAGAGCGTACTGAGCCTCACCTATTTCATGCCCGACGCGACACGCGTTATGTGCTCCGCCCTGGCAGATATTCCTGCGACATTGTTGCAGTAACGGTCTTGATGGAGCTTCCCGTCGAGAGCTAGCAATCGCCACTTGGACCCGTCAAACGGTTGAAGATGCATCTCGCAGCAACAGCCTCCCGGTCTTGCTACAACATCCTCGCTAGGCTCGTTTCTGCACAAAATGGCGGCTAATTCGACTAGTGGCATACAATCAAAGATTCTACACGCAAATCATATACGCATCAGACAAGCACTACCACCTTATCAATCTTATTATATCGGGTCTATGATTCCTGTCTTTTCAAAAAATTTATAGTTTAATTGGCAAACGAACCACAATTAATAAGTATGCATTCACACTTGCGTTACCTAATGCCACTAAGTCTAGCTAAAAACATAAATTGATTTGCGGCTGATTTCAAATAAATTTGACCGATTTTTAAGGAAATGAGCTGAGTTGAGGTTCTTTCTCAAGTTTATGGAAACCCGATGAAGGCGAAAAATATTACGATTTAATTTGTACGGAATACTAGTTTCTTTTTTCATTTTCGGATTTTTATGATGAAGAAACATTTGGACTGAAATTAGCACTAATATCCAATTCACTCTCGAATGTCAAATTATTAAACAGCTGCATGGAATCCAAATTCCATGCTAGGGATACAACAACATTGCGTCCAATGCCCTAGCTTCGACATTAGGAAGCTTGTGCTGGAAGCAATTTGGCCCATTCATCCGAGCATTCCCTTGTGCCAGCCTAACCCTCCATAAAGTAGCCCGGAATTCATGCTGTTTTTTACTAACTTTGCGATCACGAAAGCAAAGGTTATAAATGTAAGTACAAATGATTCTTCGTCAAAAAATCCGAAAATGAAAAGAAAAACTAGTACTCCGTTCGGACTGAATCGTAATTATTTTAATAAAAATCGGGTTTCGGTAAACATGAGAAAGAGCCTGAGTTGATATAATGGGGCAGTATATCAACTGATATACTCGATATATGGTATTAATAGTATTATATGGAGTCGTTTAGATCTTTGAAATTGCTACTGCTTACGTAATTTAAAATATGACTCTGAATTGTAATAACATAGTATTACAATATATTATGCAGTCGATTAGTTGTTTCGTTTTGATGTATAAATTATGGCGTTATATTCAGCGATATGTTGCAAACAATAAATTGATTTAATACAATTAACTATACTAGATATCATTGTTGCTTGTTAATTACAGACATAGTATTCTATCTTGTTTTCAAAAAAAAAAAAAAAGCAGAAGCGTAAACGCTTTTGCTTAAATTTCCCTTATCTATAATTGTTTTATCAAAATCAATCAATCTCTTTAAAACTACTTGCATTAGTTCTAAAATTCTCACGTTCCGCCTTTCGTTTCATGCAGAAATCGAGAAATCCAATATTCTTATGTACGCCAATCTCAATAATTCCAAACCAGCCTTCATTATCCAAGCTCATGTAATCATACAGCGCTTCCCCAATGATTCACATCAGCGCTCCTTATGAAACAGTCGCAACACTTGCATAGACCGATCCATAAGAGTCAAATCGTCTTCATCGATTGTATCTAAAATTTCCAATCGGTCGAATATCTCTTGCTTTTGAGTTGCAGTTGTCATCTCTGCAAAATAGATGCCGATGTAAATAAGCACCAACATGCCGAATAAATATTTGCGCCCTTTAAGATTCAATAAAATACCTCCCTTCACTTTTAATCCTCTTCATTCCAAGAAAAATCAAGCATTCCCAAAGTGCACCCAAGCCAGAAGCGCAAACAAAAGGAATGTCTGATTATAAAGGCGATTATGTATCATCTAATTCTACCGCATTTTCGCAAGCATTTCAACAACAAAATCGCTTCCCTTCCCTAAAAATCTGTTTAACAAAAATCAAACCTGGTTATACTTAGAAAAAGAAACGCTCCATTAAATATGCATCAAGATTGGCGCTGGTTCGAGCTCTGATTTTCTGTCTCGATCTGCTTGTAAAATAGTTAATATAAGCGTATAATCTATTGTGGTTGCCTTTGGCTGAAAAAAGAAGATGAAGAAGATTTATTTACAGCCGAACTTCCTTTAAAACTTGGCGGCTGGGTTTTTGCTGCCAGAGGGGGCATTGCTTTGAAGCTTTTCTATCCCGCTTGCATCCATCAAGACAATGAGGGCTACAAGATGGTAGTTCCTGACATGCCAGAACTTGAACTGAAGGCGAAGACGCTGTCGGACATAATGCTAAAAGGCAACGAAGAGGCAACTTCACTAGCGCTGGACATGCTTGAGAAAGGTTTGTCTCTTCCAAATCCTAGAGCCATAGAGAGCGTCCAGCAAGAGAACAGCTTGTATGTGATTATGTTGATGCTAGATCTGGACAGCTATATTGTAGCACATGAGAGGGCGCTTGACGAGAGGAAGGTATCACTGAAGAAATGGCTTGCAGCGTTCGCGGACAAGAACAAAACAGACCTTTCTGCGGTTCTTGAAGAGGCTCTGGTTGAGCTGTACAAGAAGAAACGATACAACGAAGACTCAGGCTCCTGATGGGACAGCGCTAGATTCTCTTATAAAATTAAAATTTTATAAGACTTAGCGCAAATCATACATACCTGCTGAATACACTGTATTAACGAACAAGAAACCGCCATATGATTGAGCATAGATCAGGACAAAGAGCTGGCAAGGTGATAGAATGAGAACTTTAACCGTGTCTACAGACGGTTACTACAAAGCTCTAGAAGAGCTTTCATCCAAATTCCCAAGGAGAGTAAGAAAAAGAGGAGCCACTACCATCAAGCTCTACTTTGAAGAGTTTGACGCAGAAGGCTTCTACGCTCTTCTGGACTGGATTGCCTTTCAAGAGAACCCGGCCTTGAAAGGTGTGCCAAAGCTTGCGGAAGTGACAAAGAAGAATGTCCCTGACCGCATGACAAAAGAGAACATAAATGCCTTAAGGGAGTATGTAGACGAGAACAGAACCATGTACCTAGAGGGCTATGTCCACTTCCGGCTCTCTGACTACAATGACTACCTGAACCGCCTCATGTATGCGGTAGTCAGAAAGCTGAACAAGTGAGCCAAGGTAAGCTTGGGTTTTTGCAGGATCGAAAAGGGCTCGGGATAAATCCCGAGCCCTTTTCGATCCTGCAAAAAAAGTACATGCTGAAATAAATCGTTGAATTTTGAAGCTTTGGGGTGCGCAAACCCAGTTAAACAATCTATGCCAAACGGAAATGCACTCAACAAGCCTCGCTCTTGAGACTGAGCAAGACTTGTCGAACATGCATTCCTAGATCCAGGAGTATGCTCTCAAAGAGCACACCTGACGCTCTGCCCTAAAGGCCCAAGTCCTCCAAGCGCTTGCGCTTTTCCTCTGTCGACGAAGAGAGGTACCTGCGCGTCGTGTTGAGAGAGCTGTGGCCTAAGATGTCAGAGAGCTCCATCAGGTCGTTGTGCTTCAACAAGTACTCTTTGGAGAACATGTGCCTGAAGCTGTGAGGGTAAACCCTCTCCGGAGGGATTTCTGTGTTTGAAGCAGCCATCTTGAGGCCTTTCCAAACCCCTGCCTTGGTGCATGGCCCATTGGAGTTCCTGGCCTTGAAGATGCAGCCAGTCGTGATCCTCTGGTTCCAGCAGTAGTTGCACAGGATTGTGGAGACCTCCCTGGTGATGATGACCTCTCTGGTCTTGCCTTTGTGCCTAACAGTCATCTTTCCTGCTTCAGCATCTTCCAAAGTGATCTTAACAGCTTCCCCTACTCTCAAGCCGCTTGAGCCCAGGAGCCTAACAAAGGCATAGTACTTCTGGTTGTTCGATGCGTTGAGGAACTTGCAAAACATCTTGTACTCAAGCACGGAGATGACGTTGTCGTAGCTTTCATTGCTCTGTGTGCGCAACGTCTTCAGTAGCATCTCTTCTCGGTTATTCATCTTCCAGAACTTGTTGACTGAGAAGATATATGAGTTGACCGTGCTGATGTTGTAGGTCTTCATCAGGTAGTGCTTGTAGTCAATCATCTGCTCTTTGGTCAATTTCGTCTCCATCGGGTTCATCTGGTCGGTGTAGTCCAAGAATTTCTTGGTATCCCTCATGTACTTCTCAGCCGTTGTCTCGCAGAGCTCGCAACGTATCATCAGCCTTAGCTTGAATTCAGTTAAGAGAGTTCTGCAATTGGCTGTCGTTTCAAGCTCGATAGGGTTTTCACCCCAAGGGTTCGTTATTTTGATTTCCAAGCCTTCACCTCCTCGTTATAGGGTGTTGGGTTCATATTCCAAAATTTCTGAAGCAAGGGATTGGCACATGCGTGGTGAGTGCAACCCCAAGCTTCTTAAATTTTGAGATATGTATCAGGAACACATGGAGTATGGTGCTTATGTTATGCTTGCTAGACTTATACCGATTTACGCCTCTATCATGAAATTTTTTGTTGCTATTTCTTGGCGAAAAATCGAAGGAGAGATCGTCTTGCACGATTAGGCGAAACACAGCCATTTCAGCCTGATTTTAAGATTGATTTTAAGAACATGCAGTTCGAGCATCGTTTTACGCAAGTTCATTTACGGCACTTTCTAAGTTTTGTAGACTACATTCATCACCTACGCAACTTGTTGGTGACAAACAAATTCAAGAACTTTGACAATTATGAATATTGCTCGAATTTTATCTGACTCTGATCTTGGAGTCTGTTGATTTGAGCGAAAAGAAGTAGCTTTATTAAAGTGCGTTTCGATGTCCAGAATAAACTGGATTATCTTAATACTTATCTTGAATTCACGCTGATCCATATGCACCACAAATATCGCCCGATAATAAAAAGAGCATATCCTATGCTGGCTGGGATATGCTCTAACGAATCACTTAGCTCGAGGTAATTTGTACGGAATTACTATGCCTAATTTTTCAGCAATTTCTTTGGGAATTTTTTTGACTTCTCTGGTTGTGATTTCATCTTTATCTACATCACATGTCAAAGAACTAAGATGTTGCATAGCAAG
>JAISWZ010000593.1 GCA_031270945.1 Clostridiales bacterium | reverse complement strand
TCTTCCCTAAGTATTGCCATATAATCCCTTATCCAAACGAGAGACCGCTAGCCTCTTTCAAAAGACTTTGTCTCCTACAGAAACCCCATCTGAAACACAAATATCGCCGTAAACAAGCCTATGGAAGCCCCCAGTGCCACTTGCAGTATGGAAGCGGCCGAAGCCTCAGCGCGGCTTTGGGCCAACAGAATTGCGAGCAAAACAGCTATGGCTGTAATAGGCGCGTTTTTCGAGAGAAAGGCGATGCAGCCCGCCGCCGCGAACGCGACAGCGGAGTGGGCGCTGGGCATGCCCAGGATCTTCCCGACCCTTTTCTTGTTGGCGAACGCCTTCAGGACAATGGTAGCCATGACTGACAAAAACATGCACACAGGGGCTACGGTTACAGGCATTTCAAGCGCGGGGGCAAGCACTTGCGCCTCCAGGTCGAAAACCACAAGCTTTCTGACCAGTATGACGTATCCTACGGCAAGGGCGTTGACAGCGCCCAAGAAAACGGCGCCAGCCGAAACATCCTTCGCTATCTTGGCCAGGGGGTTTCTTTCTTCCCCGCAGGCCAGATCAACCGCCGCCTCTATGGCAGTGTTGAACATTTCAGCCATAAGCACAAGCATTATGGCAAATAGAATGATAAGAAACTCAAGGGCTGAGCACTTGAGTATGACGGCAAGAAGCAATGCCGCGAAAGCGGCGCAAAAGTGTATGCGAAAGTTTCGCTCGTTCCTCAGCGAGTGCAGGACGCCTTGCAAGGCGAACCCGAATGAGTCAAGCAGGCTTCTGGCTTTCATCTGCCTATCCCCGCCCTTTCGAGTATCTGGTCCTGCTTGGCGAACATGGCTTTTTCAGACTCCTCGTCACAGTGATCATAGCCAAAGAGGTGAAGGCAGGAGTGAACAGTGAGAAACGCCAGCTCACGCTTGAGAGAGTGGCCATATTCCTCCGCTTGGGCTTTGGCTTTTTCCAGGGAGATCACTATGTCGCCCAGCAAAAGTTCGGGCAGATTTTTGTTTTCCTGCCCAGTTGGCAGGGTTTTGTATAACGGGAACGAGAGGACATCTGTCTCTCTGTCTATCCCGCGATGCTTCTTGTTAAGCCTTTTTATCTCTTCGCTTGTAGTTATTATTACACTGGCTTCGGCTTGAAGCCCTGGGCTTTCCATTTCAAGGGCGGCTGAGGCCGCCCTTCTCATTGCCTCCTCGCAATCTCTAGGCAATTCATCCCCCGACTCATTTTCAAGACTTAGATCCATGCAAGCATCCCCCAAGATTTCAGCCTCCGGCAAGGCCCAGCCCTGCGGCCTTGTCACCTGCTGGCTTCGCGTCCTTCATGGCTGGGTAAGGTATCCTCTCGTGGTACATTCCCTTGAACACCTTGGCGAAGGACTTTGCGATTGTGTCCAGATCCTTGATAGACAGCTGCGAATCCAAAAGTTGTCCGTCATCCAGCTTGCACTTTATGAGCTTGCGTATGTTCGGCTCGATCTCAGTGTTGTCCTTCATGGCGTTAATCATGGATCTTATAGCCGCTTCAACTGTGTCAGCAAGCATTACTATGGCGGATTCCCTGCTTTGGGGGCCGCGGAACGGATACCTGAAATCGGCCTCGTCCAGCTTCTCCTCCCCCTCAGCTTTCTCCCTTTCCTTTTCCTTGCAGTAAAAGTACTGGATTAGTGTTGTTCCGTGATGCTCAATAATGATGTCCTTTATAGGCTGAGGGAGCTTGTAGTCGTCAGCCAGCTCCATCCCGTATGAGACATGCCCCATGATTACGTCGGCGCTTGCCTTTGGATCCAGGTAATTGTGCGGGTTCTCGCCCGCCTGGTTCTCGACGAAATAGAGGGGGTGCTTCAGCTTTCCGATGTCATGGTAGTAGCCGCCGACCCGGGCAAGACCCGCGTCTGCGCCTACGTCATAGGCGGCTGTCTCGGCCAGGTTGGCCACGATCAGGCTATGGTGGTAGGTGCCAGGCGCTTCAATGACAAGTTTTCTCATAAGGGAGTTGGAGGGGTTCGTGAGATCCAGGAGGCGGAGATTGGTTATAACACCGAAAAACTGCTCCCAGAACGGCAGGCTCCCCAGGCAGACGATCACGCTGAATATGCCGTTCATGGCGGCGTAGCTCGACTGCATCAAGGCCTCTTTGCTGTATATCTTCTGTGTCAGGTATGAAGTGAAAAACATGATGGCGAAGTTTGTGACGCTGGCCAAAAGCCCGCCTATCAGCATCTGGTTCCTGACTGTGATGTACTTTGCCATCAATGCCAGAGCAAACCCTCCGCTTATGAAAAAGATCACGAACGTGGCGTCCGCCTTCAAGATCAGCTGGGAAATGAAAGTGACAAAGATGCTGGTTACGATGCCTAGCTGCGTATTTATGAGCATGCTGACAAGAAGGGTGGCTATGAAGATGGGCATGAACTGGTAGGGGATCCCTTCCAGAAGCCTGACTATGACTATAACGGCTATTACAATGGTAAACAGGAGGGCGGTCTGCTTCCTGTTCTTGAACGTCTCCCTGCACTGGACAAATAGATAGGCGGCGAAAAGGCCCAAGAACAGCATGTTCATCACTACTGCGTTTATAATAACCGGCAGCTTGTCCGCGAAGCTCTTTGACGCGAGACCCAGCTCGACTAGCATGGCATAGGCTTCCTCGCTAATAATCGCGCCGTCGTCCACTATGGTCTGCCCTTTTATGAGCTTCACCACCTGGTACTGGGACGCTATCTCCGCCCGGGCTTTGGCTGTCGCCTCTTCATCGATTACATAGTTTGGCTGGAGGCAGGTCGTGGCTATCTGGTAGCCTATCTCAATCATCTCGCCAGACAGGTCGATCTTCTGGAATACATCCTGGATGTTTTTCAGGCTCTTCGCGTCAACTTCCTGCACCCCTTGATCCAGGACTTCGGCCAGAACCGTCCCTATCGCGGCTTTCAGCTTCTCGTAGTGCTCCTCATCCACGCTCAAAAGAAGCTTCGCCTGCGCGTCCGAAAGCGTCACCTGCAGAAGGTGCAGCTGCTCAAGCGGCGATGGCGGGAGATCGGTCTTTTGGGTTGGATCCGGCGTTGGCTCCTGGGTCGGCTCTTGGGTTGGCGATTCTGTTTGCTCTTCGGGTGCCTCTTCGAGACTGCCAGAAAAAGCGTCAATCGAGTCAGGAGCACTACTGGGGCTTTCGCTGTTTGGCGCGCCCGACTTCAGCATATCGCCGCCTTGGCTTGATTGGCTAAAAGCCGGAACACCGGTTTCCAGGTCTTCAGAAAATGCCTCTTCAGCCTCCGGCGGCGGCGGGACCTGAGTTGGAGTTATTTTCGCCGCTTCAGCCAAGGCCGCCTGCTCTTGGGCATAGACGAACCTTATCTCGTCAAGCTTTAGCGTAAAGGTGTGAAGGCTCTTCAACACCTTTTCGTTTATCGCAGGATCTTTTTTCCTCAGCGGCTTCATGTCCATGGAATCCTGCGCGGCTTCCTTCTGGTTCCTTTCGGTCGCTATGCGGTTGACCACCTCGGCGGTCGCCTTGTACTTCGCAGCGGCGACCGCGCCCACAGCTATCTTTGCGCTTTCCTCGTTTCCATACTCCACATATCCGCCAGTTCCCACGGCAAAGGACGTGATAACGACCGCCGCCGCCATCAGGAGGAAGTTGAAGACAAAATTATGGCTCTTTTTTGCGCTTTTCATCTTATCACCTCTTGGCGCGGCAGCGCGTACTTTGCGCAAGCGACTGGCAAACCCAAAATTAGGATGAAGG
>JAISWZ010000480.1 GCA_031270945.1 Clostridiales bacterium | reverse complement strand
AATATAAGAGCATATCCCAAAATTATATCCGAGGCAGCGGAAAAATCCGGATGTTTGCTCGCAGAAGCCCGAGCAAACTAGTTGAAGCGTTCGCCAGGATTTTTCCGTTGCCATTTCGGATTTTTGGTATTTGCTATACGGCGCAACGCGAAAAAAAAAAAAAAAAAAAAAAAAAAAAAAATGGCTTTAACAAGCCATTTCTAAAGTTTTAATATGCATTACTGCAATACCTCGCATAATGGATTTTCTTTCTCATATTCCTTCGCTTGTTTGGCGCTAATCGGATTTCCGCTTGCAGATATCAATCTCAACTGCTGAAAACCTGATACTGGAGACAAATCGCTTATCTCGTTATTTTCCACGTCAAGGCGCAACATGAACTGGAGCAGCTTTAGAGGCGTCAAGTCGCTTATCCTGTTATTGTTCAAATTCAGGGTTTCCATGTTCGAGTACCATGCTATATGGGACAAATCGCTTATCTCATTATTTGACAGATCAAGGTTCGACAGCTGGAGCCATCGCAGTGGGCTCAAGTCACTTACCCTATTGTTTCTAACGGCAAGGTTGTCTAGGTTCTTGCATTCTGCCAATGGCGAGAGATCTCTTGCCTGGCTATTGTCAATCACAAGATCTCTCAAGTTTAGGAGTCCTGCCAATGGCGTCAGATCACTTGCCTGAACATCTTTCAGGCTTGCTTTTTTCAGTCCAGAAAGCTGAGAGAGCGGCGTCAAATCAGTTATTGAGTCGCCTTCCAGAAAAACGGCCTTCAAGTTGGCGAGCCCTAGCAATAGTGTCAGATCACCCGTATTGATATCTGCCAAGGATATTTCTTCAAGGTCTGCCATTCCGGATAGCGGTGACAAATCGGTTATCTGGCTGCCTTTCAGGGCAATGCGTTTAATGTTTATCAATCCGGATAGCGGCGTCAAGTCTTTTATCGGGTTGTCTTCCAAGGTAAGGCCTATCAAGTTGACCAACCCTGACAGGGGCGTCAAATCGCTTGCCTGGGTGCCTATCAAGGCAATGCTTCTCAAGTTTTTCAGTTTCGAAAGTTGGGACAAATCGCTTATGTCGCTAGCGGCAATTGACAGTTCAAGTCCAGGAATGCCAGACAGCTGCGACAAGTTGCCCATAGTATTTCCCTCAAGATTTAGCTTTCTCAAGTTTTCAATCCCAGCAAGCGGGGACAGGTCGATTTCTTTGCTGCATCTTATCGTTAGAGCATGTATTTTAGAGCCAGCTAGCTGAGACAAGTCAATGGATTCGGCGCTTTCAAGAATGAGAGCGCCTCCGTCAAGCACAGCAAGATCCGCGATAGGAGACAAGTCATTGTTCTCTGAGACATCAAGCGCCAGCTCAGAAATCCTTCTGAATTTCCGCAGGTTTGCCAAATCATCCGAAGTTATCGCGACGTCCCTTAGATCCAAGGTTTTATTCCACTCTGAATATTTCGTTCCTTTGATTTTTATATTTTTCCCCTTTGGCGTTTCATCGAGATATGGATTTGGTTCAACATTAAATGGAACTTTGATTTGTCTTGTAAACACAAACAATGCGTACAGGGTTAAGAAAAACAGTATTATCTTGTAGCTCTCGCTGATTTTGGTTATGTTTGCGCTTGTTTGGGACGTGTTGGTCTGGGATGCGCTTGTTTGGGCTGTGTTCATTTGGGATGCGTCTATTTCTTCTATATTGATCGCATCGTTCTTGCGTCTTTTGTTGGCTCTCGCGCTTGTCTTGACAGCCATTTTGTTTGACATGATAGCCATTTAGTCCTCCTTAGAGCTGTCTGTCGGCATAACAAAGGGAAAAAGGTGGAGATGACCTCAAAGCCTTACCTATAGCCATATAATAAAGTCCGGAAGGGGGAAATTCCACATAATGGAACCATAAAGATACAGATCCAAGAAGATCATGCTAAACCCTATTAAAAAATCCCAGCCATAAATCTTGTAAGTTTTGTCTTTCATCCTTTGCACTGCAGACGCGACGCCTAAAGCGACAAATATCACTCTTGCCGCAAAGCTGACAAACAGTGCAGAGTCAATAAAATAGCCGTTACCGATCACAATGGCTATAACAAAAGGCCATACATATGACCAGGCTGCGAACACCATGCATTTCTCTGGGTTGTCTAGCTTTACCACTTCTATCCACCTCTCTGATAACAGGACTAGATCTTTCTTCCGCCATGCGAAAGCATGTGCGCTTTTATTGTATATCGACGGCTTAGGGCAAGCGCCCTAGCGGGTCAAGGCTTATCTGGCGATTGCGAAGATTTGCTGTTTTTTGGCTAAATCCGTCAATAATCGTTTTGTTTATCTTTTTATTATAGCCGCTATCCCTTAGGGCGTCAATGGCCTTTGCGCTTTAACGCAAGCCTCTCTAAGCAAAGGGCTTAAACCGGGCTTTCGCAACATAAAAACAGGACATGCCTTTTTAGGCATATCCTGTTTCCGGCAAAACTATCCCTGAAATCTTGCCCTAAGCCCGGCGCGGTTATGAACCTCCAGCTTCTCATAGATCAGTGTCGACATGTTCTTCACATATCCCATGGAATAGTGCAGTTTTGCCGCAATCTCCTGGTTTCCCAGGCCTCTGAGGATCAACCTGGCCACTTCTCTCTCTGCAGGGGTAAGCTCTTTAGTGGCTTGAGCGAAGCGGGTTTCTTCGAGATCTGACATTTCCCTGATCTCTCTTAATTGCCTGGCCTTTCTGCCGTTTTCCAGCCTGAGCTTAATGCGGGCCAGGAGGTTTTCTCGGACAAACGGCTTTGTGATATAGTCCTGGGCACCCAAGGCAAGCCCTGCCAGCTCGGGCTCGCTTCCCGAAAGCCCAGTCAGGTATATGACCGGGATCTCGGCTAGGGGCGGAATCTCGTGGATTCTGCGCAAAGTTTCGTATCCGTCCATGTCAGGCATGTCGATGTCAAGGACTATGAGCTCCGGAACAAAGCCGTTGCTTAAGATCTTAAGGGCTTGCGCTCCTGAGAGGGCTAACGTCACATCATAGTCATCGCCTATGGCTTTTTCAGCCATGTCTAGAAGCGCCCGATCATCGTCAACCACCATGATCAGGCTTCTTTCGCTCATTTCGCGTCTCCCTTCCAAATCCCAAGCGAATCAAGGATTTGTTTGGCTGTGTCAAAGTCGAGCTTCTCAATCGACCGCTTCGCTTCTTCCAGCTTGGGGTTTTCGCCTTTTTCGGCTATCAGAAGATCAATCTCAGCAACTGCGCCGCGCCTAACCATGTTATCGATTTGCCTGGCCAGCTTTGTTGGGTCAAAGCCTCTGGCAGGCGAATCCGCAGGCGGCTCCGCCGCCCTTGTTTTCTCCGCGAATGATTTGAGCGCCGCGCTTGCCTTATCCCATTCATTAAGCAAAAACGGTAGGGCCAGCTTTATTGCCTTTTCATCTTTGTCTTTGCATCCTCGCTCTGATCTTTCCGCTATCCTGGCCAGATCAGACGCGCCAACAAACCCGGCGCTGCTTTTCAGGGAATGAGTATAGTGCCTAAGCCTTTCCAGATCCAAAGACTCCAAGGCATTTTCCATTTGGGCTTTGGAGTCGGGATGGTTAGACGAGAACACTTCGGCCATGCTGGCTAGCAAAGACAGGTCTCCTCCTGAGTTAAACAAGCCGTCTCCCAGCGATACCCCTGCTGAGGCAAGGCCTTTTGACAGCTCTTCCTTAAGTTTCGGCGAAGCCCAGTCTTCCTTTCCTGCAGTGCGTCTTGTGACCAGCTCCTGTGGGAGCCTGGATGCCAAGGCTTCTTCCAGTTTGCTGGACTGGACAGGCTTTAGGATGCATTCAGAAAAACCTTCTTCAAGAAGCTTCTCGTTCGTGCCAGAAACAGCGTTTGCTGTCAGGGCTATGACAGGAGCGGAAAACCCCAGCTCTTTGCGAAGCTTCTGGAATGTCTCAGATCCGTTCATTCCTGGCATCATCAGATCCATGAGTATGATGTCGTAATCTTCCTTCTTTGCCGCCTCCAGGCACTGCGCCCCGCTTTGGGCCAGATCAACCCTGGCCAGCGTTCTTTTTAGCAAAGCTTTCAAGGTCAGGAGGTTTTCCTGGTTGTCATCAACTATCAGTATCCTGGCTTTTGGAGCGGTAAAGGTCTCCTCCAAGCCGGATGGGTTTCTTTCTTCGGATCTCCAGTCTTCCAAGGGCTTGGCGCTTACTACCTTCTGGGGGATCTCAACCCAGAACTCGCTGCCCTTCCCGTACTCGGATTTTACGAAGATCTGCCCGTTCATCATTTCCGCTAGATCCTTGGCTATGGCAAGCCCTAGGCCAGTGCCTTCAATGCTCTGGCTTGATGGCGTGTCCACTCGGGTAAACGCGTCAAAGAGAAGGGGCAGGCTTTCTTCCTTGACGCCAATGCCTGTGTCCTCAACCGAAATTTTAAGCACTGTCTCGTCTTCTCTTAGAGAGTCGCGAAATCCGAACTTTAGCGTAATGTCTCCAGATTCCGTATACTTGGCCGCGTTTGACAAAAAGTTGGCTATGATCTGCTTTATTCTGGCGCTGTCTCCCCATAGCTCCGAGGGCAGTCCAGCGTCCGCTTTGATAGAAAAGGCAAGATCTCTCTTTCTTGCGCTTTCAGCACCTATCTCATACAGCTCACTCATCAAAGCCGCCACGCGGTAGCGATCCTCCGCCATTGTCACCTTTCCGGACTCTATCTTTGAAACGTCCAGGATGTTGCTGACAAGAACCAGAAGCATGTTTCCGGCGTTTTGGATCTTTCTCGCGTATTCAGCGACGCTTCCGCCCCTGCTTTCTCTGAGCACCATCTCTGTCATTCCAAGCATGACGTTTATAGGCGTTCGTATCTCATGGCTCATGTTGGCAAGGAAGGCGCTTTTCGCGTTTGCTGAAGTGATCGCTTCTTCCCTTGCAACTTCCAAGTCCAGCCTTTGCTGGTTGTACATGCGAAGATGCTGAACCAGGGTTACGCTAAGCGCCAGGCTGGCAAAGATGAACCCGCTTAGCGTGTCTGTCAGGTAGCCCTTCTCAGCTGAAAAGAAGTTGACGCTTTCGGGGTGAATATACGCGTACACGCACACTCCAGAATACACGGCCATCTCTATGGCTATCACGATCCAGGCGGTTGCCCCTTCAAGCATGAACGCCGTGAAAACCACGGCGAAAATGAAAAAGGCCACCTTTCCTCCGTGATATCCTCCCATGCGGAAAAACAGCGTCGGGAAATATCCGATAAAGATGACCAGAATGGTCAAAAGATATGAAATCTTGTAGCGCCCTGTTTTTGTCGCGAACACCAGAAGCGCGAAGGACAAGACAGCAGAGCCTATGCCTGTGACAGCGCTCAGCGTTCCCCCTCCGTTGGCGGCATTTATGCTTCCCATGATCAGTCCAACAAGCATTCCTGTCACTGCCAGAACGTTGAACAGCCTTACCCTAAAGTCCAGCTGCTTGCCCAGAAACAAGCCGATTATAGCGCCAATACCCTTTTTCACGCGCTTCCCTCCAGTAGGCTTCATGCCAGAGCTCGCGAATGCTCGTGAGCGCGTCGTTCTTTTCGCTCATGCGTTCTGGCGTAAAGGCCTTTTTATATTGCTGCAAATCTAAATACGGAAAGACTGGGATGTCCACGTGAGGGGGCTCGAACCCCAAACCTCCCGCAGACAATCTCCATGCTAACACTATATCGAAATTTAACAAAAAAACGCGAAACGGACTAAACAGTCCATTTCGCGCTGAGGGCTTGATTTATTTTCTTATTTAAAAGCCGAGTATTCGTTGCTTATCTGGTCATACCGGTAAACCTCGCCATAGACCGAGACTCCGAAAAACTCCTCAGCCGTAAATTTGTCCGAATCGTTTTTGCCGTAGGCGAAAATATAGACTTTCAGTCCGTTCAATTCGTCTTCGCCGTAATCCGCCAGCGCCGCGCCTTCCAGTTTAATCCCGGATTCCGCCATTTTTTTCGACAATATTTCCATAGCCTCGTCTGCGGTTCTGAAGTATGAATCATCCAGGCCATCGGCTGTATAGAACTTAACTACTTCGGCATCCAAGTTTTCATACCAGATTTTGGCGTACTCTTCCGAAGGGCACTCAATCATGACAGCCGCATGCCAATCGGCGCTTTCGAAGCCGAAATAGAGCTCGGGATCTACTACCCAAATGTAGGCGAGATATATTCCATACTCTTCGTCCTGGCCCCAGGCGACTGTGGATCCATCATCCTTTTCTTTGTACTCCTTTACGAAGTGGTCGTTTTCGGGATGCTCCTCAAAGTCTTCTTCCATCCAGTAATATAGGCTTGACATGGCGCTTATGCCCTCAAATTTCACGCTTCCATCGCTTGAAGGGCTACCCTTTGACGTGAAGTCCTCAGGATAATACATGCCAATCAGGTTGCTGGCGTCAAGGTAATGCCTCTGGGGAGTGAGCTCCTGCAAGCAAGCCGCGCTGCCCTGGTAGCCTGTGTCGGAGGGAATGGCTAGGACAGGGTAAAGCTCTTCGAATACAAGGGGCTCGCCGCCATTCATTGTGAAGAAGACTTCTCCTCCAAACTCAGAGCTAAACGTTCGCCACAAGCTATCCAACATGAACCAGCGCATTGCGTCGTTGTCGGCAAAGACAAACCCTTCCTTTTGCTCCGCGCTATCCAGCCCCGCAAACAGCGATGAGCTGGGCGCCCAATCGACAATTATGCCGTAATCGTCAAAGCTTGCCGTCACGTCGAACTTCAGTCCAGACCACCAGCTTAAGCATTCAGCCAAGAGCTTCGGCGTGATCTCCTCAAAGGTGTTAAAGCTCTCCTCGCGAAGGCTTTCTTCGAGCAATCCGCCCGTGAAGTCAAAAATCAGGGTTGCCGTTCTCATGTCGCCGCCTATGAGCACTTTGGGTTCTGGAGTCTCTTCGGATTCGACAGGCGCTTGTGTGTTTGCTGGCGTTTCTTCAGGCACCGGGGTGTCAGACGCCTTGCATGCGGACAGCAAAATCAAAGAAAAAATCAAGGCTAAAATGGCCTTTTTCATAATTCACCTCTTTCGTGAGCGTATGTTTTTTTATAACAAAGCGCAGACGGCATGACAGACAGACATCTGCAACTTCTTGCCGAAACTTCTTGCTGAAACTTATTACGAAAGAAAAGACAGACAGTCTGCATGAGGGGTCGGCGCTGGGCATGAGACTGCCAGCTATGCCTACGAGCCTCGCAAGCACAATGCAGACTGTCTTGAGTGAAAATCGTCGCAATCTTTGCTCTTGTTTAAACTATATCGACAATTAGCGCGAATCCCAAAACTCCTGCAGTAGCGCTGGAAAAGGCATGCAATGCTTAAACAGTGTTTGTCTCGGGCACGGGCGAGCAAACTTGCGCGGCTTTTCCAGCCTCGGATTTAATATTGGGATATGCTCCTAGAAAAAAAGCCGTTTCACGCTCACGGCATGTCCTGCCTCAAGAAACCATCTCCGGCAAGGCGAAAACCACAGACGAGCCTTTGCCTGGCTCGCTTGACACGCTGATTTTTCCTCCGTGGGCTGCCACGATCTGGCTGCAGATGTACAAGCCAATGCCTCCGCGCCAGTTATGGGCGTCGCTGTCCATGTAGCCGTTAAGCGCCTGGCTTGAGACTTCCCTTGTCATTCCCTCGCCATTGTCGGTTATGGAAACGGCCTGAAAGCCGTCTTCGCCTTTCAGCCTAACCGTTATTTCGCCTTTTATGGTATGGCGCAGGGCGTTTGACATGATGTTTCCCAAGACTTGCTTCAATCGCCCTGGATCAGCCTGGATTGGCGGAAGTCCAAGCGTCAGCTCAAAGTGAAGGGTGTTGCCGTTCTGGTCAAGGGACTCAAACAAAAGAGAGACGGTTTCTCTCAGAAATCCGGCCAGATCTATTGGCGCTGGCTTCAGGGACAGCCTTCCGGACTCGATTGCTGTGGTGTCAAGCAGATCAAGGACAACAGCGTTGAGGTTTTTTGCGGAATCCATGATAACGCGCTGATCGCGGACAATGCTCAAAGCGTCCTGAGGATCGTCTTTCAGCAAGTCAAGGGTTTCGCTTGCCCCGCCCATGATAACCGCGAGGGGCGTCTTTATCTCATGGGCCACATTTGTCAGAAACTCGGTCTTGATTCGATCCAGCTGGCGCAGCCTGGCGTTTTGGACATCCAGGAGCTCGCTTTGCTCCTTCAGCTTTATCTGGTCTCTCCGGTATATCCTGACGTAAAGCACAATGACTGAAAGCAGAAGCGCGTTTGCTACGATGATGCCGGTTATGACATCCAGCACGAAGCTCCATTCCGAGTCGAAGTTGCTTACTGTTTCCGGCTTGACATAGGCTATCAGGCAGCAAGATATGTAGATGGCAAACTCGGCGGCAAGCGCTATTGCCCTATCCCTGCCTTGAAGCATTATTGCCGTAAACACCAAAGCGAAGGCAAAGAAGCTGGACATCCCGCTTCTGTATCCTCCAGCGCTGAAAAAGAGGACTGGGAAGGCGATTAGAAAAACCGCTATCACCACAATCCGGTAGCACAAAAGATAGCGTCCAGGCTTTCTTGAATAGAGAAGCAGGCAATACGCGAGAAATGACGCCGCCAGGTTGACTATGATGCTAAAGATCCCAGCTTTCGTGACAAGGCAAGAAAGCGCCACAAGGATGCCCGCAGCCATTCCTGCGATGCCCAGAAGATGAAAGGTTTGCACCTCTAGCGGGACGCCCTCCCCGAACAATTTGTTTCTAATGGCCTTAAGCAAGGCCTTCACGCTTTCACCCCCAATGCGCCCGCAATGGCCGGACTTGCATTTAGGATTATTGTATCATCGGCTAATTATCCGCGCAACATCAATGTCACTTTTAGGGGGGCTGTTTTGTTGGCAAACCGCGAGATATGATTACATTTGTCTGATATTCGTTCAATCGAGAATATCCGTGCGATCCGGGGGCGCAAATCTGGGAAAACCCAAAAAACCCTTTTAAATTCCATGGTGGAATGTGGGTTCTTTGCTATAAATATAGCAAAAAAGCCCAGCAAGAGATCACTGGGCTTTTATAATATCTATGGTTTCACAAGCATCTGCTTTGAATTCACCTTGTTTTTTCTTGCGCTCGCGCGCCATGACAAATGGGCGACCGCTATATAAAGGGCTCTGGGAAAGTCGGGGTCAACCGTATAGTTCTGGGCGGATCGGGCGTTGATGATATTCTTGGACAAAAGGTCAAGCGTGTTTCCCACTTTTTTCAATGGGCCGCGCCCTATTCCAACTGATCGAAGCATCCCGCCTCCGCCTACGCCGATGCCCTGCCCCCATTTAAGACCTGCCTTGTCAGCGAAATTTCGCATGATCTCGAAGGCGACAGCGTTTTGCCTTCCTTCAAAGAAGCCATTATTCACTATGGAATAAACCATGGCGCCGCTTGCCTTATCCGATATGTCCTGCAGGGACTCATCCAGAAACCGCAACAAATGCGACGGAAGCCCGTCGATATATAACGGGAAAACAAAGACAAGCGCGTTGGCGCCCTCGATCTTTTTGAGGATTTCAGAGCCCTCCGGCCCTATTGGGCTGCATATGGCGCATTCCGTTTGGTTGCCAAGCTTCTTTTGCACCGCTTCCGCCAGCAGCTGGCTGGCGCTTTCACGAAGCTTGGGGCTGCCGTTTATAATGGCGACTTTCATTTGAGCACCTCCTTGCAATCGCGAAAGGTTGGAAAGAACTGAATCTCAGAGCGCCCCGAGGCCAAATTTATTGAATTGGCTTTAGCAAGCGCTTTTGCGGTTTCCTTCTCCCGCTCTGTCATGTCAGCGCCATAAAATACATAGCGCAGATCAGGAGGATGCTCAACCCGTGGCACATGGTGCATTTCACCTTTGACAATGCGAAAGAACGGCAAGACAAAACCAATGCTTCTGTCCATCACTGCTTTTATGTCAGGCGAAAGGCCGCCAAACACCAGTCTGCTCAATATGATGAACTCGCCGCACTTAGGCATCATTCCTGCCATGTCCGCTCCACGGTCGCGTATCACGCATTTTCCTGGCGTTTTTGTCCAGCATCCATAACAGCCCACGCAGTAGCGAACCGCTGGGTATGCGGCAAACAAAAGACACTCTTCTGACTGCGCCGGCAAAACCGCCGCCGCGTCTCCGGGACGCAGATCGTGCAATATAAGCCGCGTTTTTGAGGACATGCTTGACTCTCCCTTCATCGATCTCTTCTAATATATATAGCGCGTTGCGTCAAACTCTTTTCTTGAAAAAAACTTTCAGTGGCGCTTGCCGCATGCCTGGCGCTCAAATCCTGGAATCGCTAGCCGCCTGAAAAGACATACGTTTGCGGGAGCGAAAAAGTCCGGCAGAAATATTTTTTAAAAAAATCTTGCCGTGAAGAACTTTCTTGTGTTATATAGTGCGTATCCCAAATTTCCGCAAGTGGCGCTGAAAAAATCCAGCGAAGGCTTCAACAGTGTTTGTCTCGGGCTTCAACGAGCGAACTTGCGGCTTTTCCCGCGCCATAAAATTTGGGGATATGCTTTAAGTGCAAGGTGCGCGGCACACCTTCCGCTTTTTAAAAGCCCTGCCGCGAATACTTAAAAAGGATGTGATTCTCCGTGTTCATCAACTTCACTAACCACCCAAGCGACAAATGGGCACCCGAGCAGCTCGCCGCCGCAGAACCCTTTGGAGCAATCGAAGATCTCGCCTTCCCAATGGTCGACCCTCACAGCACTCACGACGAAGTGAAAGCGCTCGCCGCCACATGGGCAGAAAAGATTGAGCAGTTTTCGCCGAGCGCAGTCTTGTGCCAAGGGGAGTTCACGCTGGCTTACGAAGTGGCGTCGATTCTCAAGTCCCACAACTGGCTGGTTTTGACCGCTTGCTCAGAGCGTGTGTCGACTGAGGTGCAGGAAAACGGGGCAACAAAGAAAATCTCCATATTCCGCTTCGTTTCCTTCAGGGAAGTATAGGGCAACTCTTGAAAGACCCGATATCCAGCCAGTTGGCGGCATGGCTGAGACCAAACGAAGACCGCTCCTGTATGACATGCGCTTGCGAGCGAAACATCAGGAAAACGCATTTATTGCTTATCACAACATTCCGTAAAGGCGCCGGATAGCGTTAGCCCATGGCTCAAGGGCAAATCGCCAAGGCATGCTTGAAAAGCCAGGTCTTTTCTGCTGACGAGCCGTATGATTTAGACTTTTCTTATCGTTAGAGAGCGACCCGACTGGCTTTTGAGGCGGGCAACGATAAGAAATTTACACATTTGAACGCTCGTCAGCATCACTTGCTAGCATAATG
>JAISWZ010000469.1 GCA_031270945.1 Clostridiales bacterium | reverse complement strand
GCCGCAAAAGGCTATTTAGAGCATATCCCAAAATTTTATCCGAGGCACCGGAAAAATCCGGCGTAGAAGCATTCGCCAGGATTTTTCCGGCGCCATTTCGGAATTTTGGGATATGCACTTACTGAGGCTGCGTCTGCGCAGCGGGCCTAATGTTCGCGAAGTCGGCGGCTGCCTCACGTGACAAGCGCATAATCACATGCGCCAAATCTTTCCTTGTCACATCATACCCTGATTCTATCCATCTCTTGATGATGCCAACGCATCCTGAGATTAAGAAGCCATACACGTAGTTGCCAATTTTTTCATCGCAATCCAGAAACAGCATCTTCTTAAGGTTGATGAAAAAGGCGTCGATGAAAGTGGACTGGAAGGCGTAGTTTTCTGGGCGGCAAAGAAAGATCCGGAAAATGTCGCTTTTGCTTTCGACGTAGAGCAAAAGCTCTTCAAGATAATGCTCCCCGTTGTAGTCAATCTTTTTCATGTGCTCGTTTGCCTCGGCTAAGACTTCTGTTTCCACTTCATCAAGAAGCGACAGCTGGTCAGCGTAGTACGTGTAAAAGGTTGACCTGTTCACGTCAGCGTTGGCGCAGATCTCCTTGATTGTGATCTTGGTTATGGACTTTGACTGCATAAGCTCGATCAGGCTGTTTTTGAGCAAATGCTTGGTCATTTTGACCCTGCGGCTTTCTATCTCGTTCATGGCAAGTACCTCTTTGACAGGTTTTTTGACGGCAATCCGACACAAGCGCTTGAAAGGTCTGATACGCGTCATTTGTCAGGCATTTGACGGTTGCAATATGCAACACTGTGTTGTTATTATAAGGCTTGAGAAACAAATAGTCAAGTGAAGGGGCTGTTTGCTTTGAAAGTGTTCATGATTGGCGGGACTGGCCTTCTAGGGAGCGCAGCGGCAAGAGAGCTGATAGCTCGCGGGCATGAGGTTTGCTCAATGGCGTTGCCTCCATTGCCTGAGGGAGCGGATCTTCCTCCGGAGATGAAGATTGAGCTTGGAAACGCAGCGGAGCTTTCGGACAGTGAGCTGAGGAAGCGCTTCACAGGATGCGAGGGATTTGTCTTTGCGGCGGGGGTGGATGAACGGGTTGAGGGGCCTCCACCAATCTACGACTTTTTCAAAAAGCACAACATTGACGCGCTGGAGAGGCTGTTGCGGATAGCAAAAGAGAGCGGAGTGAAGAAGACCGCCATTTGCGGATCGTACTTCTCATACTTTAGCAAGGAGAACCCTGAGCTGGAGCTAACTAAATGGCACCCTTACATCAGGAGCAGGATAGACCAGGAAGACATGGCTCTCAAGTTCGCAGACGAAAACTTCTCCGTGGGGATCTTGCAGCTGCCGTACATTTTCGGCACCCAGCCAGGGCGCAAGCCGGTTTGGGTTTTCCTGGTTGAGATGATTCAAGGCATGAAGGGCGTTACCATGTATCCTGGCGGCGGAACAACCATGATAACCGTAAGGCAAGCAGGGCAAGCGATAGCAGGGGCCCTGGAGAAAACCCAGGGAGGGAAGCGCTGGCCTATCGGCTACTACAACATGCCTTGGCAAGAATTCCTGAAGATAGTGCACAAGCACATGGGCATGCCAAATCGCAAGGTCTTGACCATACCCAAGTGGGTTCTCAACCTGGGATCCAAGCAGATGGCGAAGGAGCGCAAGGCCAAAGGGATCGAGGGCGGCCTTGACATGATTAAGTTTTCGGACATCCAGTGCTCCTGCACTTTTATCGACAAAGAGCTGGGCTGTCTGCCGCTTGGGGTGGCGCCTGACGACATAGAGCGCGCGATAGGGGAGTCCGTAAAGCTTAGCTTGGACATCTTGCGCGGAAAAACCGAAGCCATCGGCATGAAGGGGGAATGATCATGGGAAGGCAGCGCGTGTTCCTTACAGGCGCCACTGGCACCATGGGGTTCCTGGGAATGCAGGAGCTTTTGAAGGACAAAGGCGAGCTGGATTTGGTTGTCCTGGCCCGCCCGTCTGATCGCAACAAGCGGATCCTGGCGCCCTTTGAGCCAAAGGGGCTAGAGATTGTCTGGGGAGACCTCACAAGCTATGAAGACGTGAAAAAGGGCGTCAAGGACGCCGACATAGTTCTCCACGTGGGCGCCTTTGTTTCTCCCCAGGCTGACTATCACCCAAAGACCGCGATGGAGATCAACTACGGGTCTACCGCCCGAATCATTAAGGCCATGCAAGAGCTGGGCCAAGAAGAGAAGACAAAGCTCGTTTACATCGGCACAGTGGCTGAGACTGGAGACAGGCTGCCGCCAATACATTGGGGCAGGATAGGCGATCCGCTCAAGCCAAGCATTTATGACTACTATGCGGTCAGCAAGGTCGCGGCTGAAAGGTGCGTCATAGAGTCCGGGCTTCCGGGCTGGGTCAGCCTCAGGCAGACCGGCATCATAGGGCCAGCAATGGCAGCCATAGAAGACGCAATCATGTTTCACAACTGCCTGGACAATGTGCTGGAGTACGTCTCAGACCGCGACTCGGCGATCCTTTTGCGAAACCTCTGCGCCAAAGAGCGGAGCAAGGAGCTGGGAAACGACTTTTGGCAGCACATCTTCAACATCGGCGGAGGAGAGTCCTGCCGCATAAGCACTTACGCCATGTATGAACACCTGTTTGGCGCCATAGGCATAAAAGACCTGTCCAATGTGCTGGAGATGAACTGGTTTGCCACCAGGAACTTCCATGGGCATTACTACCTGGATTCCGATAAGCTCCAAAATTTTCTCCACTTCAGGCACGACTCCATCCAGTACTTCTATGACGCCTACCTCAAGAGCCTGGGGCCTGTCGCATACCTCTCGAAGTTCATAACCCTTTTCCCAGGTGGGCAAAAGGCAGTCGGGAAAGCCATAAAAGAGCGTTTCCTCAAAAGCGCCAGAACAGAGCACGGCACTGTCCACTTCATCGAGGATGACATGTTGCCTCAGATTGAAACCTACTTCGGATCCAGAAAAGAATGGGAGAAAATCCTCCCAGCCAAAGATTTCAAGCCCTATGCCAAATGGGATGAGTTTTTGAACATCGATCATGGCTACGACGACACAAAGCCAGAAAGCACTCTTACGATCACTGATGTTAAGAAAGCGGCTGAATTCAGGGGAGGAAAGTGCCTCTCCAGCAATATGGCCACTGGCGACTGGAAGACGAAGCTTGCGTTTCGATGCGGATTCGGCCATGAATTCAAAGCCAGCCCCAGGTTGGTGCTTGAAGGCGGGCACTGGTGCCCGGCATGTGAGCGTGAGTCCTGGAACTACTCAAGCCGCGCCAAGATCGATCCGTTCTTTGCCCAAGTATGGGATCCCATCCATCACAAAGGCGAAGAAACCCAGGCCATTCCAAAGAGCGTGTCAGAGCTGGACGTGACCATCTAAGAGCATATCCCAAAATTCCGAAATGGCGCCGAAAAAATCCTGGCGAATGCTTCAACGCCGGATTTTTTCGGCGCCTCGGATATAATTTTGGGATATGCTCTAAGCAGGGGCCGCCGACAGGCGGCTCCGCAAGTAGCTCCAGATTAATTGACACGCGTGTCAACTAAC
>JAISWZ010000292.1 GCA_031270945.1 Clostridiales bacterium | reverse complement strand
GGCCCTTGGATTATGTAGTACCCTCCGATCTCTCCCGTTACAGCCATGGAATCGATCAGCCCTGTTATCCTTGTGTAGAGCCTTTTGTAGGCATCTCTTCGGCTTTCTGACACGCTAGGGTTGTAATGCCTTTTTTTGAAGCTTTCGAAATGTGCGCCAAGCTCGGCTTTAGCCCTTGTGACCGCTTCTTCTTGGGTTATTAGTGATTCAGGCTTTCTGGACTCAATGATTATGTTGCCGTTTACCCCCGAGACGATTGACTCTTCCCGGGTAGCTGCGTATGTGACAATTACTCCAAACGCTTCAGACACAAAGACAAGCGGGACGCATGTCAAGCCATCTATAATGGCAACGGGCCCGCCAAGGCTTTTTGCTTCTTGGGATATGAGGGCCTCTGAGCTTCCTACTGAAAGCTCTACAATCCGATCCCCATTTTTTATAACCGCCTTGCGGGCAGCTGGATCCCATTCCACCGGAAGCCCCAGGCTTTCGCTAACGGCCCGAATCGGGACATAAGTCCTGCCATCCAGCTCGTAAGTTGCCGTCTTTACCAGAGTGCCATTCACTATGACAGGCTTGTGGAGCCCGTCATATATCGCTATCGTTCCATCAGGGTATGTGATCTTGAAATCCAGCGCCCCTTTGGATCCATCCGCCGCTGGGAGGTACTCCAGCTTGTGGGCGGGATCTGGCGCTTTTTCTGGACTCAGCGCCTCTGGCTGCACCACCTTTGCCGGCAGCGGCGACAGGTTTGTCACCTTTGGCAATGGCAGGCTCACTGGGATTCCTGCATTCACCGCCACCTTCGTCACCTTCGGCAGAGCCAAGCTTGTCGCCGGTTTTAGGCTTGTCGCCTTCTTGCCCGGCGGATTGGCCGGCAGGTACATAGACAGGCTCGTCGTTATCAGCAGTGCGCAAAGCAAAGTTTTCATTTTGTTGCCCCCTTTTCGAACATGCGCCAGACCGTCGGGGTGCCCGCGATCTAGCATATTAATAGTATTCTGGAATGGCTAAGCGCATATCTCCAAATTCCTGGATGGGAATGGAAATGTCTTGCAAAGGCTTTAACTCGGACTTTTCCAGCCACAAAATATTCATGGAATTTGATTTAGGATTAAACGGCCTAGTTCATTCCATTTTTCGTCGGCTAGTACACATATATATGTTATATTTTCTTTTATGCTGCCGACTATTGATTAATATATACCGTTGATTTCCAACTGTCAAGATAAATTTCATTTTTAATGTCCAATTCCAGCAGTTGCCTTTGATGATATGTCTATTGGTGCGCATTAATATCGCATTATGGAGTTGTTTGACCGCTACGCGCTTCAAGTGGGGGGCTGTCCCCGCTTGCGCTCGCAAGGCTTGAGGCGCTCGTCCAAATCTTTCGGCTTTAGTGAACCCTCATGCTTCAGCTGCAACATCCACACATCTTTGTGGCACAATAGAAGTGGCCAAAGCCAAGCATGCAAAACCAGAAAGCGCTTGACGCGTTTGGCCTTGGGCATTCAACACAAACCGTTCATTCGCGATTCGCCCGTCTTGATCGGAAACGGCTTGCCGTTCGCCACATGACGCGCTAAGGGGGATCCAATTATGTGGGAAAAGATAAAGAGCATTATCGCCAACTTTCTCGCCAGCCTGGAGGAAGCAAACAAAAAGAGCCTTGGCACGGGGAAGCTGGACTGCTGTAGCATGAACAAACAGGAGAGCGCAAAAAAGTGACGCTCTCGCGAGAGAGCGTCGGGGGGGGGTTGGGTTTTTGGAGTTGGGAGGTTAGGTTTTTGGTTTAAAGTTTTGGGTTTTGGGTTTAGTTTTTCCAGCCCTTTATTTGCCTTTTGCTCCAACCAAGCTTTCTGTTTCCCAATTTTCCAACCCGCAAACCAAAAGACGGAGCAGCTAGCGCTGCTCCGTCTTTTTTGCCTAGATTTGGCCAAAAACAGGCCTTTAAGATATGGAATTTGGGGATATGCACTTAAAAGCCTTATCCCTGGCTTTCCGGGCTTTCCTGCACAGCGCCGACAAGGGATTCTTCATGCTCCTCATCAAAATCGGGTTGGCCTGGACAAGACCGGAGATCATCGGACTCTATAGGATCTTCCTGGGTGTCCGGGCTTTCATGCGAGTCCGGGCTTTCGTGCGTATCCAGATCTTTCGCTTCCTCAGCATTCGCGCTCTTATCGCTGTAGGCGTCTATCTCCTGCCCGCTTTGCTCTTTGCTAACCGCGTTTGCAGAAATCGCTGGCACTGCGTTTGCCTCATCAGGCTTAGCTTCTTTTTCCGGCTCAAACCTGCTCCAATCGCTTTTCATGTAGAAGATGGTTATGGCGATACCTGCCAGCGCCCAGGTGATGGGGTACCCTAGGCCAACAGCCGCTATTGTGTAGTTAACCTTCGTTACGATAAACAGGTAGACCTGGCGGACAAAGACGAAGCTTATGACGCTTGCCGCAGTGGAGAACTTAACGCTTCCAGCGCCTCTCAATGCGCCTGGGATGATGATGGCGAAGACCAGTATCCAGTTGTAAGGGGTCATGACCCGCATGAACTGGGCGCCAGCGTCAAGCACTGCTGCTTCAGGCGTAAATATCCTGAGGGCTTGCTTGGCAAAAAAGACTGCGGTCATGGCTATCACAAAAGAGGCTACAGCACCGATCAGCAGGGAGTGCCTTACTCCTTTCCTGGCCCTGGCCACCTGTCTTGCGCCCAGGTTCTGCGCTACAAAAGTGGCGCAGGCCAAGGACATGGTCTGAACAGGAAGGCCAACAAACCCGTCCAATTTTTGCGCTGCGCTAAATCCAGCTACAGCTACCGATCCCAGCCCATTGATATAGGCCTGGACCAAGACATTGGAAAATGACACTATGGTTCCCTGGATCCCTCCTGGCAACCCAATGCCTACTATATTTTTTAGCATTCCAGGATCAATGCGAAGCTTCTTTGGCCAGAGCCTTGATGGGCCTTGCGCTCTCATGAAAACTCCTACTACCATGACTGCTGAAACGATCTCTGCTATCACTGTAGACCAGGCGACGCCCTCGATTCCCATGTCCAAGACTAGGACAAAGAACAAGTCTCCTACTATGTTCAGGACTGTGGACATCATCAAAAAGTACAACGGCCTTCGGCTATCGCCAAGAGCGGTAAGCATTGTCGCTCCAGCGTTATAGACAAACAGCGCCGCCAGGCCAATGAAGTAAATCCTCAGATAGCTTGTGGCGCTTGGAATTATGTCATCAGGCATCCCCATGGCCGTCAGTATCCATTCCGCGGATCCTATTCCCACAAAGGTAAGGATGACTGCCATTATCAAAGACAGAACGAATGTTGTGTGAAGAGCCGTCTGCAAGCCCTTGTAGTCCCTGCCTCCGAAGAACCTTCCTATTAGCGAGCTCGCGCCGCCGAACAGCCCGACGGCAAAGGCTATGATCATGTTGATCAAAGGCCCGGAAGCCCCAACAGCCGCCAAAGCTTCCTTGCTCACGTAATTGCCGACGACCATGGCGTCAAAGGCGTTGTACAGCTGCTGAAGCAGGCTTCCCAGCATCAGCGGGACGGCAAAGGACACAAGTTGCCCCAGTATTCCTCCAGATGTCATATCCCCAGCAATCATGGATCTTCTTCTTCTTGCTCGCAAAAAGCTACACCCCTTTGCTTCGTCAAGCGAACCCGATACGGCTGAGCGCAAGAGCAGTTAAAACGCGATCAATAACGCTGCCAGCATAATTCAAGGCCGCCCCCAGTATGGCGCTCCAGGGTCACCCGGGACACCAGCGGCAGGATCTTCCCGCCGCGCCAAAGCTCGCTCGCCAGGGCGAGCGAGCCCATAAATTTAAGAAAACCGGGTTTAATTAAATAAAAAAAATTTCTCAAGCCCCAGTGGGGGCCAACATGTTGCCGCTTGGCAGCCTGACCACTCCGTCATCATCTTCCCTTGCGAACTGAAGCCCGTAGAACTTGGCGTATGAGCCTTTCCTTGCCATAAGTTCCGAATGGCTTCCCTCTTCAGCTATGCCATCCTCAGCCAGCACCATGATCCGCTTAGCGTTCTTTATGGTTGACAGCCTATGGGCTATGACAAATGTTGTCCTGTTCCTTGCCAGCTTGTCGAAGCTTTCTTGGACAACCTTTTCGCTTTCAGAGTCAAGAGAGCTGGTCGCCTCATCTAAGATTAGTATAGCTGGATTTTTCAAAAAAACACGCGCGACGCTAATTCTCTGCTTCTGCCCGCCTGAGAGCTTTACTCCCCTCTGGCCTATGTCAGTGTCATAGCCGTCGGGCAATTGCATGATAAACCCATGGGCGTTGGCGTTTTTGGCGGCGTCAATGATCTCCGCGTCTGTTGCGCCGGGCTTGCCGTACCTGATGTTGTCCTTCACTGTTCCGGAGAAAAGGTATACGTCCTGCTGGACTATGCCTATATGCCTTCTCAGGGACTGGATCGTAAAGCTTTTGATGTCGGCGCCGTCTACCAGGACGCATCCTTCAGTTGCTTCGTAGAATCTTGGAACCAAGCTGCAGAGAGTTGTCTTTCCAACCCCGGAAGCGCCTACAAGAGCTACGTAATCGCCTGGGGCTACTGTGAAGCTGATGTTTTTCAAAACACAGTCCAGGTTTTCGGCATAGCGGAATGATACGTTGTCAAAAACCACTTCTCCTGACACTTCCAAAAGATCTTTGGCCTTTGGATCGTCAGCTATGTCAGGCGCCACGTCCATGATCTCCCTGAACCTTACAAATCCTGTCGCGCCGTTTTGGAACTGCTCAGTAAAGTTGATAAGCTTTCTCACAGGCTCTATCAAAGTGTTTATGTACAGCAAAAATGTGAGCAGATCCGGCAGCGACAAAGTTCCTCTCATGATAAATGCCGCTCCCGCTGTTACTGCCAAGAGCGTTATGCCTGAGGTGAACGCGTTAAGCCCGCTGTGGAATATGGCCATCTGGCGGTATGAGTCTGATTTGCTGTCAACAAATCTTAAATTTCCCTTTTTGAACTTATCCATTTCAAGATCTTCATTGGCAAAGCTCTTGACTACGCGCACCCCTGAAAGACTGTCTTCGATCTGCGCGTTTATGTCAGCTATGCGTTCCCTGTTTCTCTTGAATGCAAGCCTCATCCGCTTGTTGCACGTAAATGTGAACAGCGCCATAAACGGAAGCGACAGCGCCACTATCACTGCCATTCTCCAATTTATCCCGCTCAGTATCGCGACTGATCCCGTTATCTTGACAATCGAAATGATTATGTCTTCAGGGCCGTGATGCGCAAGCTCAGTGACGTCAAAAAGGTCAGTGGTTATCCTGCTCATCAGTTGCCCTGTCTTTTGGTTGTCGAAATAGCTGAACGATAGCTTCTGAAAATGCTGGAACAAGTCGTTGCGCATATCGAACTCCATCTTTGCGCCAGTCATGTGTCCCCAAAAAGTGATGAAGAAGTTGGCGAGATACTCAACCGCTATCAAGAAGAGAAAAACCGCCCCAATCTTGGCGATAAGAGAAATGTCAATCCCCTCTGGCGATATGGCCCTGGTTGTTACAAACCTCACCAGCACTGGATAAAGCAGCGCCACAACGCTAGCTATCCCGGCGCATGCCAAGTCGGCCGCTATCATCCCCTTATACGGCTTGTAGTACGCCAAAAACTCCCCAAATCTGCCTTTCAATGCCTCAACCTCCTATTTGTGAGCTCTTGCATTGCAACGTTTGTGCCGCTCAGATTATATTATACCCTTTCACATTCGCTTTGGCAAAAAATTTGGCTGAGAGATGTCCTAGATCTTTGCTGGAAGAAGGCGCAAAAAACCAAGGTGCCTAGGGAAAGCACCTTGGAAGCTAGGTTTTAGGCTAAGTTCTTGTTTCCCATCGTTTGCTTGCGCATGAGGCTTCAGCATGATTTGCCGGATGTTTTTAAAGGGTCTGCGCCGGAGGCGCAGACCCGCCCCGAATAGATCTTTACTTTTTTCGAATGCAGTCAGCTTTGGTAGAGAAATATGCAAGTGCAGTGTGTGCCAATCTGTCTTTTGAATTACTTCATTCTATTTTCTTCTACCTCATTCTCATCTTCTACCTCATTCTCATCTTTTACCTCATCCTCATCTTCTACCTCATCTTCATCTTCTACCTCAATGATCGAATAATATTCACGCTTCCCCATTTTATACCATTCTTCAGTAGAATTGTCAAACCATGTTTTCAACAGACGAAATTGTTCGAGATTCAGTTGCACCTTGCCTGTTCTTATCATTTGCACTGTTTTTCCTACCATTGCTTGAAGAAAAAAAATATCTGACGCTAACGGAAATTCTCTGCGTTCTCTGAAATCCATTCGCAAGCCGAGCAATTGTTCCTTTGTTGGGTAAACGAAATCAAACTTGAAGTTTTTGCTCTTAGCCCTTTCGTATTCCTCAACAAGCAAATCCATGTCTTTTCCTGCGCCAACTACGCGAACCCATGCGTTGCTTCGCGTCATGGCTGAATAGAGCTGGTTTCTGATCAGTGCCATTTCATAATTCGTATGCCAGGAAGTTTCGGCGTCAATGACATAGACCATTGCCGCTTCATGTGACCTTGCTTGGTGGAGGTTGCAAATGGCAATCGATTCTCCGTTCCAAAATACGTATTGGGGCGTGTCTTTGCCGACTAAGTGACATTTTATCATTTCTTTGTCCAGCTTATATTTTATTGCACTAATGCTCGCGAAAAACGATATCGCTTCAGGAACTACAATCAAAATGTCCTGGGCTTGCAGTTCGTCTTCTGCCAAGTTTTTCTTTATCTCTTCGACTACCCAGTTGTCAAGAGTTTCCTTGGATTTGAACGACCTGAAAACTATCTGGTCATCAATGTCAGGTTGCTTAGGTACCGGTGTTGTTGGGCGTCTCCCAATAACAACTCTCTCTCCATAGTCCAAGTGCCCATCAAGGAGTTCATAACCCAAAGCGTTCCACATCTGGATATTATCAAACATTTGTGTCAAGCTGACCTCACCATGCGGAGGTTCGCGATATATCCCAAAAGCCAATGCATGCGCAGCCGACAGTATAGATGGAGGTCTTTCATAGCATCCGTCCAGCACTATTCTCGCAACCCGTTCGTAACCGACGCTTAGGTAAACGCTATAATACGGCATGCCATTATCTCCATTGCAGAAGTAAGTTTCAGGTGGCTGCACTGACTGTGTCCGGAAATTTTGTAATTCGTCATAAGCGAAAACAAGTCTTTTGGGAGTTTTCAGCATTGCATGGCACATGCGCAAAAAAAGGGCAGGAAAGTCCTGAGCTTCATCTATAAGGATTATGTCAAATACTTCCTTGCTTCTATGATTATAGTCCAGCATCGCCCTTTCGCAAGCGTCTCCGAACGGATCAAATACTCCTAGCTCTCTCTTATAATCCTTATATTCATAATGCTCTAGATAATTAATAGAAGTAAAGACGCTATACATTCCCTCATCTTCGTCTTTACCGTTTGCAGTGCCCCACGATTGGCATACCTTTATATTGTCCCAATTTACATTCCGTCCAGTTTGATCGTAGTAAAAATAATCGATCACGTTTAGATAATCGTTTCTTGCTGAACGCGTACTGAACGTTACCCCTATTTTCCAATCAGGATGGCAGGCGTGAATATATGCCGCTTTCAAAGCCAATACTGTAGACTTGCCAGAACCTGAAAGCCCACACATATACTGCATACCGTCTATTAACTCTGTTACTGCCTTAATCTGGTTTTGATCAAGAACCAGTGTATGCGATTTGTCCAAGTTTGCGCAATACGCCCCTTTTGAGCCCGGTTTCAAGGGTTTTCTCTCAATTGTTCGTCTCGGCTTTTCTATAGCGCGAATCGCAATACTTAGCTCATTGTAAAGCTCTGGCCTACTCAGAGTTATTGCGGAAAGCGCCTTTCCCAATGTTTGCTCATTGCAGAGAAGATAGTCTTCTTCAAAGGGCAAATCATTTTCGACATTAGGAGCGAACGCAACAACGTTAATATCAATCAGAAGCTGATGATTCTTGTAGAATTTGCCATAGGTCTTAAGTTTCAGTTCAATTAAGCAATAAGTTTCCTCTTGCTTTACACCATAATCTGGAGGAACAACTTCTTCCTCAATCAAGTTAAAAGCAACCAAGCCCTTTTCGGGAGAAATCAGGAGGCAGTCAATCCTGTTTGTTTTTGGCAAGCCTATTGGATAATTGAAGGGAAACCCATAATACAAGTGTCCAGTAATCTCTTCTTGCTCAAGAAAAAAGCTGTTTAACTTCTGGCAAGCCATCGGCTTGTCAGTATAACCTTTTATAATTTCAATCATGTCAATCGCCTTTCGGATAAAAAACCGGCTATATAACATAGATATTATATAGTATCGAACTGAAATATCAGAATATTTCATTCACTGTTTTTGCGGTGGCCCGGAACTTTGCAATTTATCGTAAGCGTAAATGAGTCTTTTGGGATTTCGAAGCATTGCGCGTCACAAACGCATAAAGCTTTGAGGAAACTCCTGGGCTTCGTCTATGATCTAATATCAAATACTTCCTTGCTCTGTAGTCAACGTCATAAAGCGCCCTTTCACAAACTTCGCCAAAGGGATCGGCTTGCCAGTATAGCCGTTTACAATTTCAATTATGTCAATCACCTTTCGGATAAGAATGATTTTTGCTCGCGGACAAAAATAAATTCAACAGATGTTTTCGCTCGCAAAGCGACGCAAGATGGAATTTGCTACTTTTCATCAGAACTTGAAACTTTTATTTTTGCTGCCCCTCTTTATCTTTGTCCTCGTTTTTGTCTTCAAATTCGCCTTCGCCTTCGTCTTCGTTTTCGTATTCGTCCTCGTTTTCGTCTTCATCCTCGTCTTCCGGATCAATTAACGGTACATATCTGATCTCGCCGCTATTATTATACCAATCTTTTAACAGGCGATCTTGATCATCATTCAACTTCACCTTGCCTGTCCTTATTAAGTCCAAGGCGTTTGATACCATTTTATGGAGAAAATAAGGATCTGAAACTATCGGAACTTCTCTATTGTCTCTAAAAGCCATACGCAAACTGCTTAGTTGCTGCTTTGTCGGATAAACAAAATCAAACTTGAAATCTCGGTTTTTTGCGCGTTCGTATTCTTCTGCGAGCCACTCCATGTCTCTCCCGATTCCGACTACGCGAACCCACGCGTTGCTTCTGGTCATAGCGGAATAGAGCTGGTTTCTGATTAATACCATG
>JAISWZ010000401.1 GCA_031270945.1 Clostridiales bacterium | reverse complement strand
TTAAGGCCATCAAGCGAAGGATTTGATTACAAATAGGTCTACAGTCAACTATTGTGTTTATGCCATTGCGCTTTCTTGGTCGATAGTTGTTGTTACGGCAAAATCATATGGAGGACAGTTGTATGCTTCTGCAATTCGCAGTTCAAAACTACAAGACAATTCGGGATGAAGTAATTTTTTCAATGCTTGCAGAAGAAGAAGACCCGAACTTGAGCTACAGTCTCTTTCATCGCGCAGTAGGCAAGGAAGACTATAAGATCATGAGCTCGTCTGTGGTCGCAGGCCCAAACGCCTCTGGGAAAACCAATCTTTTTAGCGCCATGGACACATTGAGATCCATAGTGTTGCGCGGCAATATCCTTAACGCGCCTGATTCGTCGAACCCGAACAAGGCAGCCCATACGTTGGAGCTAATACCCAATGCGTATGGAGCTCACGAACCAGTGGCATTCTATATAGCTTTTATCGAGAATGAAATGATGGTAGAGTATTCGCTAGCGATTGACCTGGGCCCTTTCATGGCCTTGAATTTTGAACGCAAAGTGGTTTCTGAAGAGCTCTTGCTAAATAACGAGGTGGTTTTCAAGCGGGAAGGCGACAATATCACATTAGGCCAGCTCGACCACATGAGCCCTCTCTTGAATTCACGCTTTGTTCCTAACATTGTGGCATATGCGAACTTGGAATCAACAGAGCTGTTTTTAGTAAATAGCTTTAAATCATTATGTAGTACCAAGTTGGCTTCGTTAATCAAAAACTGGTTTGAACAAAAATTGATAATTGTATTCAGTGATAATAAGCTTTTATCAGACCCAAGAATTCCTGACTACTACAAAGAAAGAACACTAAATGAAGCCGTATCCCATTTTGGCGCTAGCAATTCTATCTTTTATGTTCAGGAAAAGTCCGGCAATAAATTGGTATCTAAGGTTAACGATTTAATGCTGCTATCTGAGAATTTTGAATCACTAGGAACTCTTAGATTTTCACAAATATTTCCTTTGATAATCAAAGCGTATGATATCGGCGCGACTCTTGTAATTGATGAATTTGCGCAAAATCTTCATGCAGATGGTGTTTTCAGCATAATAAACGCTTTTCATAACGATGATTTCAATGTCAAGGAATCACAGCTTATTTTCAATACTCAGAACTTGGTTTATCTTAATCAATGCGCGTTCAGAAAAGATGAGCTCAAAATCATGGACGCAAAAGACGGCAAAGGAAGTGAGCTTTACTCCGTTGCTGACTTTGAGGTATCCGAAAGTGACGATACTTATGATTGCTACAAAAACTATTTGCGTGGACTATATGGTGTCTTTAAAGAAGTTGAATACGAGACAATATTTTGCAGTTTAGCAGAGAGATCTAATAATGCGAAAGAAGTTAAATGGCAATAAATTACGATCATTTATGTATTATGCTACAGTTGAAATGGCATCGCTGGGGCTGGTCAGAAGCTTGGACGAGACCGGCGGGAGGATAGTGGCGCACTATGCGCGTCGAGCTTAGTTCGCCCAAGCGCTTATGGATGGCGGCAGGAACATCGTTGTGTTGTTCGGTTTCTAGGACAAGAAAAAACGTCCGGCAAGTCAAAGCCTTGCGAATCCCGCTCCCCGCCATAAGCAGCACTCGGTTTTAATTTCTGTATGCTTAACATTCTATGTAATCGATGCGTGAAATCACGCTTTACGATTTATTTGCATTGGCAAGCCGCCAGCAATCAACTCGGCAAATATTCTGGCTTAGAACAGGCTAGGCTAGGTTTTAGCAGCACAGCTATTTACGTACAGCTTAGAAAACTTAAGCTGCCTAAGTTTGCCCGCACCGCTTCTCACTGGAAGAATTTTTCTTCCAGTATTGAAAGGCGGAACCCCGATTTGCTTAACCAGAGATAAACCGAGATTTGGTTTCTGGGCTTTTACCTCACCCAGCATTCAACTGTCAAAACCTTAACGACCTGAGTTTGGCCGCACCGCTTTTCACTGGAAGATTTTCTCTTCCAGTATTGAAAGGCGGAACCCCGATTTGCTTAACCTGAGATAAACCGAGATTTGGTTTCTGGGCTTTTACCTCACCCAGCGTTCAACTGTCAAAACCTTAACGACCTGAGTTTTGCCGCACCGCTTTTCACTGGAAGATTTTCTCTTCCAGTATTGAAATGCGGAACCCCGATTTGCTAAGACTTCAATTTATCTTCTGGGTCTTACCCCTCTTCTTACCCGGCCTAGCGTTCATCTTCTAACTACCGGAGCTTGCTCGCATAAGAGGGTTCCTGGCTCCTTCTTTGCTTTACGTACAGCTTGGAAAACTTAAGCTACCTTAGTTTGCCCGCACCGCTTCTCACTGGAAGAATTATTCTTCCAGTATTGAAAGGCGGAACCCCGATTTGCTAAAACCGATATAAACAGAGATTTGGGCTTTTACCTGGACTCGCGTTCAACTCTCAAAACCTCACCGACCTAAGTTTGGCCGCAGACCTGAGTTTAGCCGCACCGCTATTCACTGGAAGATTCTATCTTCCAGTATTGAAAGGCGAAACCCCGATTTGCCTAGACTTCGATTTGCTTCTGGTCTTACCTCACTTCTTACCCGCCTAGTGTTCATCTTCCAAAACCTAGCAACTGGAGCTTGCCCGCATGGGAGGTTCCTGGCTCCTCTTGGCTTTGCGTACAACTTTGAATGCGTAAGTGCACTTGGTTTGCACACACTGGTTGCACAGCTTCTCACTGTAAGAATTTCACTTCCAATCTTCAAATACAGGAAGAGTTCTGCCATGACAACGTGAGATGAAGTTCAATCCTTGCCTATCATTCAACGTAGAAAGCGTATGTGCCCTGACTTGGCGCACCGCTTCTCACTGGAAGAATTGCTCTTACAGCTTTAAGTGCACAGAAAGACCTTTGCCTCGCTACACGCGATGAGGCTCCTGATCCTTACTTGTTCAGCTTTCAAAACCTAACCGACCTGAGTTTGGCTTCATCGCTTCTCACTGGAAGAAGTTCGCAGCTTACACAGGAAGAGCTTTACCGCACCACATGCGATGAGCTCCCTGATCCTTGCTTGTTCAGCTTTCAAAACCTAACCGACCGACCTGGCTTGTCTGCACCTCAAACTTTGAAATGCACCTAAAGAGCTTTGCCTTAAAAAAATTAAATAACGAATATCCGATTTTTTTCTTAGAGGCCTATGTTTTGATCTTGATCTGGTTTTTAAATTTGATCTTTGAATTTGGTTTTTGAGTTTGATCTTGGTTTTGATCTTGACCTGGTTGGGGCGTGAGAGTCTCGCGGGCACTTTCCGCGAGAGGGCTGAGGTCTTGACCTTGACCTTGCTTTTTGAACTTGGTTTTGATCTTGACCTGGGGCGGGAGTTTCGCGGTGGTCTTGACCTTGATCTGGCCCTTTCGCTCACTCCATGTCTGGTGCCTCTTGGCCCGGAGTGAAAAGTGAAAAAAAATTAAGAAGGGGAGGGGTAGACCCCCCTTCGCGGTCGCCCTGGAACCCTTGATTTTAGCGGGTTTATAGAGTCTTCCAGATCGGGTCTGCGCCGGTAATGAGGGGTAAATCGCTCGTTTTTTTGGGGGGAATCGCTCATTGATATGCGTACCCAAAATACTTTTTTCAAAATTATGCTGCTTTTGGGAACTGGAACTCTATGTACAAGCCTATGAGTTCTTGATAGCTAATCCCGCCTTCAGGAGCTTTGAACGGCTTCCTCTTTTCCCCGCAGAGCTTCCAACTTATGATTCCCATGGACGTGAGGGTGTCCAGCCCTTTTATGAACGGCTCAACTATTCGGCTCTTGGTGTGCCGGTTGCCGCTAATGACAGTTTCGTAGCCGGGTATCACGTCTTCGCAGTACTCCAGCAGGCATGCCACGCTTATGAAATCATTCGTTCCGCTTTCCACGTTGTGCCGGATGCTGTAATGCAGGGAAAGTTTTTTCCCCAGGTAGTAAGCGACAGGATTGCATTCGTCAACCTCAAGGAGCTTCATCGGGAACTGCATGACATACGCGTTTGCGAGATAAGAAGCCATCTGGGGCGTAAAGATGAACAGTATCTTGCTGTTGGTTATCCCTTTGGCAGTGCACAGCCTCGTGCTGAATCGGCCTCTTCTCCCGCTGTTTTCGAACCAGTCCAGGCGGATTGAGAAAAGCGTCTCCAAATCCTCATCAGCCGTTTGCTTTGCTTTTTCCCGCCCAGTCTTCGTTATGCGCTTGCCCATGAAGAGCATGTATTCATCAAGATAGAGTGACACCTGTGAGCAGCTGCATTTCTCCCCGTGCTTGTTGGCTTCAGTGAACTTGATCTTGAGCATGTCCAAAAGCTTCAGGGCGCTGACCCTGAACCCGGAGGGCCGCTGATCAAACTTCTCTATGGGGATTTCAGCACAGCCCTTGATAATGGACGCCGCGCCATCCTCGCCAGTTTCCAGCGCCTTGCCAGCTGTGTTGAGCCGCTCCATTTGGTTGGTTCCTTGGCCGTTGTACATGGGCGCTTTCGCCTCTGCTTTTTGCTTCGCCCGCTCCATGTCGTAAGCCTCAAGCCGCTGGCCCCACCTGCAGCAGGTAGATACGCTTATCCCGATTTCCTGGGATATCTCTACGTACGTCATCCCGGTTTTGCGTAGCCTTTCAAATTCCATTTTTGTCTCTTCGCTTTTCATAAGTCCCCCCTCACCAGCCAGCTTTTTTCCGGCTAGCTGTTTTCGCCGTTTTTGGGCCGCATTCGGCTGCGGCGGATTTTGCCTCGGCAGACGCTCCGCTTCCTGCGTCTTGGAATGGCAGTTCCTTTTCCTCAAAGCAACTGTATTTCGCGTGGTAGTCATAGCAGATGATTTTTCCGGTATTGCCGTTTCTGTTCTTAAGGATCACCAGCTCCACCTGCCTTGGAGATCCAGACTTGGCAAGCCTCTCGTCAAAGGCCCTCTTGCCGACGCCATGCAGTTGCAAGCCCATCAGGACCTCGAAACAGTACAATGCGCCCTTGAGACTCATGCCTGTCCCATTATTTCCCGCTCAAGCAACGCGTTCACAATCTTGTTGGCACTCACTCCGCACTCGTCCGAAAGCTTCTTCAGCTTTTCGTTCACCATTAAGTGAACATCAATTCTTTTTTCTCTGTTAATCTCATCTTCAAGCTTCAACGAGACGATCAGCTTGCTTGCCTCATCTGAAACAGCTTTTTTTTCACTTCCCATTTCTCCAGTTGGCGTCTCAATGGCTCTTGAAAACCTGATTTTGCGCTCATGCACCGCATCTCATGAATGTGCGCTTCCATTGATGATGTACATGGCATATTGTTGTCATATCTTAGCGTAGATATGGATAGATGTCAATGTCTTTTTCCCGTCTGCGGCTCTTTTCTTGGATTGCGTCCATGCCAGGTCTTGAGCATTGCTCCCTCTCTCCCGTCGCAAGCCCGCCCGCATCTTCCTCCAAGCCGACGAACTCAGCTGACGGATGCAGGAAGCGCGGTTCGCGCTGCGATTTTCGCCAAGCCTCAGCGCCATCCGCAAAACAAGCTGCCGCAGTCTTTGACAGGGCAGAGGGCAGGGAGGCCGACCAAGGGCTTTGCTCTAAGCCCGTGAGATGAGATTCTTGATCGCCACTTTGCGTTCAACTTTCAAAACATAACTGACCTGAGTTTAGCAACGCGATTCTCACTGGAAGAAGGTCGCTCCAGCTTTCAAATGCACATGAAAAGCTTTACTGTGTCACATGCGATGAGATTCCTGGCTCTTCCTTGACTTCAGCGTAGAAAGCGCAAGTGCCGAGCTTGGCGCACCGCTTTTCACTGGAAGAATTGCTCTTCCAGCCTTAAGTGCACAGAAAGACCTTTACCGTGTCACGTGCGATGAAGTTCCTGGCTCCTTCGTTGCCTAGCATCCAACGTAGAAAGCTTAAGGGACCTGAGCTTGGCCGCCCGCTGTTTTGAAGTGCACAAAAGCGCAGAAAGAGCTTTACCTCGCCTGTACAATTATGTTCCTGACCAGCACAGAAAGAGCTTATCACGTACCATGCAATGATGAGGTTCCTGGATTCTTCCTTGCCTAGCATTCAACTTAGAGAATGAAAGCGGTACGCCAGATTCAAGGAAGACGCCCTTAGCTGGTTTAGGTTAGCTGATACAGGTAAAAGTCGAGTTCAGCCGCACCGCTACGCACTGGAAGAATTTCACTTCCAGCTTTAAAGTGCACAAAAAAGGCACTGAGAGATTTACCTCGCCCCGCATGTGAGCTTGCCTCGTCCCATGCAATGATGAGGTTACGAGATTCTTCCTTGCCTAGCATTCAACTTAGCCGCACCCCGTGCAACGATGTTCCTACCTCCTTTCTTGCCTAGATTCAACGCAGAGAATCTAAAGTGACCTGATTTTGCTCCTTGAAGTAGAAGCTTGCGAGCCAAGGGGCTTTACGCGTCCTTGTAGCAGCAACACCCCCCCAACCAGTTAAAGGCTTCTCAAATCGTCCGCACCGCAGCATGCCTTTTGGCGATTTGCCCTTGGGCAAACGCTATCCCCGGAATTTTGATGTATGTACTAAGGGCGTCTTTATCGGCCCGCTATTGCTTTCAGCAAGAATGAGCTGGCAACTCCGAAGCGCACCCTATCGCTGTGAATTGTAAATCCCGCAGGAAGCGATGCTGATGTGAGAAAGGCACCTAAAACCTGTTTCGGATTTTGTTATGTCAATAAGAATTCCTTTATTCCACCATGGAATTTAACACCTTTTACGTGTTTGCACCTGTTGGCGCTCGCTCGGATGCTTACAAAGCTCATGTTTTAGAATTCCATTCTATGGTTACACCCAACAACAATCTCCTTATTCCACCATGGAATTTAACACCTTTTGCATGTTTTCCCCCTGCTGACGCTCTCGGACTTGTTTCGCCTGTTGGAAGGCCGCATCCCTGGCTAGCCGAGCAACTTTCTAAAGGGACGATTCATCCAACTTACGAATGCATCGAGCAGTCCTCTCCTTTGTGGTATCTTTGGACAACGATACCCCCAGAAATCCTAACTGCTTACAGCGCCTCCTGACTATTCGCCATAGACAGCTTCAGGCAGTCCGCCTTGCGCTCTGGCGCGTATCCGAGCTTTCTTAGAGCCTCATGTCCAGCGCTCATATTTTCGAACCGCAACCTCGAAGCGTCTTTCCCGTACTGGGTTTTAATACCGTCTGGCGTCTTTCTCTCGCATATCCTGCCTTTTTCCAAAATGACTTCAGCGTCTGATGTGGCCGCCTCTTCCATGTAGCGGGTTGTCAAGAAAACCGTGACCCCTTGCTTTGCCTGCTGGTCTCTCACCAATCCCCAGATGCTTTTTCGAGTTTGGGGATCAAGCCCTGTTAACTTTCTCAGCCCAGAAATCTGGCTGTTTCCTCTCAGCCCTACAAAGCGGGCTCGAAGGCTCAAATAAAACGCTGGCAATACTCCGATGTTGTCATAGTAGCCAAGCTTTATGAGACGCGTACGATCAACCGCAATGAGCAAAAAGAACTGCACTTTTCTTTCATGGCGAAGGTTGCCCAGCAACGATGCAAGGTTTTAAATCCAGCAGATGTTTTCGCTTGCGATTGCATTGCAGCAGTGGTATAATCATTTCTGGAGAGTCTTTCGTTTGCACTCAGGAGAAAAGAGCGCTCTTTTCGCTCTCGGCTTTTAAATTTTAAGGAGGCTTTTAATTTCATGGAAGACAACCTCAAAATCAGCCAGTCCGCGCTTCAAAGGCACATAGCCCAATACAAGGATTCTTTTGCGGAGCGCCGGGCCAGTGAGATATTCAAGTGGAAGGCTGTAAAGTGCTTTCAGGACAACTGGGACATCGACGCTCCAGATTTGCGGCGGATGATCGTAAACTCGCTTGCGCAGACAAGGAACCTGCTTTCCAGCAACCACAACTTTCCTGGCGGAATGCTCAGGGAATTCGCAAGCCTGGCCCCTGAAGAGCTTCGGGTGATGTTTCGGGAGCTGTTCGACGAAAGCGAGAGCGTTGTTTCAAGGGCGCAAATGTTTGCCGACAAGTCTGGCAGCCTCAAGAGCAGGAACGCGAAATGGGGCCATGACTTTCAATCCCCCACTGCCATAAGCACTTACCTGTGGCTCCGCTACCCTGACAAGTATTACATTTACAAATACTCAGCGATGAAAGACAACGCCTGGAAATTGTGCGGGGCAACTCCTCCCTCGGACAAGTACGAAAGGATGGTTTTCGGATTCAAGCTATATGACGCCATTTGCTCGGAACTTTCCAAAGACTCTGAGCTGGTGTCCATGTCTAGCAGATCCTTGGGCGCGGATTGCTATCCGGACAGAAAGCTCAAGACGCTGACAATCGATCTCGCCTACTTCATTAGCACAAGTGCCAGTGATTCTGAAAGCCTCGCTGAAGGGGCATCCGGCAGGAACCTTATCCTCTACGGAACCTTTGGCACTGGAAAGACATACAGCGCAGTCGCCCACGCCGTTTCAACAGTTCAAGAGCAGCCTTTGAGCGAGATCATGGCCATGCCGTACTCCGAGGTGCATAAGCTGTATCTGGAATACATGGAGCAAGGGCTGATCGCCTTTGTGACCTTTCACCAGTCATTCGGCTACGAGGAATTTATTGAGGGCATTCGGCCTGTGGCGGCTTCCGACGGCTGCCAGCAAGTGCAATACGAAGTGCGCGACGGGGTATTCAAGGCGTTTTGCGACAGGGCAGGGATTCCAGAAGACTCGGAGCTAGGGATCGGGAAGGCCCCTGCGGTCTGGAAGGTGGCTATCGACAGCGAAACCCGGATGGAGCAACTGGACAACGGCTTCCTTCGCCTTGGCGAGAAAACGGACCAAGACAGCCAAAACGCTGATCTCAGAGTCTTCCAAAGAGACATGCAGGTCGGTGATCTCGTGCTTTCCTGCCGCTCCAGCTCTTTGATAGACGCGATTGGCGTGGTGTCTGGCAAGTTCGAATGGCGCCAGGGGCAGAGAAATGTGTCTTGGCTTTCAAAGGGGGTCCTTGACATATCAGCTCTGTGCAAGCCAATGAGCCTATCCCCCATTTGCAGGCTGTCCGTTTCAGCATCTGACATGCTCCTGCTGCTACAGAAGGAAAATCCCGCCTTGTTCACAACAAGGGCCAGAAACCGGGCCTTTGTCATAGACGAGATAAACCGGGGCAACATCTCCAAGATTTTTGGAGAGCTGATCACGCTGATCGAGCCCAACAAGCGGATTGGCGCCCCTGAAGAGCTAAGGGCAAGGCTGCCTTGCTCGGGGCAAAACTTTGGGGTGCCATCCAATGTCTATATAATAGGCACAATGAATACCTCTGACCGCTCCATCGCCATGATTGACCAAGCGCTTAGGCACCGCTTCAGCTTCCTGGAAATGAAGCCGGACTCCAGCTTGCTGAAGAACGTGATTGTTGAGGGCATAGACATAGCTGAAGCTTTAGACACTATAAACAGGCGGATCACAGTCCTGCTGGATCGCGAGCACACAATAGGCCACGCGTGCCTTCTTCCGCTTAGAGGCAACGCCTCCTTTGAAATGCTGGCTGACATTTTCAAGTCTCAAATCCTGCCGCTATTGCAGGAGTACTTTTTTGATGACTACGAGAAAATCCAGCTCGTGCTGGGAGACAACCAGAAGCGGGATGACAGTGATCGTTTTGTAGTCAAGAGAACTGACGCCTTTAGCCTATTTGGAGACCCAGGGCTGGACTTGCCGGATTTCTACGAGGTAAACGAGACAGCTTTCATGAGGATAGAAGCCTATGCGTTCCTTAGCTAAGAGCATATCCCAACTGGGACTTCGATACGATCCGGGCCATTTCCTTGGGCCTTGGCACTTGCGCAGTTGGAGGCAAATCAAGAGAGCGGCCTCTGAAACCCTTGTGATCCGACTCCCCTATGGCGGCAAGACTCTCGCAAGGTTGCTCGATTTCTAAACGATTTCTACGCATAGGCATACGCTTTGCCAGTACATGCCAGGTTTCAGCAATCTTCCGCTCCTTATCGAAAGCCTTCTTGAGAACCCTTCGCCGCTCGCCGCTTTCTAAAGGATTCCTTGGAGTCTGCGCCCACGCCTATTGAGGGTAACAAGAAGATAAGCTCCCCAAGAATCCTAATCTTCAAGGGCTTGTTGTCGTTTTTTGTCGCGCTTGCTTTTTCTTCGGTTTTCGCTTAAAATGAGGCATGTACTTTTGATCGGCCAATGCGGGCAGAGGCATCAATGAAGCGATGCTTTACCGGCCGCCGTATAAAGATGGAATCGCTTCACAGTTACCCGGCAATGATTCAACGACAGGCCGCTAAGGCTGTGGCACAGGGGGGAGCCTATGGCAAAGAGAAAAAGCTCGCAACAGAAAGCAAAGCCAAGCCAGGAAGACAGGGAGTTCCGGGCCCAAAGGCGCAAGGAGCAGATGGAAATCTCCGAGAAATGGCTAAGCACCTACAAGGGCTCAAACATTGTGGCGGACTACTCCAGCCACTTTGGCGTAAGAGGAAGCGTTGCCATCAAGGCCTTAAAAGAGCTTGGGCACGAAATCCCCATAGGAGCGACTGTTGCGATAAAGGAAATGTGGGACAAGGAGATTCACGTGGCTTCATCATATTTTGAAGAAGATGATGATAGCGAGGAGCTAACCCGGGAAAAGAGATTGGACAAGCGGGTTCTGGAAGCTCGCCAGGCGCTTCCTGCCATACGGCTGGAATATTCCGATTTGACCGAAAGCGAGAAGGCGCGGATCAAGGACTCGTTTGAAAAGACAATAGCCGCGAATGACGGGCCCATAAACTACCCAATTTCTCGAAAAGACAGGAAATTGCTAATAGATTGGGTTGTCGAAGAGAGCAACATTAGATTTCGCACATCTTATCAGCCTGGTGACAAAACGGGCGGGAGAACGCCTGGCAGAGGCGATGGAGATCGAGGGTATCCATTGCTGGACATTGCCATCGGCAAGGAGATAGAAGATCTATTCGACAATGCTATGAAAGGCTATATGGAGAAGCCTCACAAAAAGAAGCACTTCTTCTTTTGATGAAACAGCGCAAGAAACAGCTGGATATTGCCAGGGAATGGCTTAAGAAATACAAAGCGGCAACGTTGTGGCAGACTGCTTCAGCCACGGCGTCAGGGGAAACGCAGCCAAGTGAGCTGCATCGAGCTGAAGCATCATCGAGACGCGCATTCACCCTGGCAACAAAGAGAATGCAATTTGATCGATTTATATCAAAGGCATGGCACCGAGGCTTAGGCCTTGGCACCATGCTTTTTTTGATTGCTCGCCCTTTTCCCTCTTTGGGGATAAGAACGTACGTTCGGCGAGTCAAAGCCTTGCGAATCCCGCTCCCGCCAAAAGCAGCGCTCGATTTTAATCTCTGTATGCTTAACATTCTATGTAATCGATGCGTGAAATCACGCTTTGCGATTTCTTTGCATTGGCAAGCCGCTACCAATCAGCTCGGCAAATGCTCTGGCATAGAGCAGGCTAGGCTAGGCTAGGCTAGGCTAGGCTAGGCTAGGGGCAATCTTTCGATCCTTAATGAAAGCTCAGCGAGGGACTTTACACGTGTTTCTTGGCAATAGCAACCCCAGTATTAGTTTCTGAACTCTTATCCGCCGAACATTCTTCCTTCAAACTTGAAGCACCCTGAGTTTGGCCGCACCGCTATTCACTGGAAGAATTTTTCTTCCAGTATTGAAAGGCGAACCCCGATTTGCTTAAGCCGAGATAAACCGAGATTTGGAGTCTCTTAGCTGGCCTAGCGTTCAACTGTCAAAACCTTACCGACCTGAGTTTGGCCGCACCGCTTCTCACTGGAAGATTTTCTCTTCCAGTATTGAAAGGCGGAACCCCGATTTGCTTAGACTACGATTATCGTCATGGTCTCTTACCTCACCTCTTACCCGGCTGAGCGTTCATCTTCAAAATCTAAGCAACCGAAGCTTGCCGATCCTTCCTTGCCTTGCGTACAACATTAGAAAGCGTAAGTGCGCTTGGTTTGCCCGCACCGCT
>JAISWZ010000364.1 GCA_031270945.1 Clostridiales bacterium | reverse complement strand
TCCTTGCCGTGGCCCCTGTATGTGCGGGTCTGGGCGAATTCGCCGAGCTTGTGCCCAACCATGTCCTCTACCACGTAGACCGGAACGTGCTTGCGGCCATCGTGCACAGCGAGAGTGAAACCTATCATCTCGGGGACGATTGTCGAGCGGCGGGACCAGGTCTTGATGACAGACTTGCTCGTGGACTTAAGCTGCTCCTGAACTTTTTTCATCAGGGGAGCGTCAACGAACGGGCCTTTCTTTATGGATCTGCTCATGATTGCCTCCTAAAAGCCTAGGCTATTTGCTCCTTCTGCGAATTATCATCTTGTTTGAGGCTTTTTTCTTCTTTCTCGTCTTGTATCCCAAAGCTGGCTTGCCCCAAGGAGTGCTTGGCGCAGGGCGACCAATCGGAGCGCGGCCTTCGCCGCCGCCGTGCGGGTGGTCGTTGGGGTTCATGACAGATCCGCGAACAGTTGGGCGGATGCCCATGTGGCGCTTCTTTCCGGCGCTTCCCACATTTATGAGCTCGTGGTCCAAGTTTCCCATCTGCCCCATTGTGGCTTTGCAGCCTACTGGAACGTAGCGCATTTCGCCGGATGGAAGCCTGATTGTCGCGTACTTTTGGTCTTTCGCCATAAGCTGGGCTACGTTTCCTGCTGATCTCACAAGCTGCCCGCCCGCTCCCGGCTTCATTTCGATGTTGTGGATTTCTGATCCAACAGGGATGTTCTTCAGGGGCAAGCAGTTGCCGACCCTGACTTCAGCCAAAGGCCCGCTCATCAAGCGGTCTCCGACCTTTATTCCCACAGGCGCCAAGATGTATCTCTTCTCGCCGTCCGCGTAGTTCAAAAGCGCGATGTTAGCGCTGCGGTTTGGATCGTACTCGATTGCCGCCACTTTCGCTGACACGCCGTCTTTGTCCCTTTTGAAGTCTATGATCCTGTACTTCTTCTTGCTGCCTCCGCCAATGTGCCGCACTGTTATCTTGCCTTGGCTGTTTCTGCCGGCTGTTTTCTTGAGGTGCGTCACTAGGCTTTTCTCGGGCTTGGATTTCGTTATCTCGGCGAAATCCGACACAGTCATGTGCCGCCTTGAAGGCGTGTAAGGCTTGTATCTCTTTACGCCCACGATAATCGCCCCTTTCGGTTTTCTCCCGCAAAGCGCGGGGGACGCTTAAACTGCCCTGGCTGTCTTGCTCCCTACATGATCTGAAGCGGCGCCGAGCTCTCTTCCAGGAAAACAACCGCCTTTTTGCGCTTTGACCTTTTGCCTTTTACAATCCCGCGCCTGATTGGCTTGCCTTTCAGGTTGAACGTGTTTACCTTCTTTACGATAGCCCCGTCAAAGAGCCTTTCCACAGCCTCTGCCACCTGGTTCTTTGTCGCGTCCGGGTGAACATAGAAGGAGTAGGTCTTGCTCTCCACAAGCTTCATGCTTTTCTCTGAGGTGATGGGCTCGAAAAGAATGTCATAGTACTGGAGCTGCGCCATTACACATACACCTCCGTGATCTTCTGGACCGCTTCCCTTGTGGCTACGAAAGTGTCGTGGTTTATGATGTCATAAACATTTATCGTGTTGACGGCAGCAGTCGTGACTAGCGGCATGTTCCTAGCCGAAAGGATCACGTTGCGGTCTGATCCGTTTATCACCACAAGCGCCTTGCCTGTGAGCTTGAGGTTGTCGCAAACCTTTTTCATCTCTTTGGTCTTTGCTCCTGAAAGCTTGAGCTCGTCAAGGACTATGAACTTCTTTTCCCTGACCTTTTCGGTAAGGACGCTCTTGAGAGCCAGCCTCTTTTGCTTCTTGTTCAAGCGGATGCTGAAGTCCCTTGGCTTCGGGGCGAAAACCACGCCGCCGCCAGTCCATTGGGGAGCCCTGATGGAGCCTTGCCTCGCGCGTCCAGTGCCTTTCTGCTTGTACGGCTTGCGGCCGCCGCCTCTTACCTCGGCGCGCGTCTTGGCTGACTTTGTTCCAACGCGCTGGTTGGCCAGGTACTGCACAACTGACATGTGAACCGCGTGCTCGTTTACCTCGACGCCAAATATGCTGTCCGGCAACTCAAGCGTTTCAAGCTTGTCGCCGTTCATGTTGTATACGTCAACGGATGCCATTGCCCATCCTCCTTCCCCTATTTCTTGGCCTTTGTCGACTTGGTTTCCTTCACTGTGCTCTTCACCAGAAGGATCGCCCCTTTGGCGCCAGGCACCGGGCCCTTGACAAGCAGGATGTTCTTGTCAGCGTCAGCGCGAACAACCTGAAGGTTTTGCACTGTAACCCTTTTGTTTCCCATGTGGCCAGGCATGTGCTTGCCTTTTTTGACGCGTCCTGGGGAGGTGCCGCTTCCCATTGAGCCCAAGCCCCTGTGGTACTTGGATCCATGGGACATGGGGCCCCTGTGCTGCCCGTAGCGCTTGATCGCGCCTTGGAAGCCCTTTCCTTTGGATATGCCGCAAACGTCAACGCGCTCGCCTTTTGCGAAAACATCAGCTTTGATCTCGTCTCCGACGTTGAAGCTGTCAGAGTTTTCTAGCTTGAGCTCCTTGAGGTACCTCATTGGCGCCAACTTGACCTTGTCGTACTGGCCTTTGTCCGGCTTGATCATCTTTCTGACCTTGCTTTTCTCCAATGGGGCGAAGCCTACGCGCAAGGCGCTGTACCCGTCTGTCTCGCCTGTCTTCTTTCCGATTACAACGCATGGCCCCGCAGTGAGCACGGTCACAGGCACTAGCTCCCCGTTGTCGCCGAACACCTGGGTCATCCCCAGCTTTGAGGCCAAAATCGCCTTCTTCATTACGCACCTCCATAAATGCAGCGGATTGCCCAGAATCGGGCAGTCATGCTATTATGCCGGCGAGCGCTCAAACATGAAGTTTTAATGTCAGGCCGCTCGCAAGCATTGGGCACAACGCTTGAACCTGCGGATTGCCCAAATGGGCATCCTTCTAGATCACTTTGAGCATTATGTCCACTCCGTCTGGCAGATCCAGGCGGGTGAGAGCGTCAGCCGTCTTCTGGGTCGGCATGACAATGTCTATGAGCCTCTTGTGAGTGCGCATTTCGAATTGCTCTCTTGAATCTTTGTACTTGTGCACAGCGCGAAGGATCGTGACCACTTCCTTTTTTGTCGGAAGGGGTATCGGCCCCGATATTGTTGCGCCAGTGCGCTTGGCGGTCTCAATTATCTGCGTCACCGACTGGTCAATGAGACGGTGGTCGTAGGCCTTGAGAGTGATTCTTATTTTCTGCGCCGCCATGTGAAACCTCCTTTGCTGGCCGCTTTCGCGGCAAGATGCCCAGTCCTGGCGCTGGCTCGAATCCGTTAAAGATACGCGCCATGCGCGCCAAGCCGCGTAGTTTGCAGGTCTCCGGCTCTCAATCTTCACACTCAGCCAAGTGTGTCGCGAAATCCGAAAAAAGCTTGCAAGCATTGCCTTATGTTTGCAACCTGTGTATTATACATCAAAACCTCAGGCAAGGCAAGCTTTTAATTTCTTTTTTCGCCGGCCTTTTTTCAGGCTGGGCGCTTGGCGCTTTGAGGCTGTTTGCGAGAACAAGCGCAAACCGGCTATCAAATACGCCGAAAGCAGTATATCAGCGCTTTGGGAATATGTCAATGCATTTTCACGATATTTTTTTTTCGTTTTAATGATAAATACAAGGCACATGACTTATTCCCATAAAATTTATTGTCTGCCTATTTATGCCATCATTCTTTATGCTTGCCTAATTCCGCGATTTTTATGCTTGGA
>JAISWZ010000275.1 GCA_031270945.1 Clostridiales bacterium | reverse complement strand
CCCTTTTTTCATGCCGGAGCTGCTGTTTGTTTTGAAGCTTGAGGCTTCTTTCTGAACCTGCCAAGGTCTTCCTTGCTGATGGCGCCTGTCACATACACAAGAATGCAGTATATTGCCAGCAGACCGCCAACGCTTATAACAAGCCCAAGCTTGAGCCCAAACAAGGGAATGAGCTTTTTCGTGCCGACATAATTCATGAGGATGCCTGAGACGGCTGCTGACAGCGCCGGCTTTAGCATCCAGTTGGAAAAGTCCAAAGTTATGTTTATGCTTTCATAGATCTTCTTGATCTCAAAGGCGCATCCCACTATAAGGCTGAAGAACCAGCCCAGGATAAAGGCGTTGATGCCCCGGAGCGGAACAAGGAAGTATATGACCAGAATGTTTATGAGAGACGTCACCAGGCTGACTTTGAAGATGAAGACCTGGTGGCCCAAGCCGTTCAATACGCCTGAGAAAATGATCTGGATATAAAGGAACGGGCACATTACCCCGAGGATCAAGAGCATGTCGCCTATGGGTTGGTTGTATATGGCTATTCCAAGCTCGTTGGGGAACGCCAGGAACATGCCGGCTGCGCCTATGCCGGCCACCGCCGCGAACAATACGCTTTTTGAGACTGTCTGCCGCATTGCGCCAAGACGGCCTATGGCGGCCGCCTCGGAAACGGCGGGCACAAGCGTGACTGACAGCGAGGTTAGCAAGGCTGTCGGAAAGTATATCAAAGGCATAGCCATTCCAGAAATCTGGCCGAAGACCGACATCGCTTGGCTTGAAGTCATGCCGTAAGCCTGAAGGCGCTGAGGGATCAGGATGTTTTCAAACGTCGCAAGGAGCGAGCCTGTCACCCTGTTCGCGGTAAGGGGAATGGCCATTGCCATTATCATGGAGAGGCATGCGCCCGCGTTTAGTGTCGGGCGTTTTGTCAGCTTGTTCTTTGACTTGAATATCCTGTATGAGACCAGGATGTAGATAAAGGAAACGATCTCTTCGCAGACGATTCCTATGACCGCGACGGCGCATGCGTACTCCAAGCCCCTATGGATGAACATGCCAGCCAGTATGTAGATGACAACCATTCTGACGCACTGCTCCAGCACTTGGTTGATCGCTGGAACCATTGTTTCTTGAAGCCCGAAGAAGAAGCCCCTAATGCAAGTGCCAGCGGCCATGAACGGAAAGGCGGCCGCCAGTATGCGAAGCGACAGGGTCGCTCTCTGATCCTTGAAGAACAGATCCGCGACAGGCGCGGCAAAGAAGTACAAGGCGGCGCTCAGGGCCAATCCTATTGAAGTTGTGACCAGTATGGACTGCTTCAGGATCCTGCCCATGTTGCCGTATTCGCCTCTGGCCCTTTCGGCCGCGACGAGCTTTGATATCGCAGTGTTGAACCCGGAGCAGGCTATGCTCCAAGCAAGCGCGTAGACAGGCATTATCAGCTGGTAGAGGCCCATGCCTTCGGCCCCCAGGATGTTGGACATGTATATGCGGTAAACGAATCCAAGAAGCCTGGTAATAATTCCTGCCGCAGTCAAGATCAAAGCGCTTGCGACGATGCTTTTCCTGCGCATTGCCAATGATGAGCCCCCCAAGCGGGCTTTCGCGCTCCGCGGTTAGTTTGGAAATAAAAGCTGTGGGGGCGCGTTGCGCCATGCGGCATTTGTTGGATCGCAAAGATCGAGCGAGGAAGTCTTTTGCGCCCATATACCGCGAATTTTGTAATATTAGGGCATATCTCCAAGGCTTGCGCCTTGTTTGACGCGCCCATCGGTTTGATGAAGGGTGCTTTCTTGCGAAACGCTCAAAGAGCATGCCACTATCAAGCGCGCTGTTTCTTGAAAAGCGGATGGCCTCTGGCTAAGAGCTCTGGCGAGCCAAGCTTTTAGAGCGCTTTTCAAGCCGTCATAGTTGATTCTATTCTATGGCAGACAAAAATATGCCCTGCTGCATTTTTCTAATCTACGGCAGACAAAAATAAGCCCTGCGGCATTTGCCATCTTGCGGCAGACAAAAATAAGCCCTGCGGCATTTGCTATCTTGCGGCAGACAAAAATATGGCCATGCTGCATTGCTGCAATAATAGAACCGTTGGCGGGCAAAAGCTTGTATTAACAATGTTGTAGATGTATACTAATAAAGGCGAATCAAGTAGCCGAAGCGTGAGCGCCGAGGGCGCTAAATTCGCTAGGAATTAAGGGGTTTTTAGGGAAAGTCGCGTGATTTGCGCGATAAAAAGCGGGATTTTGCCAACGTAAGGCCTAAATTGCGCTGGAGCAGCGCTGGCTTGCCTTTTTTTGAGCCGCAATTGCCTACGTGATTCGCGCAAAGGGTTTTTGGCAACAGTTGCGCCGATATAGGGCAATCGGTTAGCGATAGCCAGGAACGGCGCTAATGCAAGTGTTCCAAAGAGGCAATTTAAGGGCAATTTATCCCGATTTTTTATTGGCGTTTAAGAGCATGCGAGACTTTTCCTGCGCCATGTCCCAAAAGGCAATGCCAGGAACTTGGGAAAGAATGCCTGGCTCTTAGGCAGGGGCATGCAAGGCATAGGTTCTTGGGGTGATGCTTTGCCTATGCGCATGCCGTGCCATTACTCGTTTTCAAAGGCAAATATCTTAGCCAGCCACACTGGAGACGCATATCAGGGAATGCGATCTCAGAAAGAGATCGCTTGAATGCATGCTTAAATCGTGCGATCACGCTTGCTTTGATATGCTCCAGTCCAAAGGCCAGTCTTGCCACTGGGCCATGCCAATAAAAAGTTAAAAAAGCTTTAAGCAAAAAAAGCTTAAAGCAAAAAAAGCTTAAAAAAGAGGGCGGCACCTCAAATAAAGGGCGCGAGCCGCGAGCCTTGAAAGGATGCCATTGATGGACAACAGCGTCATGTCGCAAGCCGAAGCCGTTAGGCTTATGAAGGCGATTGCGTATAATGTGGAAAGAGTAATTATTGGAAAGCGGTTCGCCATTGAGCTGGTGATAAACGCGCTGAGCTGCAGGGGGCACGTCCTGATAGAGGATGTGCCGGGCGTAGGCAAGACCAGCCTGGTATCGGCGCTAGCGAAGTCAGTGGACTGCACTTTCAAGAGGATACAGTTCACTCCGGACATTATGCCCTCTGACATAACAGGGTTCTCCACATTCAGCTTGAAGACCAGCGACTTTGAATACAAGCCTGGCGCAGTGATGAGCCAGTTCATACTGGCTGACGAGATCAACAGGACATCGCCCAAAACCCAGTCAAGCCTGCTTGAGGTCATGGAAGAAAACCAGGTGACCGTTGACGGAATAACGTACAAGGTTCCAAAGCCGTTCATGGTGCTGGCGACGCAAAACCCGGTTGAGTACCTGGGCACTTACCCATTGCCGGAGGCGCAGCTGGACAGGTTTTTCATGAAGGTGTCCCTTGGGTATCCAAATCCTGCGGAAGAGTCCAGGATGCTGGCGCGGTTCAAGTCAGGCAGCCCGCTTGCGGATCTCACGCCAGTGGCGGACGGAAAGGCGATAGAGTCCATTCAGGCGCTGACAGAAAGCGTTTACGTGGACAGGGAGCTCCAGTCGTATATAGTTGACATTGTAAGGAACACAAGGCAGCAGGAGGAGGTCGTGCTTGGCGCGAGCCCAAGGGCGTCATTATACCTGTTCAGGTCATCCCAGGCCTGGGCTTTGTACCAAGGAAGGGATTTTGTGGTTCCGGACGACATCACTCTAATGGCGCCGCACGTGCTGGGCCACAGGATTATGATGCGCCAGGAGGCAAGGATGAAGAAGATAACGCCTAAAGACATAATTGAGCGCGCTTTGTCGAGCGTGAGCGCTCCCGCCCTATGACGCGCAACCGGGCCTTTTACGCGGCCCTTGCCTTGTTCTCGCTGGCGCTGGCTTTCTATGACGCCAGCAAGTCGACTTACGCCTTGCTTTACAGCATAATGCTTTTGCCCTTGGCGTCTTTGGCGCTTTCTTGGGTAGCCCTTAGAAAGCTTGAGATCGTCCAGGCTGTAGACAAGGATTTCATGCTTAAAGGCGAAGAGGCCAAGTTCAGGGTGAGAGTGAAAGGAACTGGCTTCTTGTACAGCCCAGGGCTCACGCTTATATTTCCGAAGACCTCATTTGGCCTGTCGACATCTGCCAAGTCATCAAGCTTTTCGATATTTGGGGCTGAAGAGAAAGAGATTGTTTTTGCGATCACATGCAAGTACAGGGGCCTTTACGACATCGGAGTGGAAGCGGTTCAGGCCAGCGACTTCTTGGGGCTCTTCAACCTGGAGAGAAAGTCCAAGGAGATGATGCGCCTGACTGTCTACCCCCGGATAGCGGAGATAGAAAACCTGCCATTGTCCCTCAACCTGATGAGCCAGTCGTACTCCAGGCACGTGATACGGGAAGAAGACTATTCAACTTTCTCTGACGTCAGGCAATACAACAGCGCTGACGGGATGAAGAGGATCCACTGGAAGCTTTCCGCCAAGAGAATGGAGCTCATGGTCAAAAACTATGAGACCACGGCGCTAAACACGGTTTCGATATTTCTGGATCAAGGGAAATGCGGGACGACGCCAATGGAGGAATGCGTGACAGGAGACCGGATGGTTGAGGTCGCTGTTGCTTCAGTGTTCTACTGCCTGAAAAAGCAGATGCCAGTGGCCCTTTTCTCCCAGAAGGAAGGCCTGGTTCCAGCAAGCGGAATGCACGACTTTGACAAGATTTACACCATGCTTGCCCACATGCCCTTTGCTGGGGAAAGCACGCTGTCCAAGTCTCTTATGTCTTTCATGAACGACCAGTCAAGCCCCGGAAATCTGGCGGTGATCGTGTCAACCTTGGACGATGAGGCATTCGAGGTCTTGGTGAGCGCCCATAACTTCGGGCACAACGTTATTCTGACTCTTATTTCCCCCAACGCTCCAAAGCCTGAAATCAAGGCGATCTTTGACGAGCTTTTGAGAATGGGCCTGGCATGCGTTCTTGTGGAGGGCGAGGGGTTGATCGAAAACTTGTTTTAAACGCGCAAACGAAAATCTTTTTGCTCGTGAAACCTTGGTTTCTTGCGATTTGCGCCTCGCAGCGCTAAAAATAAAAGGGTTTAACGCGCCTCGCGGCGCTATAAATCCAAGGGTTTGATGCGCCTTGCCACGTTGTTAGGAGGTGATCGCATCCGAAAGCCGGAAGACTATTTCGCCACGCTGCCATTATGCGGGCTGCTGGCGTTCTCATTGAGCTATACCATAATAAACGCCACGATCATACCAGTGTCGCCTGTTTTTTTGGTTTTGGCGACGATTGCCTGGCTTGTCGTGTTCGCGATATTTTTTCACAACAGATACACCTTTCTAGGGATGCTTGCGGCGCTGGGAGTGGCGGGCATAATCGTTCTGCTGAAGTGGGATGATCTCTCAAGCAAAGGGGGCTTTTTGGCCAACTTCCTGGACGAGGCTGGAAGGACAATGCTCTTTATCAGAGGGTACCTGCCATACGAAGACCGGCACGGGGTGGCCATATGCATAGCGGTGAGCGGATTCATGGTTTTCTACATGGTGCTTGCCCTGCATGTGACGTTCCAGTTTTACTTTGTGGCCCTTTTGGGCTTTGGCACTTTCGCTGTGAACTGGATGATGAACTACAAGCGGTCTGAGCTGGCGTTCGCGATATTCTTGTTCTGCTTCTGCGTTCTTTTGATCAAGAAGCTGAACAAGAGACAAGGAAACCGGGATCTGGTCGCTTTGTACATGGCCCCGGTTTGCCTTGTTGCGGTGCTGGCGGCGTCTGTGCTCCCGGTTGGAAACCCCAGATGGGACAAAGCGCAGATGACCGAGTTCTTCAAGGATCCAGTCGCTGTCGCAAACGACTTTTTTTACTTCATGTTCAACCCCAAGTACTTCACCTTCCAGACCACCGGCTTCGAGGGGGCTGGCGCCAGGCTTGGGGGGAATGTGTCGCTTAACAACAGGAAAGTCATGGACGTTTACTCGGATCGAACGACATATCTTTCTGGACGGATAAAGGACGTTTACACAGGCTCGTCTTGGATCAACAGGGATGGCGCTTACAGCAAGCCATATTCCAAAGACGCCGCCGTAACTGAGGCTTTTGAGACCAGGCTGAACCTGCCTTACAAAATTGACGCAAGTGACGGCACATATTCCGAAAATGCGCAGCTTTCGGTGAGCATAGGGGCCAACCGGACAGGAACCCTGTTTCGGCCAGCCAAGACGCTAGGCATAGCTCTTGCGTCGGGCTTGAAGGTTATGTCAAACGACATGGGAGATCTTCGGGTTTCTGACGTTTTGCCAGCCAACACAACCTACACGTTCGAATATTTGGACGTTGACTACGCTTCGGAGGAAGTGAGGAAAATCCTTCGGCAGTCCGAGCGCGGACTGTACACGAAGGCCGTTGAAAACGGGCTTTACCTTACGGAATATCTGGGCAGGCACGACCCGGCTGTCAGCTCATACTTTGAGTGGAAGACCGGATCTAGGCTGGATGGCGCGGAGAACGCGGAGGGGACGGATGGGACGGATGGAATAGAAGGCACTGATGGAATAGAAGGCACAGAAGACGCAGAGGATGTTAATGCCGCTGTTGTCATGGAAACTCTGGAGGACATTTGGGCGCAATGGGAGCTGGCTTACGTCGTAGAGCATGCGTCGGGAAACAGCAGATTAACAATGCCGTCCGAGTTTTTCAGCTCTTACCTAATCCCTTACGCTGACGATGTCTACACCAAATTCACCCAGATCCCGGACACTGTGCCGCAGCGGGTTTATGATCTGTCAAAAGAGCTCACGGATGGCAAGGACACCAATTTTGACAAGGCGAAAGCCTTGGAGGATTACCTGTCTACGTATCCATACACCCTTACGCCAAGCTCTCCGCCCAGGGACGCGGATTTTGTCGACTACTTCCTGTTCGAAGGCAAGGAAGGGTACTGCACTTACTACGCTTCCGCCATGGCTGTCATGCTTAGGGCAATAGAGATTCCGTCCAGGTACATGGAAGGGTATATCCTGCCGAACACGCCTGCCAGAAACGGAGTCTACTCTGTGACAAACCTACAGGCCCATTCCTGGGTTGAGGCATATTTCGAAGGATTCGGCTGGGTGCCTTTCGAGCCGACAGCGCCGTATACATTCGGGTTTAACAACGCCGAAACGCCGCCTCCTGCAAGCGTTTTCACGCCTCAGTTCGCGAGCGACCCCAATTATTTGGACTACATTGAAGACATGATGGGCGAGGAGTACAATCCTTACCTGACAGCGCCAAGAGTAACTGCCGTTGTAGCTCCGCCAAAGGGAAACGTATCCAAGAACACCTTCTTTGGGATTATCGGAGCTGTGTTGATCCTGCTTTCGCTCTACTGGGCTATGGCCCTTAGAGGCAAGCTTTTGGCGATGTCTTATGAAGCCAGGATTCGCAAGCTTCCCGCGAACAAGCAGGCGGCCGAGCTGTTTAGGGCTATCATGAAAATGTGCGCCTACTGGAACTGCCCCATTAGGCGGGACGAAACGCCATTCGATTATGCCAAGCGCGTGGGCAACCGCTTCGCCTTCAAGAGCGACACCATCTTCATGAGGGATCTGGCCCGCATTTACTACAAGGCGAGATATTCCGAAGAAGAGACGCCAGAAGATGACCTGGGGCTCTTGAAGCAGTGCAGGCATGAGTTCCTTAGGCTTGTGAAGAGCGTCAAGTCAAGGCAGAGATATATTTATGACAGGTACGTGAGAAGAAAAATTTAGGATATAAAGATATAAAAGACTTAAGCCATATAACCAAAAATAAATTTCTATCATAAATTTAGCCCGGGAGGGCGACTATGCATCTTAAAAAGCTGGAGATGGCTGGCTTCAAGTCCTTTCCGGACAAAATCCGGCTTGAGTTCAACCGAGGGATAACGGCCGTGGTAGGCCCCAACGGCAGCGGCAAAAGCAACATCTCGGATGCGATCCGATGGGTTTTGGGGGAGCAGAGCGCGAAGAGCCTGCGAGGGCAGAAGATGGAGGACGTCATCTTCTCCGGCACCCAGAACCGCAAGGCGCTAGGGTACGCTGAAGTCTCCATGACGATAGACAACAGCGACAAGAAGATGCCTATGGACTATTCCGAGGTGACTGTCACAAGGCGCATGTATCGATCTGGGGATTGCGAGTACAGCATAAACGGAACCCGCTGCCGGATGAAGGATGTTCATGAGCTTTTCATGGACACCGGAATAGGCAGGGAAGGGTATTCCATAGTCGGGCAAGGCCGGATAGACGAGATCCTAAGCGCGAAGTCCGAGGACAGAAGGCTTTTGTTCGAAGAGGCGGCGGGAATTGTCAAGTACAAGTCCAGGCGCTTTGACGCGGCGGCGAAGCTTGAGCGGGAGAAGCAAAACCTTCTCCGAGCCGAGGATCTGATAACAGAGCTGGACCAGCAAATGCCGCCTCTTGAAAAGCAAGCGGAAACCGCGAAACGCTACTTGGATCTGCGGGATCAAGTGAAAGTGGTAAAAGTCAACTTGTTCGCCTTGCAAGCGGAAGCTTTCGAGAAGCAAAGGGGAGAGCTGGATGAGCAGCTCTCCCGCCTCAAGTTTCAGCTGGAGGCTGAGGAAGCGGGAAAAGAAGCATTAATTGCAAGGCTGGAAGAGCTGAAGAAGATCGAGTCCGAGGTCGAAGGCGAACTGAAGGATCAAAACGAGCAAAGGCTAAAGATTTTAAAAGAGATCGAAGAGCTTAACGTAAGCGTGAAAGTGTCGGAAGAGCAGATAAAGCAAAACGAAAAGGCGATCACCAGGTCAAAGCGGGGTTTGGCCAAGATACTGGACCTGATAGCCGCAAGGCAGGCAAGCCTTGCGGAAGAAGAGGCGGCAGGCAGTGAAGCCAGCTCAAAGCTGGACGAAAAGAAGGCTGAAGTTGAGGGTTTGTCAGCCAAGCTCGAAGAGTTCAACCAGACAATGACTGGCGAGGACCAGGAGATAGAAGAGGCAAACGCGAAGCTGTACAAGCTTTCCCAGCAGACCATAGAGCTTGGGGGAAAGGCGCTTTTGGCTGAGGATCAGCTGGAGCGGGTTTTTACTGAAAAAGAGGAAATTGATTCTAAGATAAAAGAGAGCGAAAAGGCAAGCGCCCAACGCGAAAACGAGCTGGAACGGCTGTTGGAAAAGCAGTCAAGCCTGTCCCAGCAGTCAGAGATCCTTGACAATGAGATTTTGGATACAAAGGCCGAGGTTGAGAGGCTGGACGCTCAGATAGGGGCGTATTACTCCGAATCCTCAAAGGTGACAAGCCTCTTGGGAGAAGCTGACACGAAACGGCGACTTCTTCAGGAGATGGAGGATTCAGGGGAAGGGTTTTCAAAGAGCGTAAAGACTATTTTAAGAAAGAAGAAGGAAAACCCCGACATGTTTCCCGGAGTCTGCGGCGCGGTAGCGTCACTGGCTTCAACAAAGAAAGAGTATGAGATAGCTATAGAAACCGCCCTTGGCGCGGGAATGCAAAACCTTGTGACCCTCACTGAGAGAGACGCCATAATAGCGATCGACTACTTGAAGAAGGAGAAGTTGGGGCGAGCGACGTTTTTGCCGCTTACAATGGTAAAGCCTTACAATCTCCGATCAAAAGACGCCTATCTAGCCCAGCAGGGAGTGCTTGGAACAGGGCTTGATCTTGTGACTTACGACAAGGCGCACTGGGCGGCTCTCTCATACTTGCTTGGAGGCGTTCTGGTCTTGGACACAAGCGAAAGCGCGCTGGCGTTTGAGGCGAAGTTCAAGAACCAGGTCAAGCTGGTCACATTGCAAGGCGAGCTCTTTAGCGCCGGAGGCGCCATAACGGGAGGATCTACCGCCCCGGGAAGCGTCTTTGGAAGAGGAAGGCAGCTGAAAGAGCTTGAGGCGCAAGTGGCGGATCTGAAGATTAAGCTGGCTGAGACAAGACAAAGCCTGGACTCATTGAAAGAGCTGAAGGCTGCCCAGGCTTCTGATCTTGAGAAATGCTTGGAGAAGCGAAACGCCCTTCAATTAGACTTGAGAATGGCGGACTCTTCGATAAAGACCTGCCAGGCGGAACTGCAATCATCAGTGAAATTGATAGAAGGGTTCAAAGGCGCACTCCAAAAGCTTGATCAGTCAAAGGACAGCATACACCAAAGACTTTTGTCTTTAAGGGAAGAGCTGTCTGACAAGGAGTCAGAAAGCGAAACCTTAAAGAAGCGGATAGAGGAGCACAGGGCGGCCGCCTCTGGCAAAAGGGCTCTGCATGAGTCTTTGAACAGGGAGCTGGCAGACGCCAGGGTTGAGCTTGGCGCGATCACCCAGACGATAAAGGCCAAGACCGAAAGCGTTGACAGGCTGAGCAAAGAGCTTGAAACATCAAAAAAGGACGCTTCTGAGCTTGAGGCTGAGATCGAGGATCACCAGAAAGAAATTGAAGCAAACAAGTCCAACATCGAAAAGCGAGTGGAAGAAAGCGCCGCCCTCGAGGAAAAGAACCGGGCCATGCTTGAAAAGGCCAGGGAACTTGAGGAAAAGAAGAGCGAATGCAGGCTTGAAATCCAAGAGGTTGAAGACAAGCAGAGGAGGATGATGGAGCAGGAAGCCTCCCTTGGAAACGATGTGGCGCGTCTGGAGCTTAGGATTGAGCAGGCTGTTTCTGATTCTGAGCGGCTATACGCGGAAATTTGGGAAGAATACAAGATAACCCCCCAGACAGTCTCAACTGTTGAAGACCTGGGCCAAAGCTCAAGCTGGCTCCAAAAAGAGGAGCGCAAGCTCAAGAGCGAGATGGAGCAAATGGGGGACGTCAACGTAGGAGCGATAAACGAGTACAAAAACCTGAAGCTGCGCCTTGACTTTCTCAAGGAGCAAAGGGATGACATACTGGCGGCCGAGGCGAAGCTACAAGACGTAATCCAAGAGCTAGGGGAGCTTATGCAAAAGCGGTTCCTTGAGCAGTTTGAGGTCATCTCCAAAAACTTCACCCAGGTATTTCAAGACATGTTTGGGGGCGGAAAAGGGAAGCTTACGCTCACTGAAGCTGACAGCATCCTGGAGGCAGGAATAGAGATCACAGCGCAGCCCCCTGGCAAGAACCTGCAGAGCATGTCTCTTCTCTCAGGAGGAGAAAGAGCTTTGACAGCGATAGCGCTTCTTTTTGCCATACTGCGCATGAAGCCGTCTCCGTTTTGCGTCCTTGACGAGATAGAGGCAGCTCTAGACGACGCCAATGTCACCAGGTATGCCAGGTACATCAGGAAGATCTGCAACGAGACCCAGTTCATCCTTATTACGCACAGGAAGGGCACAATGGAGGAAGCGGACATTTTGTACGGGGTCACAATGCAGGAGATGGGAATCTCCAAGCTGGTGTCGGCCAAGCTCTCAGAGTGGGTACCGAGTGAACCGGCTTACGCCTAGAAAATAAAAAAATAAAAAAATAAACTGACGAACGCTCTTTTCTTATTATAGCCCGCCAAGCCAGTCGGGCCTAAATTGTTCGTCATAAAAAGGAGCGGCTTATGGAAACAGAGACTGCGCCAAAAAAAGGTTTTTTTCAAAAGATTAAAGACAGCCTCTCCAAGACCAGGCAAACCATATCCAATAGCCTAGAGGGCGTTTTCAAGAGATTTTCTTCCATAAGCGAGGAGCTGTTCGAGGAGCTTGAAGAGATCCTGATCCTTTCCGACATGGGCGCGCCAACCGCAATGGAGCTTGTTGAGAAGCTGAGAAAGAGAGTCAAGGCTGAGCACGTGACAGATGTGGCAAGCATAAAAGGGCTTTTGGCTGAGGAGATCGCAAAGCTCCTGGAGGGGGACACCCCGCCTTTGGTGTACAAGTCCCCGACAGTGCTGCTTGTTCTTGGCGTAAACGGGGCAGGGAAAACCACTTCAATCGGAAAGCTCATAAACCTCCTGAAGTCTGAAAACAAAAAGGTCATAGTTGCCGCCGCCGACACCTTTAGGGCTGCCGCAGTAGAGCAACTTGAAGTCTGGTGCCAGAGGACAAAGGTGGAAATCATCAAGCACAACGAAGGATCTGATCCGGGATCGGTCGTCTTTGACGCGCTCAAGGCGGCAAAGGCAAGAAAGGCTGACATCCTTATCTGCGATACCGCAGGAAGGCTTCAAAACAAGAAAAACCTGATGATTGAGCTTCAAAAGATAGCAAAGATAATAAACTCCCAGGCGGCTGACGCCCAGGTTGAAACCTTCTTGGTAGTGGACGCGTCCACCGGCCAAAACGGGATGCAGCAGGCCAAGCTCTTCAACGAAGCCTCTCCCATTACGGGAATAATATTGACAAAGCTTGACGGGACAGCAAAGGGCGGCATAGTTGTTGCCATTAGAAACGAGCTTAAGATTCCTGTTAGATACATCTGCACAGGAGAGAAGCTAGACGACATTTCGCCCTTTGACGCAAAGACGTTCGCAAGCGCGATCTTTGGGGAGAATTAAGGGTTGGGTTTTTAAGAGAATTAAGGCAAGGCAAATTTCAATTTAAGACGACAGGTATCTTTGAGAAAAGCAAGTCAGATCCGAAATTTAGGAGCAACAGCAGGGCCAGGCGGGAGATGCTCAAATGCTTAAGATCGGGTGCCATCTTTCCATATCAAAAGGTTTCCTTGCCATGGGAAAGCTTGCCGACAGCATAGGCGCGAACACGTTCCAGTTCTTTTCAAGAAACCCCAGGGGCGGCGCCGCTTTCAAGAGAGATCCGCAGGATACGCAGAATTACCAAGACTTTGCCGCGCTTAAAAACTTCGCCCCATGCCTGGCTCATGCGCCTTACACTGTGAATCCCTGCTCCGCCGACCTGCGGATCAGGGGTTTTGCTGTAAAGGCGGTTTCAGATGATCTGGATCGCTATGATTGCATGTACGTCATGCATCCTGGCAATCATGTAGGGCAGGGGACGGAAGCTGGCATAAGCCTTATCGCGGGAATGCTTGAGAAAGCGCTGGAGCACGCGCAAGGGTTTATCCTTTTGGAAACAATGGCTGGCAAAGGGACTGAGATAGGATCGAGGTTTGAAGAGCTAGGAGAGATAATAAAAAGGGCAGGATCCAGCGAAAAGCTTGGGGTTTGCCTGGATACGTGCCATGTGTTTGACGCGGGATACGACATCGCAGGAGATCTGGATGGCGTATTGGAGCGGTTTGACAAGGCAATAGGGTTTGAGCGGCTTCACGCCGTGCACTTGAACGACAGCAAGAACGCTCTGGGAAGCCACAAGGATCGGCATGAGAAGCTGGGAGAGGGGTTTATCGGCTGGGACGCGATAGCAAGGATTGTAAACCATCCCGTATTGCGAGAGCTTCCGTTCTTTCTTGAGACGCCCAATGACACTGAGGGATATGGGAGAGAGGTTGAAGGGGTGAAGGCTAGGAGAAGCTAGATCCATGGAAAGATGTGGGGTTGCATAAATCGAGGATAGAAGGCCGGTGACTTGGGCAAGCGCCATTTGCCAGGGAATCCGAGTTATGGATTGGGCGGGAAAGTTGGACAGGAAAAGCGAAGCTGTGTTAATTCCATGGCAAGATGTGGGATAGCCAAAATCTAGTTAAAAAGCCTAAAACATCAAATCGCAAGTGTTCCTGCTTGCCTGCCCCGCTTTCGGGGCAAACTTAAGAAAAGTTGGCATACACGAAAGAAGATGAACGCGATTGAAACACTGGCCCAAGTTGACGCCGCCCCAGATCATAACCCTTAGCTTCGCGCTCATGATTCTTGTTGGAGCGGGACTGCTTTCTCTTCCTGCGGCAAGCGCCAGCGGAAAGAGCGCTGGGTTTTGCGACGCATTGTTTACCGCCGCATCCGCCAATTGCGTGACAGGGCTTGCAGTCTTGAACACAAAAGCCCAGTGGTCCGCTTTTGGAAAGCTGGTGATCCTCGCCTTGATCCAGCTGGGCGGGCTTGGGCTTGTCGCTGTGATGACTGCAGGAATGACGCTTATTAAGAGAAAGGTGTCTATCGAAGGAAGTCTTTTGATCCAGGCGTCGTTTAACCAGGACAACTTTGGCGGAATGGCCTCCCTTGCCAAGCTTGTGGTGAAGACTACATTGATGTTTGAAGGAATCGGCGCTGTTCTTCTTACATTGGGCTTTTACTTTACTCCAGGGACTTCGCCAACCCGTGCCTTGTGGCTTGGCGTGTTTCATGCCGTCTCGGCCTTTTGCAACGCCGGGTTTGACATCATAGGAAACCAGGGGCTGACGCCTTTCCAGGGCAATTACTTCATAAACATCACCCTAATAGCGCTTATGGTCTCAGGCGGATTGGGCTTCACAGTCTGGGGCGAGATCTTTGCCAAGCAAAAGCGCCGGTTTTCGCTACACGCAAAAACTGCGATTGCCTCGACTACAGTATTGTTGCTGTCAGGCGCGATCCTGTTTTTGCTGTTCGAATGGAGCAACCCCAAAACCCTTGGCGCTATGCCTGGGCCTGAGAAGGCTTTGGCTGCCTTGTTCCAGTCAGCCACGCTCAGGACTTGCGGATTCAATACAATCAGCCAAGGCGGGCTGGAACCGCAGTCCAAGCTTTTGTCCTGCCTGTTGATGATGGTAGGAGGATCGCCAGCTAGCGCCGCTGGAGGGATCAAGACTGTCACTCTTTGCGTGATCGTCTTTTCTATGGTATCTGTAATCAAAGGGAAAAAGCGGATAGAGGCTTTTGGCAGGACGATTCCTTTGGAGCTTTTGCAAAAGGCGCTGACAGTGTCTTTTGCCATGGCCTTGGTTGCGCTGGTCTCAACGTTCATATTGTGCTACACGGAAAAAGGGCTGCTTGAAGAGTTCACTCTCATGGATTTGGTCTATGAGTCCATTTCAGCGACAGGCACAGCCGGTTTGACAACAGGGATAACCCCGCTATTGTCATCAACCGGAAAGCTTGTGATAACCATTTGCATGTTCATAGGGCGGCTTAGCCCTGTAACTGTAGCGGTATCGCTTAACATGAAGCTGGGCGCAGAAAGCGGCGCAATATCTTACCC
>JAISWZ010000258.1 GCA_031270945.1 Clostridiales bacterium | reverse complement strand
TTAATCTTTTCTCAAGCCCGCAGAACGCCAGCCAAATCGGGGGATACAAGAATGGAATATACGGCATCAGTTATAACTGTGAGCGATTCTTGCTCAGAGGGGTCTCGCGATGACTCCACAGGGCCTGCGGTTGCAAGGCTCCTTGAAGAGCACGGGTGGACTGTTGTCCACACAGAAATTGTTCCAGACGAATTTGACGCAATCGCAGCCGCGCTTATCAATTCCACAGACACTCTAGGAGTGAGGCTCTGCGCCACCAATGGCGGGACAGGGTTCTCTCAGAGAGATATCACTCCAGAAGCCTCAAAATCAGTGTACGAAAGAGAAGCGCCAGGGCTTCCTGAGCAAATGAGAAGAAGAAGCATGGAAACCGGATCAACCGGAATCCTGTCCCGCCAGACCGCCGGCCTGAGAGGCAAAACCCTTATAATAAACCTGCCCGGCAGCAGACCCGCCGCAGTGGAATGCTACATGTCAGTAGCCCACGCGCTCAGGCACGCCATTGATATGCTAGATTCCGAAGCCTCCAGCTACCATGTGGAGCTAGCCGAAAAGCCCAAGCCGGAAAGCCAAGCCAAAGTCACCGCTGTCTGCGTCGGCGCCACCCCTCACGGAAGAAAGTCAGAAGCCAAGGCAATCCAGCTGATCAAAGGTTCTGGCGTGTTAGGCGACGCTTACGACGAAGAGATCCCGGTTTGCATCTTCCCTCTGGAAGTGGTGAACAGGCTCCAAGACGAATCCCCTATCACCTTAAAGCCAGGCATCTTTTCAGAAAATATCCTGGCCTCCGGCCTTCCCCCGCTCATTGAGGGCAGCGTTTTACGAATCGGCTCAGCCAAGCTGGAAGTGATTAAGACAAACGGCGAGCTTCCAACAGAAAGCGCCGCCTTTGGAGCGTTCGGAGACGCCCCCCTGGCTGCGGGAATCCACGCGAGGGTTCTCGAATCCGGCCCGATCAAAGCCGGAGACGCGATTGTTTTGGAGTTCTAAGCGCAGGGCGCTTGTCTTATGGCGCGCAGCGCCATAACGGGTTTGGGTTTTGGTCTTTGGTTTGGTCTTTGGTTTTGGTCTTTCTTTCTTCTTAGCTTCTTTTTAACCCTTATCTGCACTTAACTCTTTCTCTGCCCTTAACTCTTTCTCTGCCCTTTACTCTTTCCTTGCCCTACAGCCTTTGCCTAATCTTTTTAAATTTGCTTTTTTCTAATGCGATGCCCCAAGCCGTTTCTGGCTTGGGGTTCCAGATAAACTTGCGAGCGGAACGCTAGTATTTTCTTGTAAGTGCATATGGCGCGGCCCAGGAGCCCTTGACATAGCCTGCTGATTTTTCAAAAAAAGCGGCAGCAAACAGCGCTTCCGGGCAACTGGATCACCGTAGGAGGCGTTATGCAAAGTACAACTATCAGCCTGCTTAACTACCCAGTGCTTATTGCGACTGTCGTGGCGCTGGTCGCCAGCATCGCAGTGCTTGCGCTAAAAGGCAAGAGCTTGGGATTTCCGGCAAAGATTGCTTGCGCCGTGGTAATCGTTGTGGCGTGCGCAATTCTGGCTTTTTTCATCTGGGCCATCATAGCCGCAGGAACCCAAGGATAAGGTTTCATGAAAAAGATATATTTTTGCGCCTCGCTCGCGTTGGCCGCGCTATTCCTGTTCTTTCTTGCCAAGCGGCTGGCTCGCGGATACTTTTGGGATTCTCCCTTAACCAGGATCTCGACTGTCTTGGCCGATGTCCAAGGGGACGATGAGCCTGAGCTTGTCGCCATCTCCAGGACTTTGGGGCTGACGCCTTACGGGTTTCATGGAAAGAGCCTTCTTGTTCTTGAAGACGAAAGCTCTTGGGGTTTCCATAGAATAATCAGCGAGTTCGACATCGAAGAGGCCAAGCCGCTAAAGGTCATGGCGGGAGACGTGAACAGGGACGGGTCAAACGAAGTGTCAGTGATGGTGTACAAAACAGCGGAATTCCATCCTGTCTTCGCTTTGCGCCCCTTCTTCTTCAACGTCTCTCGCGGCAAGCTTGAGGCTGTATGGCTGGGATCACGCCTATCCCAGCCTTTTGTTGAATACTTTTTGCTTGACGTGAACGGCGACGGGTTCGAGGAGATCGTAGCCCTGGAAGAGACCCGTGAGTCTTATCTTATCGCGTCCTACTCCTGGGAAAGCTTCGGTTTCGTCTGCGACGCCAGAAGCGAGGAACTCAGCCTCAAAAGCATAGCGCCAATTCTGTCAGAGGACGGGTTTGGGCGCATCCTGGCCGATCTGGGAACCGAAGGAACCCAGGAGTTTTTCCTGGATCATGACAAGATCATTCCAGTCCCTGGTAATCAATAGCGGGAAGCGGCTCTCCTGCGGCTTCCATGTATGAATCCTTCCAAGCTGGCCGCTTCTTGAAGCTGCCGTCAAAATAGACATCTTCCTGCTCCAGCTCTTTCGTGAACTCCAGCGCTAGCTGCCAGTCTTCGTCCTTCACGGGCGAAGACGACTCGAATTCATAGAAGTCAAAGATGGCGCCGCGAGTCATGATCAGCCTTCCGTCTATCTCAACCACGACATACAGCTCGGACGCGAAACCCAGCGCTTCATACAGGTAGGTGCCTTCCGTCTGGAAGCCCAGCGATGTCATAGCCACGCTCCTGCTCGCCTCAGGCTCGATCTGGTACCAGCTTATCGCCGTGTCATCAGAAGCTATTGTGGCGCAGAGCCTTTCAAGCACTCCGCCGTACTTTACGATGGACATTTGGTCATCTTCTGTCAGGGGCTCTCCCGAGAGCTCCTTTATTGAGCACTGGATAAGAAAATCCAAAAGATCTTCCACTTCGGCGGATTTCAGCTTCAGGGATGAATCCAGCAATCCACGCTCCGCCAAATTTTCCCGCGTAAACCTGACAAGCCAAGAGAGCCTTTCATAGACGCCTATGGAAGGCTCTACATAGCCAGGGTAAGATATTTCAGGCCATCCTCCCATCTCAGCCGCTGGCGGCTTAGACTTAATGGTTGCGTCCTTTAGCATCTGCGCCCAGCTGGAGAGGAACCCGTTAAGCTGCTTGTCCACCCAGGCGTCTGATTTCATGTAGAACTGGTCTTCTTCCGAAACCCCTTCCTCCAGCAGCGGCGCCAAAGCCCAGAGCCATCCGCTTCTAAGGTCTGCCCGCCACTCCTCGTCAGCCTTTTGGGATATGGTCTTGGACACCTGCGCGAATGTGTCTGCGTAATCAGCCCATAGCTCCATGGGGTTGCTCTTCAATATATCCCAAGCCCGAAGGCTTCCCAGCGCAGCCGGGACGTCTAGTCCGGACGGGACCGGACGCTCTTTGTAGTCTGTCAAGGATTTCATGATATGTCCGTCCGGGGTTTTCGGCGACGGCAGAAGCGCCAGAGCGGGGCTCTGCCATTTTGACTTGGCCATGGACGAAAGAGCAAGCGATATCTTCTGGGTTACCCCAGGCTCATACAATTGCCTTAAAATTTCCTCCATGGCATATCCTTCGTAAGTCTCAGCGAGAGTGTTGCAGACATCGATGCAAGAGAGGCCTTCATCTTTGCCAAAGAAGAACGATGATATGCTGTAGACTCCCTCCCATAGATCCACGCTCTTGGAAGCCGCAAGCATTAGGGCCAAGGTCATTGCCTTCCTGGATCCTGCCAAATCCACGTATCCGTCTCCATCTTCCAAGAAGAAGAATACGCTTGAGTACCAGAGGCTGCCCCTGCTGTACTTTTCAAGCTCATCCGACTTTATGTAGTGGCCTTCGGGCTCGAACAAGCTGTAGTCCAGCTCGCGCTCTGCGATCTGCGAATACGCTTTTCCTTCTGCCTGATATATTCGATCTGTCTCGGCCTCCGCCAAGTCAATAACGTCCGCTGGCAATCCGTCCTTGGCTAGCTCCACAGCTTCCAAGTCAGGCTCCAGGATCCGGTATCCGACTAGCGCGTACGCCATCAAGGCTTTCTGCACTTCTTGCGATCCTGTCGCTGGAGGCGACAAGTATAGCTCTTTTGCCTGGTAACAGAGCTTTTTTGACATTTCGAGAAGTTCTGGATACAGCCTCCTTTCCTCGGTAGTCCTTATCAGGTAGTCGGAATAGACGTGCCAGAGCTGAAGAATCGAGTCAGACGTTATAAAGCTGGGAACCGCCTTGTACTCGTTTTCCTCATATATGTAAAAAAGCTGTTTCTTGTACGAAGGCGAGGCTACAAAGCCGTTTTCTTTTATCTTTTCTTTTTGCGCCTCCGTCAGATTGCCAAACGAGCTTATGTTTTCGATATTGGATAAATCCTCAGCGATCTCTATCGTAGATGACTGTTTTTTATCCAGCGCCATAGGCGCAAATCCGAATTCCGGAGTGCTGTAGGTTAGCCTCTCTAGCGGAAGCCGCCCAGGGGCGGGAGAAGCCTCTACCTCTATGTCGGTCCAAAAGCTCAAAACCTTCTCCACTGCCGCCACCGGCGGCAGCTCATTAACCCCAACCAAGTTGACGGCTGCCGCTGACAGCCATAAAGCGCACAAAGCGACAGCAAGCATGACGATAACCTTTTTCCTTCTCATGAAGAGCTCCTTTCGAAGCCGCAGCCTGGCGTTTAAATTAATTCTTTGATTAGAGCGCCGCCTGGCCTCAAAGGCGACACTCTTAGTGCATATCCCAAAATTTATCTTAGGGCTCAAAAAGCCACGTGTTAAAGCATCGCGATGACTTTGGCTATTTTCCCTATTTGGGGATACGCTTGTAATTCGCCAGCTCTGCGGCAGGGCGCGAATTTTGTCTTTTCCAGTATAACTCAAGCTGCTTCAATCTGCAACTGCAATTCTACGGCAAAAGATGTTCTAATTGAGGGTTCTGCCAAGGAATCCATGGCAAAATGGGGCATAATGTAACATATTTCGCGGTTCCTCGATTGGGCCGACTTGGCAAAAGCCTTAAATCTATGGGCTCTCAGGGTTTTCACTAATCATTACAACTAACCTCCCATTTCAAATTTGGCAGAACTTTTCTGACGTGAGCATATTTACATAATCGATCCGGTTATGTCTGGCTCAGGCGCAGAACCTTTTTTAGACTCAAATAATAAATTTCCGCAATCGAGCGGTCCAAGCGGTCGCCCTTTAAATTTTTTTCTTTTTTTTCTTTTTTTTCCGCTATGCAAGGTTTCCCTTTTGTGGTATAGTGTAGACAAGAAGCTCTGACTGGAGGGATTGGATGAAAACAGGCGAGTCGCCTGAAAAGCGCGGCGAAGTCATTAAGGAATACCGATATATCGAGCCCCGCTTCGCTCCGGTCAACAAACGAAAGAGCGCAAAGCCTTTGCTGGCGTCAGCCGGATCGGATATCAGCAAAAAGCTCTACCGGCGCAAAAAGTCTCACATTGCCGTAATGTCGCTTCGGATAGCGCTGCTTGTCTTTGCGCTTCTTCTGACCATAGACGGGGTGGCGTGCCTCATATACGTGACGTTCGGCTTAGGCACTGTTCTTCCTCTCGCGTTGGGGCTGGGCATATTCGCCTACTTCATCCTGGAAGGGCAGATAGCGAAGTTTCTGAGAACGCGTTTTGGCCGGGTCATAGGCGTTATTGTTGGCATACTTGCCTCCATAGGGCTAGCCTCCTTTATCGCCTTCGTATCAGTTACACTCATCCAGAGCGCTCAAGCGCCTGACACTAACCGAGACGCGATCCTTGTCCTAGGGGGTTCCCTGCATGGGGAAGAGCTTTCGCCACCTCTACGAGCAAGGCTGGAAGTCGCCCTGAAATACGCCCAGGACAACCCATCCTCCCTCTTGGTTGTATCCGGAGGGCAAGGGCCTGGAGAGGATATTCCTGAAGCGCAAGCCATGGCCAGGTACCTGACGGAACACGGGATCAGCGAAGACCGGATCATCCAGGAAGACAGCTCCAAAAGCACAGAGGAAAATATCAGCTTTTCCAAAACCCTGCTTGATGGAACTCTCGGAGAAGGCTGGAACACTGTTATAGCAACTAACAGGTTCCATATCTTCAGGGCTTTGAAAACCGCCAAGAAGTTTGAGCTGGACGTTCAGCCTCTAGCGGCGCCGTCAAGGCCGTTTTATCTCTTGCCAAACAACTATTTCAGGGAATATGCCGCGATCATATATTATTTTGTGACGGGGAAGTATTAGGCTGTACATAGTATTTGCAGGCAACGGGGGCGGAAGCGCCCCCTTTTTTCGTGTTGGGGATGGGAGGGGATGAAGGGGATGGAGGGGTGGTTAAACGGTTAAGTTGGGGGCGGGCGGGGGTTTTGTTGGGGTTCAGGGGGGGCGAGGGGTTATGTTGCAGAGGGATTAACAAATGATGGGGTATGAGAAGAGGGATTTGCTCGGGATGGATATGGGGTTCAAGGACAGGTTAAACGTTTAAACGCGGGCGGGCGTGGTTTTTTCAGGTACTCAGGGCGGTTCATGGGGTTATATTACAGAGAGATTAACAAACAATGTGATGCCCCGAAGTGAACCCCCTATTCCCCTATGGACAACAGGGGCGCTGGGCTGGCGATGGAGGGCGCTGGATTTTGGAAAAGAGCGTTTCCTTGGTTCATATTGCAGAATGATTAACAAATCATGATATGATTTTGAACGGCGAGGTGAGTCCGGAACATTTCGTGCCATCTCGCATGTCGTACATTGGGCTATTATGGGTCAAAAAAGTCTAAGATAATGCAAATTTCAAGAAAAACTTCACTTTGATAACTTTGCATGGTATAATCAGATCCGATGCAAGCATTCAACAGCCGCTTGTTCCCATAATCTGCAAAATCTAATCGCTT
>JAISWZ010000202.1 GCA_031270945.1 Clostridiales bacterium | reverse complement strand
CCGATATGCTCTCAATCTAAAACATCAGGATAACGTCTTCTATGTTTTTGCTTATTAACCCTTATCCGCTAGATCTTAACGTGCAGTTCTTTTCTCTCATTATCACGGGATGCTCCTTCGCAGTAAAGTGCTCCTGACGACTATTAAAGCCATTGACATCCCTACCTTTTGCCTAACAACTGGATCTGGAACCCAGAATCACCTGGTCTGAGCGCCAGTCTAAAACGGGTAAACCGCTTCACTGCTTTTGCCTCCATATACTTATCCGCTTTTTGCGGAGCTTTGTGACATACATGAAAAAATTTTTTTCAGTTTCTGCTTCCGATATGCTCGCGATCTAAAACATCACAGAATCACCTGGTCTGAACGCCAGCCTATAACAGGTAAACTGCTTCACTGCTTTTGCCTACATATACTTATCCGCTTTTTACGGCGCTTTGTGACATGCATGAAAAAATTTTTTCAGTTTCTGCTTCTGATATGCTCGCGATCTAAAACATCAGGAAAGTGTCTTCATTATTTTTGCTTATCAATCCCCATCTGATAGATCTGAAAGTGCAGTTCTTTTCTCTCATTATCACGTGATGCTCCTTCACAGTAAAGTGCTCCTGGCAACTATTAAAACTACTGGCATCCCTACCTTTTGATAACAACTGGATCTGAAACCCAGAATTTTGCATCCTGAGCGCCAGTCTAAAACGGGTAAACTGCTTCGCTACTTTTGCCTCCATATACTTATCCGCTTTTTGCGGAGCTTTGTGACATGCATGAATAATTTTTTTTAAGTTGCTACTCCCGATATGCTCGCAATATAAAACATCAGGATAACGCCTTCTATGTTTTTGCTTATTAATCCACATCCGCTGGATCTGAAAGTTCAGTTCTTTTCTCTCATTATCACGGGATGCTCCTTCGCATTAAAGTGATCCTTACAACTATTAAAGCCATTGGCATCCCTACCTTTTGACTAACAACTGGATCTGGAACCCAGAATCACCTGGTCTGAGCGCCAGTCTAAAACTGGTAAACCGCTTCACTGCTTTTGCCTCCATATACTTATCCGCTTTTTGAAGAGCTTTGTGACATGCATGAATAAATTTTTTTAAGTTTCTACTCCCGATATGCTCGCAGTCTAAAACATCAGGATAATGCCTTCTATGTTTTTGCTTATCAATCCTCATCCGCTAGATCTTAAAGTGCAGTTCTTTTCTCTCATTATCACGGGATGCTCCTTCGCATTAAAGTGCTCCTTACAACTATTAAAGCCATTGGCATCCCTACCTTTTGCCTAACAACTGGATCCCGAACCCAGAATCAGCTGGTCTGAGCGCCAAGCTAATACGGGCAAACTGCTTCACTGCTTTTGCCTCCATATACTTATCCGCTTTTTGAAGAGTTTTGTGACATGCATGAAAAAAAATTTTTCAAAGTTCTGTTCCCGCTATGCTCGCGCTCTAAAACATCACAGAATCACCTAGTCTGAGCGCCAGGCTAAAACGGGTAAACCGCTTCACCGCTTTTGCCTACATATACTTATCCGCTTTTTGCGGAGCTTTGTGACATGCATGAAAAAATTTTTTTCAAATTTCTGTTCTCGATTCTTGCGAGCGAAAACATCAGTAAAGCAACCACATTGCTCTTACCTATAAATCCTTACTCGCTCGATCTAAAAGTGCAGTTCTTTTCTCTCACTATCTCGGGATACTCCTTAACAGTAAAGCGCTCACGTCTAGTCAACGCAAAAAAAGAGGGAAGCATCACGCTCCCCTCTTCATTACATGCTTAACGCCTATTCCATGCCTTTACTGCCCCGTAGCAAAAGCCGCCTTGCTTGACTTGCTGTCCTTCTTAAAGAGCATGAAGATAAATCCCGCAGCTATGAGGAATGCCACCACTGTGCCAAAGCCAAATGCGCCTTGGGTGAAGAGCATGCCAAACTGGTAGATGACAAGGGCTACAAGGTACGCAAATACGCACTGGTACCCAATCGCAAACCAGAACCAGCCAGTGTTGTTCATCTCGCGCTTTATCGCGCCCATGGCGGCGAAGCAAGGAGCGCAAAGAAGGTTGAATACAAGGAATGAGAACGCACTAAGCGTTGTGAAGCTGACAGCGAGAAGAGACCAGATTTCAGCGCCGTCCTCGGAAACCTCAGCGAGGTTGCCGTAGAGGATGCCGAAAGTTCCTACGACGTTCTCTTTCGCTATAAGCCCTGTGATGGCTGCAACAGCGGCTTTCCAATCTCCCCAGCCAAGAGGCGAGAATATCCAGGCTATTCCCGATCCAATGACTGCAAGAATGGAGTCGCTCATGTCTACCATGCCAAACGATCCGTCAGCCCAGCCAAAGGATGAGGTGAACCAGACGAATATGGTTGCCAAAAGGATTATCGTTCCGGCTTTCTTAATGAAAGACCAGCCGCGCTCCCACATGCTGGAGAGAATGTTTCTCACTGTTGGCATATGGTAATTCGGAAGCTCCATTACAAACGGGGCTACGTCTCCAGAGAAGAGCTTGGTTTTCTTGAGTATTATGCCTGAGCATACAATTGCGGCAAACCCTATGAAGTAGGACAATGGCGCGACCCAGGCGGCGCCGCCCAAAATGGCGCCAGTGATAAGGGCTATTATTGGAAGCTTTGCTGAGCAAGGGATAAATGTTGTAGTTATGATGGTCATTTTGCGATCCTTGTCGCTTTCAATGGTGCGGGACGCCATTATTCCAGGCACTCCGCAGCCTGTTCCAATAAGGATCGGAATGAAGCCTTTTCCAGAGAGGCCAAACTTCCTGAAAATCCTGTCCATGATAAAGGCTATGCGGGCCATGTATCCGCAAGACTCCAAGAATGCCAGGAAAATGAAAAGTATGAGCATCTGGGGAACAAAACCAAGAACAGCGCCAACACCAGCGACTATTCCATCAAGTATAAGGCTTTGGAGCCATTCGGCGCAGTTGACCGCTGTCAGGAAACCTTCAAGGAGAATTGGTACGCCAGGAACCCAAACGCCATACTCAGCTGGATCAGGCTCAGGCGCCAGTGCTGCGTCTGCAAAGCTCGCGGCGTTCACGCTAATGGTTTCTACCGTTTCACCGTCTTCATCTGTTATGTAAGCGTCGGCTAACAGTCCTGCCACCTCAGGGATCGCTTGAAATTCAGCTACTGCTGAATCTGGATCTTCTGACTCAAGGCCTTCGCGGACAGCTGACGTATCTATTCCAGACTCGTCGGCGGCTTCAAGGAACGCATCCGCCTTTATGGCCTCAACTTCGAATTCTCCTGCCGCTTCTTCATACTGGGACGATCCTATGCCAAGCAGGTGCCAGCCATCGCCAAACACTCCGTCGTTCGCCCAGTCGGTTGCTATTGTTCCAACAGTGGTGACAGAGACATAGTAGACTATGAACATGACAATGGCGAAAATGGGAAGAGCCAGCCAGCGGTTTGTCACTACCCTGTCTATCTTGTCAGAAGTGCTGAGATCGCCTTTTTTCTTCTTCTTGCTGCAGTCCTTTATGATCGAGTCAATGTATTGGTATCTCTGGGATGTGACTATGCTCTCTACGTCATCATCCATCTCTTTTTCGCAAGCTTGGATGTCCGCCTCAATGTGCTTGAGCGTATCCGGGCTAATTTTCAGCTTTTCTATTATCTTTTCATCCCGCTCAAAGATCTTGATGGCATACCATCTCTGCTGCTCATCAGGAAGTGAGTGAACTGCCGCCTCTTCTATATGCGCCAGCGCGTGCTCAACCGATCCGCTGAACTTGTGCTTGGGGTTCGGCTTGCTGCCTGAAGCGGATTCCGCAGCCAGGTTGGCGGCTTCCATTACGTTGGTGCCCTTAAGCGCCGATATCTCTATCGACTTGCAACCAAGCTCCCTGGAAAGCGCGTCCAGGTTTATCTTGTCGCCCTGCTTTTCCACAACATCAATCATGTTGACAGCCAGGACTACAGGTATCCCCAGCTCAACCAGCTGAGTCGTAAGGTACAGGTTCCTCTCCAGGTTGGTGCCGTCAATGATGTTCAGTATCGCGTCCGGCCTCTCGTCAACCAGGTAGTTCCGGGAGACTACTTCTTCAAGAGTGTAAGGGGAAAGCGAGTATATTCCTGGCAAGTCCATGACGGAAACGTCTTTTCTGCCTTTCAGCTTGCCTTCTTTCTTCTCCACGGTAACACCTGGCCAGTTCCCCACAAACTGGTTGGATCCGGTTAGAGAGTTGAAGAGTGTTGTCTTGCCGCTGTTGGGGTTTCCGGCAAGAGCGATTGTCACAGCCATAAAGTCCTCCTCATATAGAGCGCGTCCCAAGACTTGGGATATGCTCTAAGCGCATACCCAAGCCATAAAATTTACAATGGGATAGGCTCTAAGCCTTTTGCCAAAGCCGGCGCCCCCCTCGGGCCCGCCGGCATGCAAAACTACTCCACTTCCACCATCTCGGCGTCTTCTTTTCTCACGCTAAGCTCATAGCCGCGAATCGTAACCTCAATTGGATCGCCAAGGGGCGCGACTTTTCTGACGTATACTTCAGACCCTTTTGTGATTCCCATTTCCATCAGCCTGTGCTTCACTGCGCCCGCCCCGTTGATCTTAGCGACCTTGACAGTGTCTCCTGTCTTGACGGTTTTAAGTGTACCCATGCCTTTGCTCCCTTCATCTTGGCTTTAGTCCATAGGAGTTTCAACCTTTGTTAGCTGAAACTAACCGGCAGCCAAAATCCCTTTCATCGACAAGCCCATTCGCGATTGCAGCCCAGCCCCAAGACGAGGCCCGGGCAAAATATCTTATATGCGTCATGGATACAGTAAAGTTAGCACAAACTAACCTTGTTGTCAATAAAAATTTTTCCGCCTACTATGGCTCATATTGTGCCCTTTTGCGCAAACCCTATACCATATAGGCGCAATGTTCCCTCAAACATGCACAAGCGGAAAAAGCAAGCCTTAAAGCGCCACGCGCTTTTTTGCCTGCCATTGCGCGCTTGAGCGCCAGCCCATTTTCTGCTATCATAATGTATCATCCAAAGAGCGTGATCGTCAGCGCATAAATTCATGCTTCAAAAATATTTTTTAGGGGGCTAACTTATGGGTTTTATTTGGGTAACTGCTGGCACAGGCTTCATTTTTCTTATGACATGCCTGGGCTCTGCCGCTGCGGGGCTTATTCCAAAAGGTTCCGCTGAGGCCGCAAAAAAGATTTTTCTGGGTTTTGCCGCTGGCGTCATGATAGCCGCCTCCATCTGGAGCCTTTTGATCCCGGCTATTGACGAGGCTGAAGCCAGAGGCTCTATCGCCTGGATCCCTGCCGCTGGCGGAGTCGCTTTGGGAGTGCTGTTCCTTTTCGCGCTGGATCAGGTTATACCCCATCTGCATCCATCCTCTAACGTCCAAGAAGGGTTGTCATCAACAGCAAAGCGCACCACTCTTATGATATGGGCAGTCACGCTCCATAACATTCCTGAGGGCATGGCTGTAGGACTCTCCTTTTCCCTGGCCGCCCAGCATCCTGATGATTCCGCTCTTTACGCAAGCGCCATGGCTCTTGCCATAGGCATCGGAATACAAAACTTCCCTGAAGGAGCGGCTGTATCCCTTCCTATCAGGCAGGAAGGGGCGTCCGCTGGCAAGGCAATACTGCTTGGCTGCCTTTCTGGAATAGTTGAGCCCTTCTTTGGGTTTTTAGCCTTTCTCCTAGCCGCGTTCATAGCCCCGTTCATGCCCTGGCTCCTCTCTTTCGCCGCTGGCGCCATGCTTTATGTGGTAGTGGAGGAGCTTATTCCTGAAGCCCATCTGGGAGAGCACTCCAACGCCGGTACGCTTGGCGTGATGGCAGGATTTCTGCTTATGATGATTCTTGACGTGGCTCTGGGCTAACGTTTTCTTGCATGATTTTTCATTGGCGTTTTCCCTTCTCCAGTGATATACTGAGGACATATCCCAAATGATTTTGGGATATGCCTTATATCCGCAACAAGGCGTGGGCCTCAGGGAGACGCTTTGGCGCAGCATTGGGAGTGGATTGCATGGACAATTTGCGCATCGCGCGGGAAAGCTTGTCAAAGCCGCAACTTTTGCGTCTCCTTGAGTCAAGGGACGAGCTGCTGGCGGCAAGCCAGAAAAGGAACAAAGAATACCTAGCCAAACTTGAAGAGGCGCAGAAGGCTCTTAAATCAAAAGACGAAGAAATCGCTGCCCTGCAGCGCCGCCCTGGGAAGCAAATATCGCAAAAGGCGCAAAAGCCTGGCAGAAAGTCCCTGAGCGAATTGCGCAAAGTGGGAAAGGCCAACAGCGTGAAAAGATACTTGAAGAACAAGAACACAAAAGCCTAGAGCGCAAAATCAAGTCCAAAAAAGGCAGGATAGCGTTTGCCATTTTGGGGATATGCCCTAAATTCGGAGGCCGCCAGACAACCATTGCACTCAGTTAAACGCCCGCGATGATCGCGGGCGTTTTCTGTTTTTTAAAAAACTATTCGGATCATTCCTCTTTTTAAAAAAAAATACTCGGATCACTCCTCCTTGTATGTCATGATATAACTAATGCGTTTTTGTGAATCCTCGTATTCAATGAGCTCTTGCAAAAAGTCTTTTTCCCGAGACAGGCGATACGAGTTGGCGCCCTCGCCTTTTATGCGCCCTGAGCCTTTAATGTCGCTTTTTATCCTTTCGTATTCCGCCTCTGGAAGGTTCCAGGACGCCTCTATGCTTATCTCGTCATCCAAAAAGTTCGAATATTTAAAATAGCTGTAAGAGATCTCTGTCGCCTCAGCTGGAATTTCCACCGGAAAGAAGTCACTGGCTCTTTGTATGAATTCTCGTTGCTGCGCGTCGATTTTCAAATAGTTTTTGGGATTTTCAGTGGATGAGCATAGCGGCGGAATAAGCAACATGGTTACAAGGCTCGTGATGCTTAGAAGCACTGAGACAATGGCGTATATCACGGAAACGACCGACTTGCGAAGAAAGAGCAGCATTGAAGGCAGCGCTAGGAAAACCACCAAAAGCAAGTGAACATATTCTTGATTCAGCGGAGTATAATAGCTTGGGTATTTTAAGTTAAGCAAAAACACAATGGCTATCCAGAATGAAACGAATACCAAAACGTTCGCCGCGCCTATTATGATAAATATGAGATTGCCTTTTCTTCTTGGCATTTTTTCATCTCCTGTCAACAAGAGCGCTGCCTCTTGTGGCGATGCAAACTGACGAGGGGTGCGCTCGTCAGTGCAAAGGTCTGCGAAGGCCTTTATTCGGACTTTTTCAAGCCCATATTTTTTGGTTGCGCTTTTCCAAGCCCATAAATTGGTTTCGGGATATGCTCTTCGTGTGCCAATGCTCTTTGGGCTTGCCGCCTAGAATGAGTCGCCAAACAAGTTCCAAATCGCCGTGTAAGCGGCTCTGCGTATCGCTGTGTCCCCATCAGAATCCAAGTCAATTGGATCGCCATGCTGGATAAGCCAGCTGGCTATATCTGATGCCACTGGCACATTTGGAAAGGATGCCGCTGAATAGTATGCCACCGCATGGGCAAATATTTCTTGAGCGAGTTCTAGCGCTGTCAGATTGCCGTTGACAAAGCAATTTGCCTTTATGTATTCAGCTTTTGACGCGCACTTGCTCTTTGCGCGGTAGTCCTTGTCCATTGGAAAAGATAATTTTTGCCCCATATGCACCTCCTGGCCGTTCATCGCCGATCATCACTTGTGTTTTGTTGAATCAAAGAATCATGGCTAAATTTGATTTTATCTAAAATATATGATCTTGTCAACGCTATTGCGATAAAACAAGAGCTTATCCCAAAACCAAGCCAAGAGAGTTGCAGCCGCAAGCCCTGCGCCCAAAGTTCCAGAAAGCGTTGACAAAATCCGAGCAAAGTAGTAAGATGACTTTCAACAGCTTTATTCGTCGCATTTCGAGCTCAGGGAGGGATCTATTTGGAAGACAGGCGAATAATCAAAACTTTTGACGATTTAGTGTCCATTTACAGCCCGTCGTTTGGCGAGAGGGATCTTTGCGACTGCTTGAAGGCGAAGCTTGAGGCGCTAGGCGCTTCTGTCTGGGAGGACAACGCTGGCGATCTGATCGGAGGAAACTGCGGAAACCTTTGCGCCTTTCTTCCTGGAGAGCTGCCAGGCCCCCCAATTCTCTTGAGCGCCCACATGGACACAGTGGAGCCCGCCTTTGGCAAGAAGGCTGTTTTTAACGGGGACACGATAACCTCAGAAGGCTCTACCATTCTGGGGGCGGATGACGCGTCAGGCATAGCCATTATCCTTGAGGCGATTGAGAGAATCAAGGAGTCAGGCTTGCCAAGAAGAAGCGTTGAGCTGCTTTTCCCTGTTGCAGAGGAAAAGTACGGGCTGGGATCGGCTGTTGCCGATTACACAAAACTTAAGGCAAAAGAGGCGTTTGTCTTTGACCTGGAGGGCGAAATCGGAGAGGCTGCCAACGCCGCTCCGTCTATCATAGCCTTCACAGTGTCAATCAAGGGCAAGGCGTCCCATGCGGGCTTTGCCCCGCTAGAGGGAATCCATGCGATACTTGCGGCTTCAAGGGCCGTATCCCGCATTCCCTTAGGCATTGTTGCGCCTGGGCTCACATGCAACATAGGCACCATTTCAGGCGGCAAGGCAAGAAACATAATCCCTGAGCAGTGCGATATAACCGGGGAGATCAGAGGCTTCGACCACGGCGCCGCGCTTGAGGCCCTTGAGGCAACCAAGGCAGCTTTTGAAGAGGAAGCTGAAGCGATAGGCGCAACTGCGATCTTTTCGCATAAGATAGAAATAACCGCCTATGAAACGTTAGCCGAAAGCCCAGCAACATTGCGCTTTAGGCGCGCTTGCGAGGCGGAGGGGCTGCCCTGCCGCATCCACAAGACTTTGGGCGGAAGCGACAACAACAACTTTTTCCTGCATGGAATCGAAGGCTTGGTTCTGGCCTGCTCCATGCACAACGTCCACAGCGCAAGGGAAAGCGCCTCGCTTGCCGAGCTGGAGAAGTGCGTCCAACTTACGGCGCGTATTCTGACTGAGGGCACGCCATGAGAATCCCGCTGAATTACCAGCGCACAGAGTATGACTGCGGCCCAACAAGCCTTCTCAACGCGGTCAGCTTCCTATTCGCTAGAGACGAGATTCCGCCTGACATCCTGCGCTATGTCTTCATGTACACTTTGGACGGCTTCAACGACAAAGGTGAGGCATGCAAAAACGGAACGTCCCAGATAGCGATGATGTTCCTCTCCAACTGGCTCAGCCAGTACGCCAAGGCCAGGAACCTTTCGGTCTCCTGCGAGTACCTCTCAGGAGACCGCGTGAAGGTCTCGGAGAACAGCGAAATAACCCAGGCCCTGCAGCAAGGCGGCACAGCGGTGGCTCGCCTCCACTTTGACTGCTGGCACTACGTCACTCTCACAGGCTTGTCAGGAAACAGCGTGGAGATGTTCGATCCATACTACTATTCCGAAGACTTCTCCCACCCAGGCATCAGCCATATCCTTGACAGGCCTTGCGACGCCAACCGCCTTGTCTCCTTCGAGGTGCTAAACAGCCGCCAAAAAGAGACCTACGCCTTGGGCCCAATCGAAACACGCGAAGCCATCTTGCTTTTCAATTCGTTTACAAGGAGAACGCCAGAGAGAACGATTGAATATTTCATATGAAAGGCATGATGCCAGCCATGCGGCATACATATTGGAAAAAGGGTTTAGGGAAGGTTGGCTTGGAAGCGGATGACCATGAAAATGGCTCCGCTTTTTTTTAGGATAAAAATAAAAAAAATTAAAAAAATATAAAATAAAAAATAAAAATAAAAAATAATAAAAAAATAAAAATAATAAAAAAAAAAAAAAAAAAAAAAAAAAAAAAAAAAAAAAAAAAAAAAAAAAACAAAAAAAATAAAAAAAATAACAAAATAAAATAAATAAAAAAAAATAAAAAAAAAAAAAAAAAAAAACCAAAAGCACCCAAGCGGAACCCGCTTGGGTGCTTTTTCAAATAATATACTCTTCCTGCTCATCTCGCGCGAAGTCCATAAACTTGAGTATCTGAGTCCGGAGCGCAGTGTAGTCGTCAGCCGCGCGGTTTCTGGGGTAGCTCATGGGCACTTCCAGCACTTTGGCTATCCTGCCCGGGCGCGGCGACATCACGACTATTCGCTGGCTTAGGTAAATGGCCTCGTCAATGTCGTGGGTTACCATGATCATTGTGTTTCGGCGCTCCTGCCATAGACGCATAAGCTCGTCTTGCAGGCTCATTCGGGTGAAGCTGTCTAGCGCTCCTAGCGGCTCATCCAGGAGAAGCACTTCAGGCGAGACAGAAAGGGCGCGGACAAGCGCGGCTCTCTGCCTCATGCCTCCAGACAATTGGTGGGGGAAATTGTTGGCGAACTCCGATAGCCCAGCAAGCTCAAGCCAGCTGTCCACCTCGCTTTTCTTTGCGGCATGCCTTCTTGCTGATTTAAGGGCAAACTCTATGTTGCCTCTGACTGTAAGCCAGTTGAACAGCGTATGCTCTTGAAAGACAAGCCCGCGCTTGGAGTCTGTTCCCCGGATCCCCTCTCCGTTAAAGAGGGCCTCTCCAAATGTGGGCACTTCAAGGCCGGCGATAATTCTTAGAAGCGTGGACTTTCCGCATCCAGACGCGCCAAGCAGGGTAATGAACTCCCCAGCCGGGACGCTCAGGTTTATGTTGTCAAGCGCTTGCAAAGTGCCGTTTGTTTCCTGTCTGGCGAATACCTTTGAGAGGCTTTTGATTTCAACAGAGGCGCTCATTGCTTCGCCTCCTGCCAGCGCAGCGCGCGTTTCTTCGCCAGGTTGAGCACGACATTAACTCCAGTGAACGTCAGGCAGATGATGATTACGGCAGCGTACATTTTCGCGAACTCAGCCCAGCCTCGTTGCCAGTTGATGTACCAGCCAAGCCCAGACTCCACCCCAAGCATCTCTGCGACCATCAGGGCTGTGCAGGCAATGCTCATGCCTTGGGTCAGGCCGTTGAATATGCTTGGCATGGCGGCGGGAATAGCCACTTTGAAAACAAGGCCGGCGTTTTTCACGCCGAAGGTTCTGGCAACTTCAAAGTTGATTTTGTCTATGTTTGAAACGCCGTTAAAAGCTGACATTGAAACAGGGTACCATACGCCCAGGGCAATCATGAAGACCGACCCTCCGAAAAGGGAGCTTGCCACGATCAGTATTATGGATATCCATGTAGTGGACGGAATAGGGCCAAGCACCTTCATCAGAGGCATGACCCAGTACCTGACCCTTGCGCTCCATCCAGCGCAAATCCCGGTGGCAAGCCCAGCCAGGGTGCCTGTAATGTATCCGGCAAAGAGAAGGACAAGGGAGTGCGCGATGCAGTCCAGAAGCATCTTTCGGTCCTCTATTATGGCCACAAGCACCCGGTCAACCCAAGGGAAGTATGGCAGAGGCAATATTCCGGTTTTAAGCGTGGCTATGTCATAAGCGCCCAAAACCAAGAATATCGCGCAGTACAAGGGAGCTTTGAACAAAAGGCTCTCGTACGCCTTCGCTGAAAAGAAAGAAAGAACAAAAAAGGCCAAAAGCGCTACTGCGGCAATGCCTATGAAGGACGCGTAAACATTTGTGACAGGGTAAGCGATGGGATTCTTTGCGTATTTGGGAAAGTTCGGCGCAAGCTTGTATATTGCCACCAGCAGCGTCGCCAACGCGAACGGCAGCGCAGTCAGCCCCCGGTCAAGGGAGCGCTGAAATTTTGTTTTCGGCGCTCCCTCCAGCTTTCGCAACTCGCGGACGGTAAGATTCATAATGAGCTCCTTTTCCCGCCTATTCTATGTCCAGCGGCGCCCATATTTGCGTCTTGAATTCTGCGGGGACTATCGAGTCTGAGATAACGCCAAGCTTCTGGTAATCAGTGATGGACAGGTCAAGCGTAGCCTCTGTGAGGCTGTTTGGCAAGCCCCAACGGAACAGCTTCATAAGGCTGACCGCGTATTCTTTCGTTCCGCTTATGTATCCATTGTCAAGCAGGATTTGAGCGGCTTCTTCCTTGTGTGCGTCTGATTCCCCTATCCAAAGGGCAGCCTTGTAAATGGCCCTGCTTATCTTTTCGCTGGCCACTGGGTTTTCGTCAAGGAATGGGCCCGCGATGCCAAGAACGCAGCAAGATTCATCCTGGAAGTCCTCATCCTGGTGCAAAGAGCGTATGCGGCGAAGCGTTCCATCCTGAACCCATTTCTCCGCCAGCTGGTCAGAAAACACCGCTATGTCAGCCTCTCCGTTTTGAAGCACGAGAAGCGTTTGATCTGCAGGAAAGTCTCTCCATGTAAAGTCTTCAGGCACGAATCCGTCGTGGGCTATGAAGCGGTATCCAATGTTGTGGTAAACGCCGCCAATGCCTCCGTTGATTGCTACTACCTGGCCTTTGTCAAACTTTGTGATTGGAGATTCAGAAAGCACGTACGCCGAGGCGCAGCCTGTGTGCAGGCCAACAGTGAAGCGGATGTCAATGCCGTTCGTTATAGGCTTGAGCCATCCGGCGATCATTCCTGCCGCTGTGTCAATTTTCCCAGCCGCCAAGGCGTCTCTGGTATTGTCCATTGTTCCGCCTGTTTTGGTAAGCTCCGTTGCCAGCCCTTCCGCTTCAAAAAACCCTTTGATCTGAGCTATCGGTATGGCCGCTTGGCAGAGGCCGCTATCATAGGCTATGTGAATGGTGCGCTTTGATGCTGGCTCTGCCTGGTAGGCCGCTTCCTTGTCAAAGCTTGCCACTGGTTCGGCCGGCGGCGCGGCCTGCGCCGCTGGCGCCTGGCCATTCGCGCAACCCGCGAGGGAAAATGCGAATATTGCTGCTATAACTATGGATATCAAGCGTTTCATAATATATCATTCTCCTTTTGATTAATACATGGCATGCAGCGCACGCCTCTTTGCTTTGATCTTGAAAGCGGCTGGAGCGAAAAGCTCTATCTTTTCGCTCCCTTCAAAAAGGCAAAATCTAATACTTTTAGCTCGCTCTATTTTTAAACTTGCTCTATCTCTTGCTTATTCTTTAATATACTTGAAGGCGTCGCCCTCAAAGTAGCTTTGCTTGTACGGCAGCTTTACGTGCTTGGAAAGCCTGTCGCGGTACGAGGTGTTCTTGAACTCGAAAACGATCCTGCGCAGGATCTGGTAAATGCCGTTATAGGCAAAGAACGAATTGTCCACGTTAAAGAGCTGGATTGAAGGGACGCCAAGCTTCGCGATATATCCTCCGGTTCCGCTGTGGGAGATGACCAGATCCGGCTTAAGCGTCTTGATCTGGTGTGTCATCTCAAAGATTTGGTTGCTAACAGACACATGGGTTTCAGGAAGGGCTTCTCCCACATCTTCATAAATCGGGGCAGCGCCTTCATCGTAGTGAAAGGCCCGTATCCCCAAAACGTTGAAGCCTAGCTCTTGAAGGGTTGTCGCCTCAGTTCCCACACGAACAACTCCGCCGCACAGGAGAACGCTTTTGCCTTTCACCTGTTCCAGGAACGGCTCTATTGCCTTGCGAGCCAAATCCTCTTCATAGTCGGCAAGGGCTGACGCTTCCTTTTCCAGCCCAAAATGGCTGGCAACCTGAAGAAGCCACTGCCTAGTGTGCCTGAAGCCTATGGGCATCCCTGCTATGACATAAGGCATGTTGAATTTCTCTTCCAAAAATTTTAGCATGTAGTCGTCATGGACGTTGCACATGCTGACGTTCAAGCCTGCTTCCGAGACAAGGCGAAGCTCGCTTCTAGAGGCGTACTCCGCGAAGAACCTGACTTTCAGCCCCAACGCGGCTAGAAGCCTCTCAACCTCGCCTTCATCCCCAGGCCCTATGCTGGTGGCGTTCCAGACGTTGACTGTGCGGCTTTTCTGGAATAGGCGCTTCTTTTCCGCAAGCTCATTGTCGGGGCCGCCTTCTGGCAGGGGCTTGAAATCAACCCATGGCTGGGGCGTGAGATCTAGCCCGCGCAAAATCCCATGGTAAAAAGTGTCGTATGCGCTAGCCACAACACGGCTTTTAAATCCTGGGCAGTGAAGGATAACGACATCGGCGGAAACGCTTGAGCGAGCCTTTCTAACTGTCTCTTCTATGTCATCGCCTATTATGCTTGGCGCGCAAGTGACGACAGCGAATATGATCTCAGGGCGAAACTCTCGATCGGCGTATTCGATTGTTTCCAGGAGCTTTTTCTCTCCTCCGCCAATAACGTCCGATTCCGAAAGGTTCGTTGACAGCCATGGCGTGGGCAGCGGCGCTTTTCCCCTAATGCCTCTTCCCTTTGCGCTTGGCACTGAAAGGGAGTGAAGGAGCGCTCCGCAGCCGCCAGGGGCATGCATGATAATCACTGAATTTTCAACTGTTGCCGCCATCATCAGGCTCAGCGCCATCTGGCAGGCGTTGGCTTGCCAGAACCCTCTGCCTTTTTGGAGCAAGCAGCCCTCTTGCCCGCAGTTCACCAGATCACAGGCATGGCCTTGGTAGCTGTCGCCTATCTTAAGCCTTGCATCGCGTACCGGAGGCACGTTTTGCTCGTAATATCCCACTTTAGCGCCTCCTACGATTTCATGGACATGAGCTGTCCAATCAAGTCCTCAAACAAGTGAAGCCCTCCGCGATACCCAGCGTAGCCTCGATCCGCTATCAGCCTGTCGTAGACGGGGAAGCTGACTGACAAGTGCTTTGCGCCTCTGGCTATGGCTGTTCTTTTTTCAAGTGTGCTGCCTATTATATAAAGCGGAGACAGCTCGTCAAAGTACCTTTGGCCCCGGTTCCTAGGATGGCCAGTGTTGATAGCCCGAGCTATTTCCTGTGTGCCTGTGGCAAGCTTGAACTTGATCTCGCTTTCAAGAGCCGGCTTCTGCTCTTCTGACAACTGGTCAGTGACAAAGCTGTCCACAAGAACCCAACCCAGCTCAGTCGAGACAAACCGGGCAAGCGGTATGGCATAAGTCGAGTTTGTGACTGTGACAGCGTAGTATTTCAAGTCCTGGTCGCAGAAAGCGTCGGCGGATCGCCCAAAGTAAGAGTAGAACTCATGGTTGCCTTTTTCTATCGCCTTGCTTGCGTCTAGCCCAAACCGGCTTGCGATCTCAGACAAAAACTTGTCAGTCGCGTCAGGGCCAATAGGCAAGTCAGTCACCCAATACGGAGTTCCATGCCGCTCCTCGAAGCGCTTGGCAAGCTCAACGCCCCAAACCCGAGAGAGCACTATATTCAAAGACGCGCTTGGCGCTGAGGCCAAGTTTTCAAATGTCTGGCTCGGAGTGAAGAACGTATTCACCTCAAGCCCTATGCCTGTCAAGAGCCTTTCTATTTCCTCTAGATCGCCGCGAAAAAACGGGTCGTATCCAGGCATCAGCCCAAATATGTTCACAAGCTTTGGATTCTTCTCTTCCGCTTTGGGCAGGTAATTGTTGAATATGCCGTCAAGCGCTATGTCATACCCATGGCTGCTGTCGCCTTTGAAGCTGGGCGTGCTTATCGCGATGACCGGGAATCCCTTCTCCCTGAACCTGCCGGCGACGCCAGCCGTGTCATCGCCTATCATCTCTGTCACGCACCCTGTGGCCACAATAAAGAGCTTGCCGTCTATAAGCTCAAGGGTGTTTCTTATCTGCTCATCCAAGCGGTCCACTCCGCCAAACACTATCTCTGTTTCGGTAACTCCCGTGCTAGGCGCGGCGCCTCCGCTGCAGTAGCCGCTGCCCAAGTATCCGCTGCCAAACGCGACAGAGTTGGCAAGGTTGCCTCCGCATCCCAGGCTCGTATGCACGATTGGTATGACGTCCGGCAGGTTGCCTATTACCGACAGCGCCCCGGCAAGGGCGCAGGCTGTTCTTGGACGCTCCAAGAAATCCGGCATTATTGTATTTCCTCCCTTAGATCATGTCTCAAATTTGAAAAGAGGCGCAAGGCCTATATTTGAAATATGATTTAATACTGATAAAGAACCGTAGAAAGGTACCTCTCGCCTGTATCCGGCAAGATTGCGACTATGTTCTTTCCCTTGTTCTCAGATCTCCGGGCTAGAGCCGTTGCCGCAAACGCGGCCGCCCCGGAAGAAATCCCTACAAGCAAGCCTTCCAGTCTGCCAAGCTCCCGGGATGTTTCAATCGCTTCCTCAGAGCGGACTGTGAGAATCTCGTCAACCGTGGCCTCATCATAGACAAGCGGCACAAAACCTGCGCCGATCCCTTGGATCTTGTGAAGGCCAGGCTGGCCGCCCGACAAAACCGGGGACTCGTAAGGCTCAACTGCGACCACCTGAATCAATGGGTTCTTGGCCTTCAAGTTTTTGCCTACTCCAGTAACTGTGCCGCCAGTGCCAACCCCTGCAACAAAGATGTCAATTTTGCCTTCAGTGTCATCCCAAATCTCAAGCGCCGTGGTTTTGTAGTGGATGGCGGGGTTTGCCGGGTTTTCAAACTGCTGCAGCACAACGCTCCCAGGAATCTGGGCATTCAACTCTTCAGCGCGGCGCACTGCGCCTTTCATGCCTCCAGCGCCAGAAGTCAAAACCACTTCAGCGCCAAGGGCTTTTACCAGGTTGCGGCGCTCAACGCTCATGGTCTCTGGCATGGTAAGAATCACTTTGTACCCTCTGGCCGCCGCGACAAAGGCTATGCCTATTCCCGTGTTCCCGCTTGTAGGCTCAATGATTGTAGCCCCTTTTTTCAGCTTGCCGCTTTCCTCGGCATCTTTGATCATTGCCAAGGCGATCCTGTCCTTGACGCTTCCCAACGGATTGAAATATTCAAGTTTCAAGAGAACATTCGAGCCGTCTTCGCCGTGCGCCGCCAAGAAGTTTCCTGGGCGCAAAAGCGGCGTGTTCCCGATAAGCTCAGGCAGGCTTTTTGCGAATTTCATTTGTTTCCTCCTTTTCATTGCTCATTTTTTATGTTTTCGCTCACAACAGCTCTTGCCCATGTTCAAGGGCAAATTGCCAAATGCATGCGCTTTGACGCGCGGCTTTTTCGAGCCCCAAGACTGATTTTGGGATATGCCCTTAATCTCGCGATAATTCAGCGAAGCCAAAGCAAGCGTTGTCTTTAATACATATATGTTTGATATAGATTATAAGCCATTGGATTTAGGTTGTAAAGAGATATTTTAAAAATGTTTTATGCTTATCTGTTTAAAGCAAAAAACTAATATAAACTCACAGCGGACGAGCGTTCGCTTTATGGCCAAAACCCCAAACCTAAAGGCAAAACCCGAAAAGCCCTGCGCCTAAAGGCGCAGGGCTTTTCGAGATGCGTGAAGTTGATCAGTTTTGCGCGCTCACATATTTCTGATAGGGGCTTTTAAGCTTGTCTGGCTCTGTCCTTTTCAACCTTCCCGTATCCAGCAATGGCTGAAGCACGTATTCGCAAAAGTTATTGCGAAACGCCATCCCGTAGAAATTTTGCATCTCTGCCCTCGTTCTTGGCTCAGCGCAAAACAAGAGGAGTTGCTCCAGCTTTTCGTCCTTGATTTCTTTTGTCTGCAGCCCGACTTCGGTTTGCCTTGTCCCGCTGCCCATTGGCAAGCTTTTCGTGCCTGGATCTGCGGCGGCTAAAGGAATGATTGTCTGAAAGATATTGCCATCATACAGCTCCGGCTCGCGGCCAGACAAAAGTTTAGTATGTTTCAGGAGATTTCGCATGCCCGCGCCAATAATGTCAGCATACCCAATATTGACGAAGAAACGCGCCAAGATAGGATTTTTAGGGATTGGGATGGTTGCGCGAGGGTCTATTCTCACAGAGAAAAGAGAAGAGCGGTTCCAGTTTGCCGTGATGATCCTGTCTTTTTCAATAACCACACTCGCCGGGAATGCATGGCCGAATTCGCGATGGATAATCATGTTTGAGACGATCTCTTTGGAAATCTGGTCTCTTGGGCTTACTTTTTGATCGTTAATGAAACGCAAAGGGTTGTCGGTATGCTTTGCGATGAAATCCGTGATGATGCCAAAGCTCTCGATTAAGTTTGCCGATACCTGAATCCTTTTGTCATAGCGATCAACGTTGTCAATTCTCAGCAGGCAATCAGTTAAAAAGCCAGGCGCGACCTGCTGGATGACATTGCTGCGGCCAAAGATCAGCACGGCTGCCAGGTTGAAGCCGCGTTCTCCGGTCCTTGGATCCTCATCGTAAAGATTCGTTGATGTCAAAATATCCATGTCGGACATGTCTTTCCACGGATGATCAGGATCGCAGCTTACAGCGAGACTTCTTGCCAGCGGCATCAGATCGCCCAAAAGCAAGTGCTCCTCTGTGACATGTGGAAATATCATTCGCTCTGTATATCGGAACGGCTCTGGCGAGGGGTTGCGTTCACCCTCATTTCGGCATATATTTTGCTCGTTCTGCGATGAATACCCCATTCCCGTTTGCTCCTATCACAAGGTCACACCCCAAGAAGCCAGACGGGCCGCTCTCGCTAAAGACAAGCAAATTCTAAAAGCGCCGTTTCGGGAATTTTTGGATATGCCTCGATTTGTGAAATATTGACGAATTTAATCGCTGCTATCGGTCATTTTCTATTATATCACGACTAAATAATAATAGCGATAAATTTAAGGATAGGTTGCGGAGTCTTGGGAAAAATCCTGCGCAAATGTCTACCGTCATATAAATTCCATGGTCGATTCTACCATGGAATTTATATATAGGAAAAGATTAGCGCATCGACATGCCTGTAACTTGCACGGCATGCTTGGTACTTGCACGGCAACCATGATCATCTTGCCCTCCCATGATTTCAGCCTTTCTTGCCTTCTGAGCATGATCATGGGCATGCCTTTTCAGCTTGCACAGCATGCTTGGTACTTGCACGGCGCCATGATCGCTATCTTGCCCTCCCATGATTTCAGCCTTTTCTTGTCTGCTGAGCATGATCATGGGCATGCCTTTTCAGCTTGCATGGCATGCTTGGTACTTGCACGGCAACCATGCTCACCATCTTGCCCTCCCATGATTTCAGCCTTTTCTTGCCTTCTGAGCATGAGCATGGGCATGGGCATGCCTTTTCAGCTTGCATGGCATGCTTGGTACTTGCACGGCGACCATGCTCACCATCTTGCCCTCCCCTGATTTCAGCCTTTTCTTGCCTTCCGAGCATGATCATGGGCATGCCTTTTCAGCTTGCACGGCATGCTTGGTACTTGCACGGCAAGCATGATCAACATCTTGCCCTCCCATGATTTCAGCCTTTTCTTGCCTTCTGAGCATGATCATGGGCATGCCTTTTCAGCTTGCATGGCATGCTTGGTACTTGCACGACAACCATGATCGCTATCTTGCCCTCCCCTGATTTCAGCCTTTTCTTGCCTTCGGATCATGATCATGGGCATGCCTTTTCAGCTTGCATGGCATGCTTGATACTTGCACGGCGCCATGATCGCTATCTTGCCCTCCCATGATTTCAGCCTTTTCTTGCCTTCTGATCATGCCGGGCATGCCTTTTCAGCTTGCACGGCATGCTTGGTACTTGCACGGCGAACATGATCACCATCTTGCCCTCCATGATTTCAGCCTTTTCTTGCCTTCTGATCATGCCGGGGCATGCCTTTTCATCTTGCACGGCATGCTTGGTACTTGCACGGCGACCATCCTCACTATCTTGCCCTCCCGTGTTTTCAGCCTTTTCTTGCCTTCTGAGCATGATCATGGGCATGCCTTTTCAGCTTGCACGGCATGCTTGGTACTTGCACGGCAACCATGCTCACCATCTTGCCCTCCCATGATTTCAGCCTTTTCTTGCCTTCGGATCATGAGCGTAGGCATGCCTTCTCAGCTTGCACGGCATGCTTGGTACTTGCACGGCGCCATGATCACCAGCTTGCCCTCCCATGATTTCAGCCTTTTCTTGTCTTC
>JAISWZ010000181.1 GCA_031270945.1 Clostridiales bacterium | reverse complement strand
TCTACATAGGACGCTCCAGAACCGCGCAATACGGCAGATGCGAACTGAGCCCTTTGAACCGGCCGGCGGTGCCCAACTCCCTGACAGCAAAGCCAGGGGAGTCATTTCGCGTGGTTGTTGTTACGCCCCTTATCCTCTCTGACGAATTGGGGACAGAAGCGCCAAAGCTGTCTTTGCTGCCCGAGCTTTTAGGCTTCAATGATCTTAAGATAGTGAGATCATTTTGCTCCGCGACTACAGTGGCTGGATACAGCGCTGTCTGGCGCCTCCCAAGGCGGCAATCCAGGGCTGTGGCGGAAGGCGGAGTGATAGTGCTTAAAAACAGCTCAAAGAAGAGCGTAACGGTTTCCGCCAACTTTATTGGAGAGCGCACGAACGAAGGGTTTGGACAAATAAGGATAGAGCTTGTGCCCAATTGCGCGTACACCTTTGAGCCGGAGAAAACGGAAACAGCCATCAAGCCGGAGAACGAGAGCAGGAATATTGACCGCGTAGCCGCAGTGAATGGCGCAGCTTCCATAAATACAGAAGAGGGATACCCGCCCAATTCACAGCTTTCCCGAATAACAGGCATTCTTTCCAAATCGAAGAACTTTGCTGAACTTGCCGAAGGGCTTTGCGAAATCAGGCAAGAGACGCAGAAGCTGTACGCGTTTAAGCTCTGCACGGACATAACCAAAAGAGAGTTCGAAAATGGCGAGAAAGAAGATATGGAAGCTGACGGCATAGAAAAGCTTATGAAGAAAAAAGCGAAAGAAATGTTCAAGGATTTGCAAGGAGACGAATTGTTCAGGGTATACGGATTATGGCTAGCGGCCCGATCCAGGCGGCTTAAGCTGATTCGGCAGGCGCATGCTGCAAAGAAAAAAGGGTGATCGGAGGAATAGCATTTGGCTCAAATAGATAACACCAACCCTGTTAGGCGGCGCATAGTCGTTGAAGCGGAATGCGTTTTGAAAATGCCCGCGCTGCTTGGAAGCGGAGAGGATGAAATCTCAGACAATGACGTTCTGCGCGACAGGAACAAGGCACCGTTTCTGACAGGATCATCCCTTGGCGGAACGTTGCGCTCCCTGCTGCCGGAAACTGACGGGCTGACGCTCTTTGGCGGGCTCAATGACGGAATGAGCCCGTTGTATGTGCTGGATTCCATGCTCTGGATGCCGGACTTGAAAACGCCGGCGCAAATCATCCAATTGGACGGCGTGGCGCTGGATCGGGACAACAAAGTGGCGAAAAACAGCTTCAAGTATGATTTTGAGGCTGTGCAGAGAGGCTCGGTGTTCAGGGCAAGGCTGATGCTGATAGAGCGGGAGAATGATCCTAAAGGGTGCCTTGAAGGCTTGCTGAACAAAGTCATGTCATCGCTTTTATCAGGCAATGTGTCAGTAGGCGCGAAAACGCGGCGCGGGTTTGGCAGGGTGGATTGCAAGGCCATGCGGAAGCTGGAGTTTGTTTTGACAAAAGGGAGCATAGAAGCCCTTAACAAATGGAAAGCGTTCGATTGGTTCAACGAAAGCTGCTGGAAAAAAGCAACTCCGGTGAAGCTAAAAGGCGCTGATCCATTGCCTGATGGCTCAAACACAGAGAGCGCTGCGGACAAGCCAAAGATAGAATACATTGATCCTTCGCCTAACGGCATGTCAGAGATAAGAGCGAAGCTGAAGCTTAACGGAAGCATCATGATCCGTGACGTTCGCGGCATCAATGAGGACGCAGGAGACGAGATTCCTGACTATAGGCACATCAGCAATGGCGAAAATGCCGTCATCTATGGAACATCCTGGGCTGGGGCGGTGCTCTCAGGATTGCATCGGCTGCTGAAGCCCAGAATGCAAGGCAATGAGGACAAGTTTTTAGGCGACTATTTCGGGTTTGCCGAGAAGGATGAAAACCAAGCGTCAAAGATGATATTTGACGCTTCTATCCTGAGTGAAGAGGATAAGCGGACAGACGGCTACCGTTTCATGACTAGAGTGAAGGTGGACAGGTTTACCAGCGGCGCGGCTGACGGAGCTCTCTTTTCGGAAACGCCATGGTATGGTGGGAAAACAGAGCTGGTAGTGAGATGCCCCAAAAAAGATAAAGCTGCCCAGGAGCTCGTGCTTCTGGCGCTGGAAGGCTTGAATAGAGGCCTCATATCCATAGGCGGCGAAAGCGCGATAGGGCGAGGCTTCTTTGAGGTTAAAGAGGTTACCGTGAATGGCGTGAATGCGTCTCTTAACGATAAAAAGCCAAACTTGGCAAAAGCGATATATTTATTTATGATTAAGAATGCTGTGAATGGCGAGAATGAGTCGCCAGGCGAAATATTAAAGCAAGGCGGTGATCCGGCTTGAGCGGCTTGAGTTTAAAGGCGATAAAAGAGGTGTTCACGGAAAAGGCGTGGGCATGCGCGGAAACATACAACCAGGTTCAGATAGGGATATGGGACGGCGCAAGATTGGTTTTTCACGACAAGTTTGTCGTTGAATACGTGACGCTCTTAAGGGTGTTCACGAACGAGAGGGAGCTTAGGCTCACTCGCAGAGGCGACAGCTTTGTCATTAGGGATACAAAGGATTATGACGATCCGAAATTGGGAATGAAAATCAAGCGAGGTATGTTCATAATGTATGGCGAAAACGCCTTGATAGAAGGGACAGAAGGGACAGAAGGGATAAAAGGGACGGAAGGGGAAAGAACTGGAGCAAGCGAAGACAAAAGCGCGGATGGCGATGCGAGCCCAAGCGATGCGAATTCAATCAAAGCCGAAGATTCCCTGTACGAAAGTGTGCCTATTGGCCTGGACGGATACACCATGCTTTCAGAAGATAGGGGAGGGACAATTTACTTCCCGAAAAAGCTGAAATTCAACCAAAGAGTGGAGGTTAAGCTGGGCATCAAGAACTTTTACAGGTACAACAAAGTGCCTGTCTGCCCAAAGGGCGAAGCTTTCGACTTTGGAATGGAAGCGCTCAGCAAGTATAGCGGCGGCCCTTTGGAGGTCTGCGATTACGCGTATGAAGGCTTTTACGTAAGGAAAAAGCCTGCGAAAAAAGGCAAGGTGAATCTCTAATGGCATACAATGTGGTTCCTGACGAGTCTTTTGTCAACCCCTACAACTTTGTCAGCTTGGGATTAAAGTGCGAACGCCATGAGGCCAGCGAGGATGCGAAGTTTAGCGGAGTTATCCGGTGCAAGCTGAAGACGCTGACCCCTTTGTTCATACCCAATACCACCAAGCAGTTTACCTATAAAGCAATGGTTGCTAAAGGCGGCAAGCCGCCTGTAGAAGTGGACTGCAAGGAAATGGATTTCTTTAGCTATGAGGATTTGCGAAAGTATACGAGCGAAACATACTATGCTAACCATCCATGCCCAATAATTCCGGGTTCGTCTATTCGCGGCGTCATAAGATGCGCTTTTGAGACGCTGACAGACAGCTGCCTTTCCACTGTGGATGATGAAGTCTTGCTGCACAGGCGATCAAGCATACCCAAAAGGCCAGGCTTGATAATCACGGATCAAACAACCAAGCAGCCTGTGCTGTATGACGCGGAAAAGCTGATGCTTAACATGGCAAGGCATTATAGCGATGTTAAAGGGAGGCGCATTGCAGACGAGAATCTCAGCAAATTTGGAGTTGACCAAAGCCGCGATAGGCTGTTATACCACACTGGACAAACGGTGTACGTTAGGAAAACACAACGAAAATATGGAGAGTATAAAACTGATCGGCGGTACGTCGAGCTTTATGGCGTTGAGGAGATTAAAACTTCAAGCACGCCCGGATTCCAGGAGGGATATGTGCTGCTGGGGGAAGACTTTCAGCTCAAGCATCATGACGCGGTATTTCTCAAAAGAAATCTGGTTGGAAAACTCACCGATGAAGAGATGGAAAACCTTAGAAATGTCTGGAATCTCTACCGTGACAAAAGCGAATTTAAAGCTTACAAGGGCTACTGGACATCAGAGCCAAAGCCGGTGTACTACGAGGTAGTCGACGGGGTTCGGTACATGTCTCCAGCATGCCTCACGCAGGAGGTTTTTTGGAATACGATTACAAGCATCCTTGAAAAAAGCGGCGGGTACAACCCATGCACAAAGATTGGCAGCCTGTGCGAGGCTTGCCGCTTGTTTGGGCTTATAGGCGATGATGAAAACTCCTTGGCGTCCCGGGTGATGTTCATGGACGCGAAGCCTGTGCCGCTTGAACCTGATACAGATTACTCATCGTATTACGAGGATCCGCGAGAGCTGCCTATTTTAGGCGGCCCGCAGATAACGGCCACTGAGTTTTACATGGAAGACGTGCCAGGCGCAAACTACTACAACTACGACTACAAAGTCGGACCCTCCATGGTCAAAGGAATAGACGCCAGAATCAGGGGGCGCAAATTCTATTGGCATAGCAAGGATCTTGCTCCGGCAGACCACCAGCGGCTGGACATGACCTCAAAGGTGAGAGCAGTCAAGGCGGATAAGTGTTTTGAATTCGACGTTCATGTTGACAGGGTAACAGAAGATGAGCTGAAGAAGCTGGTGCTGGCGCTTACCCTTAACTTTGACGGCAAACCCCAAGAACAATGGGCCCATAAAATGGGGCACGGCAAGCCGGTTGGCTATGGAAGCGCAAAGATTGAAATAGAAAAAATTGACATCTATAGCCTTAATGATGATTTTGTGTTTGAAAGCGCTGATTGGACAAAAACGCTCCAATCCTATAGCCCCGTGGAGACCGTGAGGATAAAAGAATACAAGCGCTTGACTGATTTCAGCAATGCGCCATCCAAAGTGGCATATCCGTATTCCTACAGAAAAAACAATGATAAAACCGTTTACGCATGGTTCGCCGCAAATACTGGGAACATAAACAGCCCGTCTTTCAAGAATGTTCTCCCGCATGCGACATCGTCAAACCAACAGCTTGAGCTTGCGGTCTTTAAGGAATTGAAGGGTAGAGAAAGAGAGGCCTATTTCAAAGGCAACAGGGACGAGCAGGAAGAAATTGCGGAGAACGCAGGGATTTTGTCCACGAATATAGCCCCAAAGGACCCAGGCGAAGGCGAGGTCAAAAGGCAACTAGTTGATGTGCAAGCTGAGCGCGAAGCTAAAGCGAATGCTGAAAAACCTGTGGAATATAAACTAAAAAAGGTAAAAGATTGCATAAAATATATTACGGGATATCTGTTTAAAACAGAGGCTCCTAGCGCCCATCAAGAAGACAAGATAGATTATCTTCGGGATTTCATCAAAAATGGCCCAGAAGATAAAGAGTCAAAGACGTGTAAGACTAATGCGAGAAAAGCGCTGAAAGACGCCAAGTTAAATTTGGAGTGACGTTGTTTCAAAAACCTCTCGAGTAAGCTAGCTGCGCCAATGCTTCACATTAGCGCGAAAAAACGCTGGATCCGCATCGCATTTTTTCAAAAGAGCCAAGAATCAAGACAAATTTGATGAAGATGGTAGCGCTTAATATTGCAAAAGCCCTAGCGCGACAAATTATGACATAACCAAAAAGCCCCAGGCGATGCCTGGGGCTTTTTTGAAGCAGAAATTGCGTATGTAGATGCCTGAAACATGACAAGCTTTGCCGGCGGCGCTCAAAGAGAATAAACGCTCATGCCCGCAATAACCGCCTTAACTAAACGGGCGCCAAGTGCCAGTGACCTCATCGATGTCATTCAAGGTGCTTTGGAGCAGGTTCTTGTAGCGGGAACTGCGCTTGTCAGCCGTTGTGTCAGAGATCGCGTAGCAGTCGCAGATCGCTTTTATGCGCTTGGTTAAAATAGCGGGGTCTTGGAGCTCGTTGTCAAGGACATCCTTGATGTGCTCAAAAGTTCCGCGCATAAGATATTTCAGCAAGACCGCCTCAAGCGATGGGAAGATTGCGTCATTTGCGCCCAGGTACTCATCTCTTTCGAAAACTTTGCCTTTAGCCAGCTTTGTCGTGTCGAACGTAAAGAACCCTTCGAAATATGAGCGCTTCGACTTTGAATAGTTCTGCTCTGCCGCCTTGACTCTGGCGATGATCTCGGCCACATGGATGTACACGTCAAAGTCGGTTACGGAAGGTTCAAAGTATTCGTCCGTGATCGCCATGCTGTCGAGAGCGTCAGGGGAGTCCTCATAGTCGGCGCTCTTGTTGTCCCTTAAGAAGTTGATGATGCGCCAGCGCAGCCTGTTGGCAAGGCTTGAGGCAAATGTTGACGTTCTTCCTCTTTTGGATACCGCGTTTGGATCATAGGTTTTCAGCAGTCCAAGCAAGCACTCCGTAAACCTGTCCCAGGCTACATTGAAGTCCAGCTGTCCGTTGAACTCGCCTAACAATGGAAAGTATGCCTTGCCATTCGCGCCTTGCTTGAACATGGACATCTCATAAGCGCAAATCTCATTCAGGATGGCCTTGCAGCGCGCGGCCTCATTGGGATTGCCGCGCTTCTGAGCGAGCTCTTCCGCCAGAGCCTGGAGAGTTTCTTTAGTCATCCTCGTTCCCTCCGATTCCGAGTATGGCACGGATTGCTTCTTCGGGGTTCGGGGCTTTCATCTCCGCCAGCTTGTTCACGATGCTGTCCATGTAGAATAACGCTGTGGTGTCATAAAGCGTTCCTGTCGGAGAGTTGTGGCGGAAAAGGCCGTAAACCACACACCCCACGCTTGTGTCCTTCTTCAGCCTGTAGGCGTAGCTGAGAGCCATCGACTGCACAATCGGCGTAGGCTTGGTGCCATACGTTATGCATGCGTAAAGATCTTCCCCGTCCTTGATCCTGTCTAGGAGGTTGGCAAAAAGCGAGAGCTGGGAGCTTATGTCCTCGCTTGAAGACGTTTCAACGACCTCTATCCCGTCAAACTCGTACCCGTTGCTGTTTGCGAGAGCGGTCACTTCCGGCGCGAAATAGGTCTCGTAGTTGTACTTGTAGTTTGGCCCGTCAGTCAGGATCGCGATTACGCGGATCTTGTCGCCTTTCTCAGCGTATCCGTTGATAACAGGGATGATTGGAAAGCGCGTCACGCCATAAGCCAGCCTTGTGTTGCCGGATGGCTCGTAGGTGATCGGCTTTAGCCCGTCATCTCCGTTTCTGTCCTTTCCCTGGAAAGGGATGGTGCATATGAAGGTTTTAGGCTTGCCCATGGTTCAATATCCTCTTTTCTGTTTGTCTTGCGCAACGAAAACTTAAACGAAAACTTAAACGAAAACAGGGGTTCGAGAACTGAAGTCCTTGCCAGTCTCATGCCCCAGCTCCAAATAGCCAAAGCGATTTTTTTTCTCAAGTCAATTCAACTATTGTATATTCATATCTGCCGCAGCCCCTGGTTGTCATTTTGCCCATGTGAATCTCAGAGCACAGATCCAGGTATGGCATGTAACGGGTAAGCTCTCCGCTAAAGCGGATTTCACCGACAAGGCCAACGATTGGCTGTTTCTCCTGCTTTATCGTCACAGATTCCAGCTTGTTCTCAGAGATTATTTTTGGCTTGCGATGCGTCAGGGAAAACGGAAGGACAAATTCGGTCTCGCCATAAGTGTCATTTATTCCAGCTATGCGCACAAACACGCTGTCAATGAAGCTTGGGAAATCTATCTCAGTCACCAAGGCTTTGCTTGAAAGAAACACAAGGGGGGTCTTCAAGTGTATTGCTACAGTTGAAACCTCGGGAAGCTGCCCTTCGTCAGACCATTCCTGCTCGTATGCGACTGTGACGCTATCAAGCGCAAGACAACTGAGCTTTTTCTGAAACATCTCGCCCACAGCTGCAATTAGCTCGTCTTTCCATAGGCAACCGGTTCCAATGAGCGTTATGGAAAAATCAAGCATGTCACCAGCTTCATACCTGTTCTTTTTGTCCCACTCAAAGCTTATCACAAAGGGATTTGGCACGCTGTCAAGGCCCTCGACTTGCGCTTGGGACTTGAAAACGCAGGAGTATGGGCAAGTTGAGGCTTTAGAGCAGTAGCTGCAATCCCCGCCGGGGCGGATGCAATTCCTGCGGTAGAGTGATTGGCCCAACGCGCCTCGCAGGCTGTTTCCCAGATAGGGCGGCAGGTATGCGCCCCTTGTTGCCTTAGCGGCGAAATTGAGCTTGATCAGCTTAAGGCTGTTCATTCATGCCTCCTAGAGCGTCTCGCGCTTGCAGCGCTGATGTTTTTGTTAAAAAATAAAAATATAAATAAAAAAATAAAAATAAAAAAACAAAAAGCGCTTGAACGATTACGTTATATATAAAACAGCTTTAAGGCCTGCGGCAAGGTTTTTTGGCGAATATTTTTTTCGGCGCAAGCCTGCTATGCTGGAGTGCGCAAAAAGTGCATATCCCAAAATTCCGCAAGTGGCGTAGGAAAAGTCATGCGATGCTTCTACGCGTTACTTTTCCAAGCCGTATAATTAATTTTGGGATATGCGCTTAATGTGAATCACGCATGCAAGGAGCGTATTTTGCTCGAATGCATGTCCTATGTACGGATTTCAAGTGATAGATTAAAGAAGATCAAAGAAAAGTAAATAAGATCAAAGAGCGAGAAAAGGCCATATTTGTTTATCGGCGGCGTTTTGCTTTTTCTAAATTCGAAGTTGTTGCCAAATGCATGTCAAAGCCGACTGAATCTTGATGCTTGGATCTTAGTTTTTAGCTCTTAACTTTTAGTGGTTAACGATTCAATTCTTAATTCGCAACTCTTAATTCGCATTTCATAACTCTTGACTCAAATGGTTGAGTCTTACCCCTAAACTCTTGCCAATGCCCCTGACTCTTGCCCCCAACCCCCAAATTCCAACCCCTAAGGCTTGGATCGCCCGCAAGCGCAGTTCGCTTGCGGGCGACCGATTAAGCCTGTAAGTTTCTAGTTCTTTGATCGCTGCTAGTTATTCGATCGCTGCTAGCTCATTGAAGGCGTCTAGTTCTTCAAAGGCTTCAAGTTGAAGCCGCCGTCATCGCGGATCGTTGTTACCTCGAAGTTGCGGGTTTCGCCTTGGGTGAGGGGAACCTTTTTGAGGTTTCCGGCGTTGACTGTGCCAAGGACCTTCGCTCCGACATCAACTTTGGCGGAGAAGGGAACTCCGTCCGCGCCTGCGTTGATTGAAATTACCTTGCCCTTCTTGATTTCTCCCTTTTCCACTCCAGTGACTGGAGCGGCCGCTGGCTTGGAGGACGCCACTGGCTGAGCTGGCGCAGGAGGGGTGTTTTCGCGGGCGCCGCCGCGAGGGCCGCCGCTATTGTAGCTGCCGCTTCCGCCTCGGTTGCCGCCGCCACTGTTGTAGCTGCCGCTGTTGCTGCTGCTTCCGGCGCGATTGCTGCTATAGCTGCTGCTGTTGCTGCTTCCACGGTTGCTGCCGTAGCTTCCGCTCGTTCCGCCGTAGCTGCTTCTCTGTCCAGGCGCGTCGCGGTTTCCGTCTTTGTCGCCGGTTCCCTGCTCGAAGCCGCGAACGAAAACTTCCTTCGCCAGCGGGGTGGGAAGCGCGTCACAGAACGAGGGCTTGCTCATGCCGCTTTTTATAAGCTTGTTGTAGCCGAACCAGGAGTAGGAAGTGAGCCTGCCTCTGTTGTCCTTGGACAATGGGTATGCCACTGGCGCAGGGAGCTGCTCGAAGGCTGTAAGCTTCAGGTATTCCATTATGCTGGTTGACTGCCTGGGGGTGAACTTGCCTTTGTAGTCATCGATGTTGCCGGGAACCGACTTGAGCTCCAGGGTTTTTTGGTCAATTTCAAAGAAGTTGACGGCATCGACGCTGATTCTGGCGCTTCCATATCCAACTGGCTTGCCATGGCCGATCTTGTGGGCATTTGTAGCCGCCCTGTCGCCAAAGCCAAGGGTATAGACAAGCTTGGCAAGCTCATCGTTTGTCAGGCGCTCAAAGTAGATGTCAAAGGTGAACTTCTTGCCTGAAGCCACTGGGCGGACCTTGGTGCGCTGGCTCAAGAAGTTGGGGCTGTCGTCCCTGAGCGTGTCATGGCGGTCAGTTGCGGCTTCGGTGATGTGCCAGTAAAACTTGCGCCCGCGAAGCCTTGCGTTGTTCCTGGTGCGGGTTGGCACGCTGCCTCTGGGGTAGCTGACCGTATCATAGTCATAATTGTAAAGCAAGGCGCCTGTGTCTTCCATATAGAACTCGGTAGCTGAGACTTTTGGGCCGCTGAGTATTGGAAGCTGCCTTGGAGTCAGGTACCAAGAGGAAAAGTTGCTGCTGGGCTCAACTGGAGTCGCGTCGCGAAAAGCGATCCTGGAGGAGCGGCTGACATCATCAGTAGTAGGAGAGCCTGATCCGCTGTCGTCATCGCTTACCATTCCAAACAAGCGGCAGGCGTCACAGAGGCGTCCGCCATGGAAGCACGGATCATGCTCGCCCTGGGACTTGAGTATGGATTTCACAGTGCGGGAGAAAACCTCTTTGGTCATGCAGGCCGGCGATATGTAGTAGACGTTGTCAACTACACTGTAGAACACAGGCATGAACGGCACTTTAAGCCAGTTCTCGTACCCGGTGTGGTTGCCGGACTGGTTGACGCCTTTAGGCGTTCCATTGCGCTGCTGGTAGAGTCTCCAAACCTCGTATATGCGCATCCATTCCTCGCTTGACTCGTCAAAGGACTTGCCTGTCGGAATGCGCTTGCCTTGGCCGTCAAGCTTGAAGGTCATGATAGAGTCGTTCAGCTTGCCTCCGAAGTCTTCGCCGTGAAGGAAGTAGCCTCCATTCACCTCGTCGCCCATTTTGTGGGAATAGCGCTGGCCGGAGGGGAAGAGGGCTTTGTCAGCCTTGTAGAGCACCCTTGTTCCATTTGCCTCTTTGACTATTATGCCGTACTCGTTCTTTGGCACAATGGTTCTGCGGTAAAGGGTGTTCTCGTCATCCGAGGTTGAAAGGCAGGAGTTTGTCACCGCCTCATACGCGCTTCGGATGGCGCCTCTAAGGGCGGATCCTGGGATTATCGGGCGAGGGAAACGGGTCTCGTTTTCCTTTATCGATCTTCCGCTCAAGTCCTCATAGCTATAGAAGTCGTAGGAGTGGGAAAGGGCATTGCTGCCCGCCCTGCCCGGGCCTGGGGGAGAGCTGAAAGCGAAGCCGTTTGTCGTGTTTGGAATGAACAACGGCGTGAGCGTCTCAAGAGTGCAGGTGAGAATCCCGGTCAAGTCGCCGTATTCTACGGGGCTGCGCTGCACTTTTTCGCCAATGGAGACAAAGTTGTACGGATTGACGAACTTGTCGTCGTTTCTCCTATAGTCAGGCATTTATCTTCACTTCCCCCTTTCCCGAATTGTCATAATAGAAGCCTGCGAACCTGTAGTCGGTGAACTCCAGCCCGCCGGGGCCAGAATCCTTGCCAGGCTTGAGATCGCTGTCGTCAGCGCCTCGCTTGCCCACAGGGACGCTCTTCCACTGGAAGTAGTTGCGGACCTTGAGCCAGAAGTGATCGGCTTCGATTGATGCCGGGATCCAGAGCGTTCCGCCCTTGTCTTCTGACATGAGCGTCCAGCCGTTTGTGACTTTCTCTTTCTTGCCGTAAACGGAGTAGTGCAAGTCTGAAACGTCGGCGTCTGTCAGGGTCTTGCCTGTGTCGTCGATGAAGCGCTGGGCCAGCTTGCCGTCAGGCAGGCGCGTCAGGCGCAGCTCGCTGTCGCTGTTGAAGACCCGGAGCTCGACAACATCGCTTTCCTCGAAAGCGCGATCATGGAACGCCAGCTTTTCGCCGTCCCAAACCCCCACTTGAACCTTGTCGTAAAAGACTGCATACGCCCAAGCGGACTTGGAGAAGCGGCTTTTGATGTCAATCATTTTGTCGCCTCCTTGAACACTCCGCGCCCTATGCTGGTTTCTCCGCCTATTGTAAGCATGCCCTTCTTCAGGGCCTCAATGGCTACGTTGAGCAGCCTGGCGTACTGTGGCTTGTTCTTGGGGTAAAGTATCCTGAGCTCAGTTTCTCCGCCAAACCACGGGCGGGAGGTGAACAGGGCGCCGTCTGACGCGCCGCCTGTGAAGCGGTCAATCTTGACCCGGACAACTGTCCTCCAGCCGTCCACAGCGCTGTCAGTGGCTGTAAGGTAAGAAGACAGGAACTTGATCTGCGAGGGCTTTGTTGTCTTCTTGTCCATGTACCCAAACATCTCGTTGATCAGGCTCGCGTCATTTGGGACCCACTTGAGAAGCCAGCTCCTGAAGCATCCAGCCCAGCTTGTGCCGAAGATCACAGGCATGCCGTTGGCGGTCAGGTGAGCGTACTGCTCTTTGTCCTTAAGGCTCTTGAAATCCCTGACCATTATGCTTCCGTCCAGCTTCAGCTTGGCCGTCAGGGTATCGAACCTGGTGTCGATGTATTTGGTCTCTGGCGTGTATGGCTTGAGCGGCTGGCGCCAATCAAAGTCGAGCCAGTTCTTCAGGGTCCCTTCAGCCTTGCTGTAGGTGACCCCAGTCAGGCTGACGCATTTGAGCTCCCCGAAGCCGCGGTTGGTTTTTCCGCCAAAGCGAACCTTGCCTTGCTGGAGAGCTGAAAGCACGTTGTCAAACAAAGGCTTGACCGCGTGGTTGTTAGTCCGCTCAACAAGCATCAGGCGAAGGTCGAACTCCAAGCCGGCGTCAACGCACTCAAAGTCATACTTGGATGTGGGCTTGGCTATCTTGTTGAATCTGTCCCTTTCATCCAAGGCGACCCCGTCAAGGGCTATGACAACCGCGTCGGGCAATTCAGTGTCAAGCACCCACATGGGAGACATGGTTTTGTCCTTGTTTCCGAACAGGGCCTCCTTGTCTTTTGGCGGCAAAAGCTCGCGAAGGACTCCGGCGACAGAGCTTCCCGGAAGGAAGACGTTGCCGCTTCCGTCACGGATTATGTCATTGTCGGTGTTCTCGCCTTCGCCGCTGCCTAGCAAGGCAGGAGTGGCAAATGACATGCGCGCCTTCACGCATATTTTTCTGGTGACAGGGTATTCGTTGCCATTAATTGCCATCGCTCGCTCCTCCTTTCTTGTTGCGGTTGTTGTACTTGATCTGCGTCAATGCTGCTCTCAGCCAGATCTTGTAGCTGTCGAAGTTTTCGGCGCCGCTAGTGCTCTTCGCCTCTTCCTCGAATATCTTCTTGAAGTCACCGGTCATGACTTCCAGCTTGCTCTTGGTTCCTATGCAAAGGAGAACCGCCGCCTGCTTCGCGTCCGGCTGCTCAAATTTGTCCAGTTCACGGGCGAATTCCAGGAAGCTCTTACACTTGGCCAGCATGACGAGAATCCTTGCGACAGAAGAGTTGTTGTGCTTAACGCTCTTCGCGTACGTCATGCCCTTGAGCTTGAGCTCTTGGTCTCGCGAGCCTTGGGTTGAAAGCAGAACTCTTGTGGATGTGACAGATTCTTTGAGGGTTTGCTCAGCGCTCTTTGGAATCTCTTCGAACCTGAGCTCCCCGAATCCTTCGTTTGTGCGAAGGCCGTAAAATCCTGCAGCGTTTACTGAGCGGGCTTTGCCAGAGTTAACAAACTCTATGACGCTACCCTCAGCTATCGCCCTGGCCTGCTGACGCGGAAGAAGCCATTTGGCTACGTATCCGGCTACTACTGTTTCTGTCAAAACAACTTTCGAGACTTCAAAGCCTTCGCCAATATTAAGCAGAGAGGGATCCGGCCTGTTGGTGCCTTGATCGTCAACAAGGATAAGAGGGGTCTGGACTATCGCGCGGAACTTCCCGCCTGCCGGCACCTGAAGAGGCTTTGGCAAAACGGCTTTTGTCGCGCTTATCTTTGCTGTTCCGTACTGGGCTGTGCGCGATCTTCCCAAGTGGACAGTGGGCTCAAGCAGGCTTGAGATCGCCTTCAGGTCATTTTTGGAGCCGTTGATGCGGCAAACGAACTTCTGCCCTCTTGAAAGGGCCTTGTAGGCGTAGAATTCTCCCTCTGACTCGGATGCTTTTCCGATTGAGCGATCCGCTGGCCTGGCGTGGTGCGCGAAGACCTCAAGGGAGACGCTCAAAGGTGTGCCATCGTTTATGAATCCGCCAAGCGGCTTTGAGAACTTGGGGTTGCTGCTGTTTTCGGCAGCTGAAATCTTGTCTTTTGACACCCGCAAAGAGAGCGGCGCGTGGTGGTAGACTGTGCCATCGCTGTCAGTGGGGAACGCCGCCGTGAAGCTTACCTCGCCCTGCAGGAACATCCTTCTGTAGTCCGCGTTCTCGCCGTGAACCTTGGCGTAGCGCGACGCGAAGTATCCGCAGAGAAGGGTTCCAGGCAGGTAATACTCGCATTCAAGGGGCTTGCCAGCGCGATCCGCTACTATGACAGGCTCCAAGAGCTCGATCAGGACTCCTTCAGACAAGTCGAATTTGGCTGAAGGCTCAACGCCTGTATCCTCAATGGTGCAAGCGACCTCGCCCAAGCCGCGGGTGCGGTTAAGGCCCAGGTGGCGCATGCCTTTGCAGCACATCTCCAAAAACTTCCGGTGCGACGAGTCGCATTCCACGTCAAAGACAAAGGATTCGCCTTTCTTGACAACCCTCATCACGCGCAGGCTTCCGTTTTTCGCCTGCCCATTTTCCATGGCCGTGCGGGTGCGCAGAGAAGTGTGATCCTTTCCAGGCGTCTGATCCAGAAGCCTGCCGTTTCCAAGCTTCAAAGAGCCGCCTTGGATTTTCCCTGACTCTCCAAACAGCGCGTCATTTGTGGCCTGGAAGCTTGGGTCATAGTCGAGGATCTCAATGGCAGACTCGCGGAGCAAGCCTTTAAGCCGCTTCGACGGGATGAATGGCAAGCCGTCTATGTCATAGACTATGTCCATGTCAACAACGCCAGCGAAGCCATCGCCCCCGTAGGAGCACATGTCTGATTTCAGGTCGAGCTTTATCCGCATTTAACGCACCTCCTTGTCCTTGAGCACTATGCGGCCGTAAACGTCTGCAAGCTCCAGCACGTCAAAGTACCAGGACAGCTTGCCCTTGTCAGACTCTGACAGGTTTCCGCTCTTGCCCATGTCGAAGTCCAAAAGCTTGTATCCGCGCGAAGCGCACTGGCCCAGAACAAGAAGAGCTTCCTCGTTGCTGATGGAAAGCGCGTTTCTCAGATCCTTGAGCCTCGTGCGAGGCCAGGACTTTGACTCCCTAGCCCAAACATGCTGCCTTTCCTCAAACCAGGCGAAATCGGGAACATTTTCGGCGTTCCCCGAGATCTTCCAGGGGCGGGCGTAGCGTGGAGCGCCGCCGATTGTGTATTGGCGCTTGCGAAGTTCAGAAAGCTCCAATACCATGCCGGACTGGTGCAGGTGAAAGTCAATGTAAGAGCCGGGATCGCTTCTCGAAGTCTTCTTCGCGATGCCGCAAGCGTCTTCCGCAAGCGTGTACGCGGCTGAAAACGGGAAATGGCTGTGGACAATCGAGACTCCGGCGCAAGCGGTGAGCTTCGCTCCGGATTCGAATGGGCTGGGCTGCTTTTCGATTTGCCTCAACAGCTCTGCCGCGTAAGATATCGCCAACTCGCCTTTAATGACTGCCGCAGTGTCGTCTCCGTCTGTCACCAGGTCAATGTGCGACTTGCAGGCGCTGTTAACAATGTCCCTGGCGTTGCCAAACGCTTCGGATATCTTTTTCGAAAGCTCGCGCATCCTGGGAACAGCCTTGTCATAGGTGCCAGCGTCAGCGACGGATTTGGCTATGCTGTCGCCAATGTTGTTTCCGTCCACGCAGACGATGCCTATCATGCTCCCCAACGTTTCGAAGTCCATGCGGGACTCGTCCGCTTTGCTTTTGAGGGACTGCGCCTTGTCAACCCACTCGCCGTTTGCCGAATCCGTGACAGGCAGACCTGTCCTGGCTGAAGCCCTTGTAATGGGCTGGTTTCCAGCTGGCACCGGGTGGTTGATGCTTCCCTTGGCGATCTGCAGGCGCTCGTTCAGCCTGGCAAAATCAGCCTTGTATGAGTCTCCGAAATCCGTTTCCACAGCCGCGACAGCTATGCCCACGGAGTGAGTCAACGCGTAGGCTTTGCGCAGGAGCTTCTCCGACACGATGTTGAACTCGCCAACATCCCGGAACGCCACATAAGCGTTGCCCCCGCCGCTGTACACGATCTCGCATGGAGCGCTTTTGTCGAGAGGGGATCCAAGGCGGCTTTCCCAGTCGGATAACCCATTGCGCTCTTTGACGATCTCTGGCAGCACATTGCGCAGGAGCTTTCTTACGAGCGTGGACGCGCCCACATTCTCGCTCATCTTGTTGCTTGAGAATATGTAGCTTTGCATGCCCACGGTATCGAACACAGCGTATACTCCCATTGGTTGCGTCACCACTTTCTTTTGCGATTTGCTTGATCGGCGTCTCTGTGATAGCCCTCGCCGTTGCTGCATTTTGCTTGATTAAAAACTTGCTCATAAGCAAAAAAATCTCTTTTTGCGACATGACTCCGCCATGAGTGAGGTAACTCCACTCACGGCCGAAAGCAGGAAGGGATTTTTGCTGATATTTTCGCTCACGAGCTATATCTTTGCCGTAGGCATGAATGGATGGGCATTCATGCGTTGGCTTGACATTTTTGTGATAAAGCTCAAGATTCGGCTTGGGCAAGCCAAAGAATAAGAGCGTGCACCAAAATTAATTTTATGGCTTGCGAAAGTCATGCGTAGAAGCATGCCACTTAAGGAATTTTGGGATATGCGCTAAAACCCTGCGCTGCCTGTCTTTGAAGCCGGTACGAACCGCTTATGATAATTTGATGCTAAATCTTACCGCTCGTTAGCGTCAAAGTCAACCGACATTTTATGGAAAGACTAAAAAGCGGAATTTTTGGCTTTCCTGCTTGGAACGCTGAATTCTAACGATAAGAAAATTCTAAATCATACCGCTCGTCAGCATGAAGCGCTTTACCAATATATTCATGTGGCCAGAGCTGTATGTGACATTTACTTCTGAAACTTGTCCTATAAAAATCACGCGTTAAAGCACAGCAACGATTTTTAGCGCTTATTAGGGAAATGTTGGGACACGAGCCGAATCTCCCCGTCGTTATCTAGCGTTGCCATTTCAAAGAGTTGCTTGCGCCGCGCCGAAATTTGGGGGGCACATTCTTGGCTTGACTCTTTGAAAGTCGCAACGGATCTAATTATAGCAAGAATTTGATATACCTGCAAGGCATTTCAGATATTATTTCAAGAATCTGCTGCCGGGAAAGCCAGAACGATACAGCGGCTGATTTATCAACGAAACCAGCGCTATGCAAGAGCAAGGGTTTTTTGCAGATCTGTCAACGGTTTTTTATGGCCCAAGAGAAATGCGTTTTCGGAGCAAGCTTGAATAGTGCCGCAATATCAAGGCGTAGGATGCTTTGTGCGATCAGGGGCAGATCATTGGCTAAAGATTGCTGGGCAGAGATTTTTGTGCGGCAAGGCCAAAAAAATTTGCCCAGCGCCCCCCTCCGGGGGGCGCTGGGCGCTGCCTAAAGCTTGTCGCCTTGAATGCGCAGCGCTATAAAAAGCTAATATTTATGCATTGCAAGCGTCAGCGCTATCTGAGAGCATATCCCAAATTTCCATAAAGGCGAGGAAAAGGCATGCGATGCTTTCACGCGTCCATAAAATGAAGTTTGGGATATGCTCCTGATCTGCGCACCCTGGAGCGCCGCTTTCCTGTTTTGCGCTTGCGAGCTATAGGCGCTGTCGCCTTGGATGCGCCGCGCCTTTTTTAAATTTGTCAAGGATCATAAAGCGCAATGGACATATAGGCATAAAGCTTTGCAAGGCTTATTTTAGCATAGGATTATCCGGGTCTTGTAATCGGCGTTTTACTTCTAAAAACAGATGCATTTTCCTGGCGTTTTTGATCGCAAGGATAGAATTCTAAGAAAGGCCCCAAGGGGGAACCAAAGATTCCGCCTTGGGGCCTTTCGGTCATTCAGCCCTTCGGTCATTCAGCCTTTCGGTCTTTTAGCCTTCGGTCTTTTAGCCTTTCAGCCTTTAGGCCTCTTCGGTGTAGTTGTACGAAAGCTCCCAAACATCTCCGTAGACTATGTCTGGATCGTTGGAGAGCATGCAAAGCTCAAGGAAAATGTCGTACATGTTTCTGTAGCTCATGGTGCCCATGTTGCATTTCTCAAGGATCTTGTTTGTGCTTTCAACAAAGAGCGGGGCGCTCTTGTAGTTTGGCATGTTGCGGCAAACGTGGCACATTTTGAGGAAGTTGAAGATGATGAGGTCGGTGCGGTCCACCTTCGCCTTGCCGCTGAGAATGGTGCTGATCCTGTTTCTCGTCAGCCTTTTGATGTCAAGGAATTTGAGGCTTGAATCCGAGAGCTTCGCTACGTTGCCGTTAACTATGGGAGTTCCTGAGCAGGTGAGCTCTTCTATGACGCTTGAGCTGATCTTGGAGAGCTTTGTCTTCGATGTGGTTACGCAGCCTGTGTTCGTGTCGATCTCGCGATTGCGGTTCATGGCGGCCAGCTTGCGGTTATACTGGTAAAGCTCAACGAACTCCCCGTACGCGATGTAGTTTGTATATGTTATGGGGTGGTCTTTGATTGTGAGCAAGAGGTCCAAGAGCGCATTTTCAGTGCGGGCTTTTATGACAGCGGCTCTGAAAGCCTGTTCTGTGCTGTAAACCGGAACGCCAGCGGGGGAGGCGTCATAGCGAGCCATAAGGCGCATGGCGTCGTTGTATTTGAGCCCTCTCTTGAAGCAGAACCAGTGGATTGCTTCCTTATGGTTGCAAAGGTCTAGGCCGTTGTCGCGCAGGGCCGCTTTCAGGAAGAGATCCACTTCGCTGGCGTACATTTCAGTGCCGTATGCTGTCAAGAAAAATGTTTCGCGGGACACGCTCTTCTCTGCCAGCCAGTTGCGGACAAGCTTCTTGGGGTTGCCGCTTTTGGACAGAGTGAACGGAACGCCGTTTTCCAAGAATGATTCCAGCAGGAAGCTCTCGGCTTTGCCGGACATGTCTGGCCTGGTTTTGTCGATGAAGGCCTTCAGGAAGTCGCAGTACCCCGGCTCTTCGATCTGGTACATAAGGGTTGAATGGATCCAGCCGGGCGCGAACTGCTCCTTGTAGCCCAGAGAGCACACTACCTTTTTGACGATTTCCCTTGTCTTCTCGGTTGATATAAGCGTTATGTCTATTGGGTGAGAATCCCTCATACTATCATCCTCCTATGGTTAAATCGTGAATTCATGCTTGAACGCGAAGCATTGAATTCTAGCCATTGACGGTTTCCGTGCTCATGCTTGGCGCATATCCGGGATATGCGAATATATAAGCATGACTAGGGGGAGGGAACAGGACATAAGCTAGGGCAAGGCAATCACTCCTTTCAAGATTTATTTTTTTGGGATCTGGGTTGAGGCTTTACAGATCTTGCTGAGCAGATCTTGCTGATATGAAAGAGATATTCAATTGTCAAGGATCAAAAGGACAAGCACTTGCAGACAGAATAAAATGGCAAAAATCAAAAGCTTTTTGGGCGGCTGGCTTTCGCCGCGCCGCCCAGTCGATCAGCTACGCGTCAAGCTCTTCGAAGTAGCCGTCAACGATCTTGAGCAGGTGAGCGGCGCTGTAGTTTACCCACCTTCTCTTGTCGGTGGACTTGATCTTTGACAAATCGCGGATTGTCATCCCGTCCTTGAGCAAGGAGTAAAGGCGGTTGTCTTTGCTGTGGGATGTGAGGAACAGATGGGTGCCTTCGAAGTTCAAGTAGATGTCGAGTCCGGTTTTGCTGCTTACGGCCTGGATGGTGGATCTCAACGCTTTCTTCTTCAAGACATTGCTCCCTTCGGTTTGACTGCTTGGGCGATAAAGTCACCATGTCGCCCGGATGATGGGATGATGGGATGGCAAAAAGGCGGCGCAGGTTTTGCGTCACAGCGCCAGACGCATTGGATTTA
>JAISWZ010000170.1 GCA_031270945.1 Clostridiales bacterium | reverse complement strand
ATTGTTTTCCCGGTTCTTGAAGACTCGTATATGGCTTCAAGAATGCAGGTAACCGCATAAGCCTGTTCCGCCTTGACAAACAATTCGCCTTCGCCCTTCAACGCCTTTACCCAGATCTGGTGTTCCTTTGATGGTGGCGCTTGCCCGACGGAAAAGCCCGGCATAAAGGGGTGAACCTTTTCACCTACCATAGTGACAGCCTGCTGGCCCCCTACGATGTGATTCAGACGCACACGGTTATCGGTAGTATCCAGCCCGCCTTTTGTGCCGCAAAGGGTCACCATGGCAGGATTTGTCGCCATATTGAGCGCCCATGATGCTTTCAGGTGTATGCACGCCCCGTTTTTCATTTTGATGAAGCCTACCGCAGCGTCCTCTACTTCAAACGTGGTATTATCCCAAGGATCCGGTCTGCCCTGCCAGTCTGACTGTCCCTGCTGATCCGGCGTCAGCGTCCTGCCGAGTTTTTCAAAAGTGGATCCCGTTACGTAATCCACTTCATAGTTGTTCATTAGGAACAACGTCAAGTCCAAGGCATGGGTCGCAATGTCAATCAATGGCCCTCCGCCTTGCTTAGCCTTATCTGTGAACACGCCCCATGTGGGAACGCCTCTGCGCCTGATATAGCATGCCTCAGCGTAGTAAATCTCGCCAAGCCAGCCCTCATCAATAACCTTTTTGGCAATCGCGCTTTCATGGAAATGCCGGTACTGGTAGCCTATCGTCAACAGCTTTCCTGTCTCTTTGCTGACATCCAGCATCTTCTTGGCTTCAGCTGACGAGATTGCCATGGGCTTTTCGCAAAGCACGTGTTTGCCTGATTCCAACGCCGCGACGGTGATTTCGCAGTGCGACACATTCGGAGTCAACACGTGAACCGCGTCAATAGACGGGTCAGCAAGCAGTTCCTTGTAGTCGGTATACACTTTTGCCCCAGGCACGCCAAAATCTTTAGCGCCTTTCTCCGCGCGCTCCTTGATGACATCGCAAAACGCGACCAGTTCCACGCCGTCTTCCTGGACCATTCCCGGAAAGTGCTTCTGGTTAGCGATGCCTCCGCAACCGATAAATCCTATTTTCAAAGCCAAGTGATTCATCTCCCAATTATAGCGATTCCAGATACCTGCAGTCTTCAGCCACGCATTTGAATATGTCGTTTGCGTAATCAAACTCCCGCTCAATAATGAAAGCTTCTGTCCCTTGCGCCAGCGCCGCGTCTCGCACTTTTGGCCAGTCAATAATGCCCTGCCCGCTGGGGACATTCCATTTGTTTTCTTCCATAAACTTGGCGATGATCTCTGGCGGAATTTGGAGCCTGCCATTTTCATCTACGGGGAACTTTGAGAAATCGGGCATCTTTTCTGGGCCTGCCACTTTGGCGCACTCTTTTACATGTATCAGCTTAAAGCGCCCAGGGTATTTTTTCAAAAACGCAGGCACATCCACCCCCGCGCAGGTTGCCCAGCCGACATCCAATTGGAAGCAGACCCAATCAGGGTTGGTGTTGAGCAGCAATGTTTCCAGCAAGTATCCGTCTTTCCCTTCCAGAAACTCATGCCTGTGGTTGTGATAGCCGAAAGTTATGCCTTGCTCCAAGCAAAGCTTGCCTGTCTCGTTGAGCTTTTCGGCAAACGCCAAGGCTTCTTCGTAAGTTGACAGCGAGGACATAGGGTCGATGATGTACTTCAACCCTAACTCGACAGCGTAATTCAGCTGGCCAGGCACTTGCGCTGACGCGATGTGGCTGCTCAACGGATCCAGCTTCAAGCCGTCCAGCGTCCCCTTAAGCGTCTTGGCGTCTATGCCTCCATAATAGGCTCCGGCAAATTCCACGCCTGTATAGCCGATTTCAGCTATTTTGTTCAATGACCCAACAAAATCCTTGGAGAGTTCGTTTCCAAGGGAATACAGTTGGATATATCGCTTATCCATAGTAGCCTCCTTATTAGCATGGCTTAAATGCCAAACCTTCTGGATGAAAAAGCATAAAAATCATTCTTAATCATACCACAATCATTCGTGGCTGCATATTGTTAAATTCCACCATGGTTCAACGTTCATCTGCTCAACGTATGATAGAACCTTTTTTCTTTATTCAGTCTTGCTAACCTTTTCAAATTTTCTATCGCCTTGTTATGCATGACGGCTAGCCCTACACAAATTAGTCTACAGTTCCCTTGTGATGTTTTTTATCCACTTGTACTGCCTGAATCTTATCACGGCTAGCGGAAGCTTAGAGCATATCCCAAAATTATATCCGAGGCACCGGAAAAATCAGGCGTTGAAGCGTTCGCCAGGATTTTTCCGGCACCATTTCGGAATTTTGGGATATGCTCTTAATGGCTTCATCAAAGCATATTACCGCATAGAGCAGAATTGGCGATACGTGCCATACAAACGCGCATATCCAGGCAAGCGGGATAATGATGCCCCACATTACAATGAGGTCGCACCAAAAACCGAATTTCGCATCGCCGCCAGCGCAGAACACGCCGCCGATTATGGTAGAATTCAATGACTTGCCGATGCAATAAACGGCGCATACGATGAGCATGGCATCCAGATACCCTTGTGCCACAGCATTTATCTCAACTAGCCCGAACACGAACGGCCTAGCCAGCAACACGCTCGCGCCAGCCAGCACTCCGAATATCAGCGCGTATAGATATATCGTGTTTCCGGCTTTTTTTGCTGCTTGAAGATTTCCGCTTCCCAGATACTTGCCAATCAGAACGCTGCCTCCGGCTGAGATGCCGCCGCACAGTACGATAGCCAAGTTTCTGATCACATTGGCAATCGCGTTCGCGGCAACCAAATCAGAACTGACATGCCCGATGATGGCAGCGCTGGCCACCAAAGCTCCGCCGTAGACAACATAGTTTGCCATGGCTGGAAGCGTGTACTTCAAATAATCTTGCAACAGCACCTTTTGAGCGGCATCGCGCACAGGCAGCGCAAACCGGATGTTTCCGTCACGCATAGAATGCGCTGCGCAACAAATAAGCTCGATGAAACGCGAGATGACCGTCGCTGTTGCGACGCCAATAATAGCTTTGTCTGGCTGTCCTGGAAACAAGACAAAAATGCATAGCGCGTTTATGCTGATGTTTACTATCAAGCTAGCAGTGCTTACCGCCGCGCTAAACCTCACCTTTTCCATGCTCTTCACTACAGAAAGATACATTTGCGAAAGGCCCATGGCGAGGTACGAAATAGACAGAACTCGCTGATATTTCGCGCCATACCTAATAAATTCCGGATCGCTTGTAAATATTCGCATAAGGGAATCTGAAAATAATATCGAAGCAATGAAAAACACAAATGAAATGCATATGGACAGTACGCAAGCAATGCTCAGCACCCGCCGTATGACCTCCGTATCCTTTTTGCCCCAATACTGAGCGGCAAGGATGCCCGCGCCGATAGCCAACCCCATCAAGAAAAACATGAGTATGAACGTAATTTGATTTGCTAGAGATACTGCAGACATGGCAGATTGGCCTATGGTGCCCAGCATGATTACGTCCGCTGTGTTGACCGCCGCTAAAATCAGGTTTTGGAACGCAATAGGGATAACCAGCGCAATCAAGGAACGCCTGAACTCTACTCGAAACGGGACTTCATCGGTTGTTTTATTCACGGCCTCACTCCTTAAATTAACAAATTCAAAGAGCATATCCCAAAATTATATCCGAGGCACCGGAAAAATCCGGCGTTGAAGCATTCGCCAGGATTTTTCCGGTGCCATTACGGAATTTTGGGATATGCACTAAGTGCCTCGTCTTAAAGCCTCACAAATAGGGATTTTGTTGACTTTGCATATCGAGAAGCAAATCATTCGGCAAATAAGTTCCTCATGCTTTTCAATATAGACACGCCTTTGATTTCTTGCTATAGTATAGTAAGATTCTGCCGTAAGAGCCCCCTCAAGGCCATAAACTCCTCGGATCAACGCTGACGTTGCGGATGCCTCGATCTTCGGGGCATTGGGAACTGCAGATATGTATGGATAAATTTCTCTTTAGCGCTAAAGCCTCCTTTCTTGCTCTTTGCGCCATTTGCTCCTTAGGTTGCAAAAGGTTTCATTCGATGCTTTAATAATAAATGATTCTGTTGCTAAAAACCATAAAAATCGGTTATGATTTCATCAAAATCGTTCACAGCAGAATTCCAGCTGGCCGATCTGCCAGCGGATCTCGGCGTTGCTTTTCCAAGCCTATAAATAGTTTTTGATATGCCCTACCTGGAGCTCTTGCAAACGCCCGATTTGAAATGCGCTGAAAATAGCTGGGTTTTTCAGATTACCAATTTTCTTATCATTATCAGGCTCGGCCCAGCTGGCTTAAAAAATTAGCACTTCGTAAGTCCATAAAAATCGGTTGCGCTTTATAGAAATCGTTCGCGGAGGCGATTCCATGAAATTCAGTCTTGATGTTTTGTCTGACCAGTCAGAGCGCATCCGATATAATATCCCGGACATAGCGCTCCATATAAGCATCGGCGACTTAAAGAATTTCCACAAATTTACCACCGCATGCCATTGGCATCCCGATTTGGAGTTTTCGCTTCCGCTTGAAGGGGACATGGACTACTTCGTTAATGGAATTACCTACCACATTCCGCAAGGGCAGGGGATTTTTATAAACAGCAAACGGCTTCACTACAATTATTCCAGTTCGCAATCCAACTGCACTTATCTGGTAATGACCGTAAACCCCTTCTCCTTTGGCAATGAGTTCGGGACGCTTAAATCATATATGGAGGAAAAATTTGGCCCTCCCAATGACGATGTGATCCTGTTGACTCCAAAAAAGCTTCGCCATGATGATTTGTTTGCGAAAATGAATCAAATTTATAAAGAGGTTACCGAAGGGGACAACGACCTGTTTTATATCCTATCGTTAGCTTTTCAGATTTGCGCTATAATCCGGGCTGAAATACAACCGGTTACCCAGAAGCAACCGGACAAAGAACATTGGATGGCAGTATGGCAAATGACCGATTTTATCCATAAAAATTTCAATATCAAAATTTCGCTTGATGACATCGCAGCGGCGGGTTCAGTTTGCCGGACAAAATGCTGCAAGTTGTTTGGCAAATATCTTAATCGAACGCCAACATCTTACCTAACGGATTACCGCATCCAAAAAAGCTATGAGATGTTGCGCAACAACTCTTGTTCAATTACTGAAATCGCGTTGTCTTGCGGATTCCAAAACGATAGTTACTATACATATGTGTTTCATAAGGAAACAGGTTTTACTCCGCGTGAATATAGAGACAAATTTCGATAATATTTTTTAATTAGGGATGATACCATGGATGAGTTTACGCCTGAGGAATTGATGGAAGCCCGCCGTGCATTGATCTCGTTGCGCAACAAGAATGACAAGGCTTCGGGCAAGTTGAAAGAAGGCTCTTGGCAGCTCAAAATGACAACAGACATCGTGAAAGCGTCAGACACAGCCCTTCGCCTGATTGATGGAACGAACGAAACGAAAACAGACAAGAATTCGCTTGATGAGTCACGCGTTGCGCTGCTAGACGCGCTCCGCCGCGCCAAAGAGATCGTCGGCAAATTTGCCGTCGGAACTTCACAGCGCACATTGCAGGAGCGGCGCATTAGAGCTTTGGAGATTGCCATCTCGCTGATTGAAAAGGAACAACGGCTGTGACAAAAAAAGGTCAGCGCCTACGGCGCTTGTCGCACATAGCCCTGCTCCATGCGCTTAAACAAGGCCTTCGCCTTGTTTTTTTCTTGTGTCGGCAAGGCAGTGCGCCGACACATCCAAAGGCTTCTCCTTGCCCCCTCGAAATATGTCGTTTCATGTCTTGACACCTCCTGCCCAGTATGATATCATTTTTTTGATGAAGGATGTCGGCCTGTTGGGACGCCGACATAGCTAATGCTCTTTTGGAACTAGAACGCTTAAGCTTAAATCCAATATTT
>JAISWZ010000145.1 GCA_031270945.1 Clostridiales bacterium | reverse complement strand
ACTCCGTAAAGAAGGCCAAGACTGTTGAGAGCGTCCGCGTAAACGACTGGCTGCAAGCTGAAGTTGATGTTTACCGCAAATATTACAGGAGCGGCTGGAGTGACGGCTGGATAGTAAGGTACATAAGGCCAGTAGGTTGGAGGAACGACAGGCGTAGTCTCTTCTTCCTCAACAAATTCAATTTCTATAAACTTCGCGGGGTTGATGGCTGATTCCTTGTCGCCTTTCTTAGCGGTGACAGTGAACGTATAGGTGCCATACTCTTCTACAGTTACTTCAAAAGATGTTTCTTCTGATTCACCGATAGAGATTGCTTCTCCTGTTTCAGAGTCTATCTGGTAAATAACGTAAGTGGCGCCTTCGACTTCATCCCAGGTGAGCGTCGCAGTAAGGCCGTCTGTTTCATAAGCAATGTTGGTCGGAGAAACGAGCTCGGGTTCTTGGTCCTCAAAGGTCTTGTCATCGCCAAGGAGCCATTCCAGAACGCCGTCTTCGTTGTTAAGCACTCTGACCCATGACCAGTGGCCGTTGTAAGACTGGCCGTCTGCGCCTTGAACATTTTCGTACTCAGTGTATTGGGCTGTCTCGGAGCCTGCTTCAAGGAGGTAGTTAAAGCTTTGTCTCACGTAATCCGGGTTGACTGTTGTGTCATCAGCGGATTGGAAGATCCAAATCGGGATGTCCTTTATAAGTTCTGCGTCCTCTGGAGTGAGCGCATATGCCGGGCAGATGGGGAAGGCCCCAGCGAACTGCACAGCGTCAGTTGCCGTTTTTGAGTATATCAACTGGGCAAACGTCTGTCCGCCGCCCATGGAGCAACCAGCGACATAGATTTTATCCGGATCGATATTCCTGTTGGCTTCAAGAATGTCTTTGATCATCTGGTCAATGCGGGCTGAATCCTTAGGATCCTCAGTGCGCCAATCCCATGCGTCAAGCGCTTGAGGAGCGGCTACATAGAAATCAATGCTTGTTGAAAGAGCGCTGCCGGTAGTCAAAAGCGCCTGGCTTGTAGTAAGCTCGTTGAGCCAGCCCACTCCGCCTTCGTTGGCAAGGAGCTGCGTTACTCCATTGTAGCCATCCACGCCGCCTGTGCCGCCTTCACCCATGCCATGAAGCCAAACAACAAGGGGAAGTTTATCGGAATCAGAGTCGGGTGAATAGAGCTGATATTTCAAGTTTGTGCCGTCTTCATAGGTTGCGGTTGATTCAAAAAGCTTGAAGCCTGAAGTATTGGTGTATACGATGGGGTCGGCTGCGTCAAGCTCATATACGGTTCCATCATCGCCAGTGACTGAGATCCCTTCAAACGCGAGGCTGTTTTTTCCTGTAGAAAGAGAATAGTTCAAAAGCGAGTAGTCAGAGCCAGCGCCTTCAGGATTATTCCCGGCATACTTGTCGCCAAGCTCAACAATGATGAAGCCGCCGTTTGGTACGCCATCTCCTGATTCGTCAATGGCGGCTTTGTCATTTTCATAAATGGCGCCTACCGCTAGGGTGGCGGTACGGTCTTCGGTATACCCTGCAAACCCGGGTATCAAGTTTTCTACTGTAATGCCCGACGCGGTTGTCGCCTCGATTGCTATGGCGATAGCGTCAAAGCCGTATTCGAATGTCTTGCCTACGATCTGGAACTTTACTGTCTCAGCGGCCTGCACCGGAAAGGTGAACACTGACAGCAGCATGGCAACGCTCAGGACGAGCGCTATGATTCTCTTGTTTCTCATTTAAAATCCTCCCTCTTTTCAGATCTATGATTAACAGTTTGTCTGCTAGCTCTTTCAGAGCTAGCCAATCTCTCTCCTCCCTTCGTCTTTATGCCATGAGCAGTTTGCGGAATTTACGCAAAATCTCTATGATCATATTCAGAATTCTCAAATGGGGCGCGAAAAGTCATCGCGATGCTTGTCTTGGGCCTTAGCGAGCAAGCGCGAGCAAACTTGGACTTTCGCAAGCCATAAATTAAATTTGGATTATGATCTTTAGCTCGCCTGGAATTGCAGAGCTATTTTCTATCAGCTCACTGGCATACAAGATTTCTGATTTATCAAAAGCGCAATGCCTTAGCGGCTTTCTCATGCTGGCCTAATCCAAATTCAAAAAACGCAGGAAAAGCCTCGTGACCGCCTTGAATGAATTTGGGATTTGGGGTGTGGCCTATGCCGAACGACGGGTAATAGGTGCCCGACAGTTTTAACCGTTGGCAAAGCAGAGTTAGAGCGCTTGATATAGCGCATACACATTACCAAATAATGAGATGGGAAAGACTGGAGTGGATTTTCCCGGCCATCTTAAAGATTTGGGGTATGCATTAATGCTATTTTCAAGCAAAGGCAATTGCGCATTTCGGCTTGATAAAGGGCATATCCCAAATTATAAATAGATGCCGGAAAAGCCTTGCCAGACTTTTGAGGTTTTGGGATGCGCTCCAAGTTTGCCGCAAGCGAAGTTCTCGCCTGCGGGGATTCAAGCATATAGCTGCATTGTGAGATACCGAGATTTAGTGCATATCCCAAAATTCCGAAATGGCACCGGAAAAATCCTGGCGAATGCTTCAACGCCGGATTTTTCCGGTGCCTCGGATATAATTTTGGGATATGCATTAAGCGCATCCTTGCGGATAGAACATATCCTGAAATTTTCATGAAAGCGAAAAAGGGAGACACTTTCGCTCAGGCTAAAGTTTGCTCATGAGCGAAAACATAAGAAAATTAACAAAGCTACCAGGGTGTATTTAGATATGAAATAGAAAAGCGCTTAATACCGGCGAACGCTAACATCGGTATACCTGCGTGTAAAATGAGGATATTTACTCATATGTGAAGGTGCGTGGCGAACGGTTTAGGCTCTGCTTGCTTATCCCAAAAACCAAGCTGTTTGAGAATGCCTGAGACATCATTTGCACAAAGCAATCGCTAATGCCTTGCCAATCTTAAACAGACGGAAATCTCAGAAAATCTTAGCGCCTAGTGAATGAGGTTGCAGAAATAAGTTCATCTGCAATGATAGCACGTTGAAAAATCTAAAGCAATTCAATGTGAAAATTGATGCTATTTGTGTACGAATTAATGAGCCCGGCGCACGAAGTGCCTGTTCCATAGGATTTTTCAGAACAATAAAATGGGACAGGAATGTTTTGAAAACACGCGTTTTTGAGAGATAAGTCGGAAATCCTAATAAACGACAAAATACTGCGATTGAGGGCAAACTTATTTGTAAGCCTAAATAGCTTATGATCTATTAGGTGGCAAAAAAGAAATGTATTAAAATTTGCATAATAATAATGACTATCCCGAAAAATAGCTTGCGATAAACATAATTACTGAATTAGTGAACAGAATGAAATTAAATTTTTTGATTTTGCAAGAAAAAATTAAGTGATTTATGACTGTGAAATGAACTGCACTTTTCGCTCGCGGGCTGAATGTTCAGAAAGTACTGGTTCTAGCGTTTTTAAGTTCTTCAAACTGCAAAAACCCCCTCCCTGCAGGGCAGGGAGGGGGCAGGCAATGCGCTATTACTTTGCTGTAACTGATTTGATGAACGAGTCCGCAGCAGCCTTTGTGATCGCGCGGGAATCAACCAATGCGTCAATGAGGCGCTTGTCGTCGGTTTTCTGCTTGGTGAGAAGCGCTTCGGTCATAGAAACAATTACCTCGCCTCTCGAAATGGAGCTCTTGTTGTCCTGTTTTTCCTTGTAGAGGCCAATAGAAACAGCCTTATCAAGGGACTGGGCAAAGGAGAAATCTCCGCCGCTTTCTGTGTATTTGAGCAATCTCAGCAAGAATGCGGTGAACTCCTGCGTTGTTACAGGACGGTCAGCGCCAAAGATAGTATGAGCGTCATCAAGGCCAAATGTTAAGCCCCTGCTGAAGGCAAACGCCGCATAGCGAGTAGCCCAAGCGGGAACATCCTTGAATGGGTTAGGTCCTGTGTAAGCCAGAGCTTCCTTCTCCAAGCCAAGAAGGCGGATAACGAATGCCAGGGACTCCATGCGGCTTGATTCCTTCCCAAGCTCAAAAATCGGCTTGCCGGCAGCGTCGTTGCCTACTCCGTAAAGAAGGCCTAGATCGTTGAGCGCGTTTGCGTAAACGACTGGCGCCAGGTTGAAGTTGATGTTTACCGCAAATATAACTGGAGTGGCTGGGGCAAGGACTACTGGTGTATAAGGCGTATAAGGAACATAAGGCCAATAGATTGATGGAGGAGCGGCAGGCGTTGGGGTAGGATCAGTTCCGTCTTCAGGATCTGTTCCATCCTCAGGATCCGTTCCGTCTTCAGGATCGGTTCCATCTTCAGGATCAGTGCCGTCTTCAGGATCAGTGCCGTCTTCAGGATCTGTTCCGTCTTCAGGATCCGTTCCGTCTTCAGGATCCGTTCCATCTTCAGGATCCGTTCCGTCTTCTGGATCCGTTCCATCTTCGGGCTCTGTTCCGTCTTCAGGATCTGTTCCATCTTCAGGATCCGTTCCGTCTTCGGGATCTGTTCCATCCTCGGGATCAGTTCCATCTTCAGGATCAGTGCCGTCTTCAGGATCGGTTCCGTCTTCGGGATCGGTTTCTTCTTCGGGATCGGTTTCTTCTTCATTGGCTGGCGCAACCAGCTCCGTGATATATTTCAAAATCTCACCGCTAAACACTTCTGTTATGCTGGTTGTGTATTTAATTGTAAAAATCTCCTCTAGGCGAGCTAACTCGTCGCCAGAGAGCATAAATTCAGAAGAGCCAATGGAGATGGCACCAGCGAACTGGAACTCACTAGTTACCGTTGTGAAGTATGACAACTGGAAAAGCATCTGTGCAGCGCCTGCGCCGCTGCCTGCGATGAGGATTTTGGTCGGGTCGATGTTGGTCGTAGTGAGAAGATTTAGAATCATCTGATGAATAAAGATTGCATTTGTGTTACCTGTAGTATCCCAGAAGCCATACGCTTGTGGTGCAAATATATAGAAAGGCGAGCTTGTTTCAAGAGCGCTGCCAGTAGTCAAAAGCGCTTGGCTAGAAGTAAACTGGTTGAGCCAGCTCACTGCGCCCCAGTCGGAAAGGATATGCGTATTTCCATTATAGTCAACGCTTGTGCCGCCTTCACTTGTGTCATGAAGCCAAATAATAAGGGGGACGCCGTCGGAATCGGGATCAAGATCTGGTGGCGAATAAAGCTGGTATATAAATTCATTACCGTCGAATAATACTTTATTCGGTTCGAGGCCTGATGTGTTCGTGTATATGATGGGAGCGTCTTCATTAAGGGCATATGTTGTTCCGAATTCATCAGTGACCTCGATATCATCAAATGCGAAGACTTTTATTCCAGCATCAAGTTTCAAAAGTGAATAGTCAGAGACATCGTCTCCAGATGCATTTCCTTTATACTTGTCGCCAAGCTCAAAAATGATGTAGTTGCCCGGGACTCCATTTCCTGATACATCGATGGCAGGCTCGTTGTTAGTATAAGGGTCGCCTACTTTAAGAGGCTTTTTGTCGTTTGTTACTGTAATGCTAATGCCTGACGCGGTTGCGACGGTAGTCGCATCGATTGCTATGGCGATAGCGTCAAAGCCGTATTCGAATGTCTTGCCTATGATCTGGAATGGTACATCTGTGCCTGCGGCCTGCACTGGAAAGGTGAACACCGACAGCATCATGGCAATGCTCAAGACGAGAGCTATGATTCTCTTGTTTTTCATGTGAAATCCTCCCTGATATCCAATATTTGCACTTTAATGTTTGTCAGCTAGCTTTTTTAGAGCTAGCCCAATTCTCCCTCCTCTCGCCTTTATGCCAGGAGCAGATTGCGGCGTTCATGCTAATCTTTGATCATATCCCGAAATTTCAAATAAGGCGCAGTGCAGCGTTAGCCCGATGCTCAAGGGCAAATCGCCAAAGTCATTGCGGTGCTTCAACTAAGCGCATGCCCCAAAATTCCGTAATGGAAACGGAAAAGTCCTGGCGAATGCTTAAACTGGTTTGCTCGGGATTTTTCGAGCAAACACCCGGACTTTTCCGGTGCCTCGGAATTATTTTTGGAGTATGCACTATGTCTGTCTCGATCTTTAACGAGCAAGCACAAGCGAAATTGCGTGACTTTCTGAGCCTTAAAGATTTGGAATATGATCATAAGCCCGCCTGGAATTGTCGGGCCTATAGGGCATCTGCTCACGGGCATATAAGGTTTCTGCTTTATCAAAAGCGCAATGCCTTGGTGCATATCCCAAAATTAATGATATGGCGCGGGAAAAGCAACGCGTAGAAGCATCGCGATGACTTTCGTGCGCCACTTTTGGAATTTTTGGATATGCACTTGAGGTGCTTGATATAGCGCAGTCCAAAATTTCTAAATAATGAGATGGAAAAGTCTAGAGCAGATCTTCCCGAGCCATCATATCGATCTTGGAATATGCTTTAAAGCTATGTTCAAGCAAAGTTTATTGCGCGTTTCGGCTAGCGCGCTTTCGCTCAGGCTAACGAGCGAAAACATAAGAAAATATGCATAAGCCAGCTAGGGTTCGTTTGAGGGAGCACGTAAAAGCATATTAGTGCATATCCCAAAATTCCGAAATGGCACCGGATAGCGTTTGCCCAATGTTCATGGGCAAATCGCCAAAATCCTGGCGAATGCTTCAACGCCGGATTTTTCCGGTGCCTCGGATATTATTTTGGGATATGCTATTAATGCCGGCAAGCGTTGCGCGTCGGCATACCTGGGTATATGATCGTTCATCCTATGTAAGGGCGCATAGCAAGCGGCTTAGGCTTTGCTATGCATATCCTAAAAATCAAGCGGTTTGCTAATACCTGAGACATCATTTGCGCAAAGAAACGCTCATAAACCTTGCCAATCCTAAACCGACAGGATTATCAGAAAATCTTAGCGCCTAGCGAAAGCAATGGCAGATACAAGTTCATTTGCTATGATAGCACGAGGGAAAAGCTAATGCAATTCAATGTAAAAAACAATGCAAATTGTGTACGTATTAATAATATGAGCGCACGAATGCCCGTTTTGTAGGATCGTCAAGAACAATGAAATGGGTCGATACGTACTGTCAAACAGCCTTTTGGCAGTTAAGTCGGATATTCTAATATACGACAAAATGTTGCAATCGCGGGTAAACACAAATGTTATCCTGAATTGATTAAGAACTATTTGGTGATTACAAGAAATTTATTAAATGTCGCAAAACAATAATGACTTTATTAACATGTGAATGATTGAAATAAAGATATTGATTTTATGAACAGAATAAGTTTATTAATTGATTTTTGCTCGCAACAGAATATCCGAAAGCTGTTTTCCTAGCAAATTTAGCGCTTCTCAAACCCAAAACCCCCTCCCTGCAGGGCAGGGAGGGGGTTGGCAATGCGTCTATTACTTAGCTGTAACTGATTTGATGAACGCGTCTGCAGCGGACTTTGTGATGACACGGGAATCAACCAATGTGTCAATAAGGCGCTTGTTGGTGCTCTTTTGTTTGGTGAGAAGGGCTTCAGTCATGGAAAGAACTGCGTCGCCTCTCAAAATGGAGCTCTTGTTGTCTGGCTTTTCTCTGTACAGCCCGACTTTGACAGCCATGTCCAGGGTTTGGCCAAACGCGAAGTCTCCGCCATTCTCTGTATACTTAAGAACTCTCAGCAAGAAAGCGGTGAACTCTTGTAGCGTTATAGGACGGTCAGAGTCAAACAAGGTATGAGCGCTGTCAACGCCAAAGGTTATGCCCCTGCTGTAAGCAAACGCAGCATAGCGAGCGCCCCAATCGGGAACATCCTTGAATGGGTTAGGTCCTGTGTAAGCCTGAGCTTCCTTCTCCAAGCCAAGAAGGCGGATAATGAAGGCCAGGGACTCAATGCGGTTTGA
>JAISWZ010000121.1 GCA_031270945.1 Clostridiales bacterium | reverse complement strand
TTAAGAAATTGGGGAAAAGGATAGATAATTAGCGCAGTCATAAAAGAGAGCTAAAAAACTATGGCAAAAGCGAATTTATGACTTTACAAGAAATATCTCATACTGTAAGATTTCATCATGGAAGGCGTTGCTTGAGCAAATAAATTGAACATTACCACCAATGACGCAATCAAAAGCTTGACAATAACCCGCAAGGCGAGTTGTCAAAGAAAACTCGGAATGCCTAAAATACGGGCGTTTTGAAGATTAGGTCGTCGAGCTTTTGGTGCAAGATTCACGAAAAACGGAGTTTGGGTAAAAAAAACTGATTTGATCGGCATGCCAATCCACTGAACCTGCTTTGAGATACTGGAAGGCACAACTCACTGCAACAAAACATTTCATATGCAGTATGTATGTACGCGGACTTACATATCAAACTCATGGGAGGAATGGTAGTGGCGATGCAGAGCGAGGCCCCGAAGACCAAAGACAAGGCTGACAAGCTGCCGATAGGCAGGTTTTTCGCGTTCAGAGCAGGGTACTTTTCCCTGGCGGCCAACTTCATAGTCATTGGATTCTTGATGATCTACTGCACGGACACTCTGGGAATGCCGTCAGCGTTGGTCGGTTCCCTCATTTTCGCCAGCAAGATCTTTGACGCCTTTGCTGAGCTATACGCTGGGTATGTCGTGGATAGGACGAAGAGCAAGCTTGGCAAGGGAAGACCATGGGACTTATGCCTTATAGGGGTTTGGGTCAGCACTATATTGCTCTTTGCTACGCCAGCCGGGGCAAGCATGACTGTCAAATCTATCTGGGTATTCCTGTTTTACACATTAGTGCAGACAGTGTTTCAGACCCTGGTTCAAGCTGGAACAGCCCCGTACCTGCTTCGCGCTTTCCGGAACAAGAACGTCATGGTCAAAGTGCAGTCCTATGGCGGGGTTGTTGGAATGGTGCTGTCTATCGCCCTTTCAGTCATCATGCCAAGCGCCATATCAAACGTGGCTACATCTCCAGGCGGCTGGACAAAGGTGATAGCCATAGTTTCTACAGTGATGCTGGTTCTTGGGCTTTTGAGGTTTTTGCTTGTCAAGGAGCAGTATAACACGGAAATGTATGATAGCCAGGGGAAAGCGGGAATAAGAGACATCCTCCAGTCCCTGGGGTCAAACAAGTATATCTGGTATGTCACAGGGATCTCATTTCTTATCCAGCTCATCTCTGGGATGAACGCCGCTACATACTACTTTACCTACGTTGTCGGGGATCTTGCGCAAATGAGCGTGATCCAGCCGTTATCCATGGTTCTCTTGCCCCTCATGTTTATATTTCCAATGCTTATCAAGAAGTTTTCCATGAGCGCTATCATAGCTGTTGGAAGCATTGGCGCGATTATCGGTAACATCATAATTTTTGCCGCCAACGCCAGCATCCCGCTTCTTATTGTAGGCTCCGTGTTCACCGCTCTTGGAATGCTTGGCCCTCCGTACCTGACTGTCATTATGATCCTGGACTGCGCGAAGTACAACGCCCTGACCGGAAAGAAGCCCATGGAAGCTTCCATGATGGCTGTCACCAGCTTTGGCGCCAACATCGGCCAGGGTTTTGGAACCGCCGCGCTTGGATTCATCCTGGCCTGGGGCGGCTACGCCGCCGGCGAAGCCGTTCAGTCCGCAGGCGCCATTTGGAGCATACGCATCCTGTACTCCCTGGTTCCAGGCGCTATGTACATCCTGATGTTCCTGTTTGCTCGCCTCTTCAACTTGGAAAAGGTTCTGCCAGAATTGGAGAAGGCGAATGCGGCGTCTGGCGAGGCTTGAGGCTTGCAACGAGAGGCTTGCAACGATAGGCGTTTGGATTTTTAGGGTTCGGCCTAGCCAAGCTTGGTGAAGCTTGGCTAGGCTTCTTTCTTTGGCTTAAATTTTCGTTGCCCACGGGCAAAATTCTTGGCGGCATAGTGCGCCAAGCAGAACAGGAGGCAATCATGCAGGAAACTTTAAAAAAGCTTCTTTCAGGCAAAGAGGAGTCGCACATCCTTCCATTCCTCTGGCTACATGGAGAAGACGAGGAAACGCTTAGATCCTATGTCAATGTGATCCGCAACGCGAACATCTTTGAGTTTTGCGTAGAAAGCAGACCCCATCCCGATTTCTGCGGCCCGAAGTGGTGGATTGATCTTGAAGCGATCATAGACGAAGCCCAAAAGCTTGAGATGAAGGTCTGGATACTTGATGACGCGCACTTCCCTACAGGCTACGCGAATGGGGCGGTTGAGAACGCGCCTGAAGAGCTTTGCAGGCAGAGCATTTGCGCGAATAGGGTAGATGGAACCATCCCGCCTCCCTTTGTCCCGAACATGATTGAAAAGTACATGCAAGGCCAAATGGGTGTCCAGCGCCATTTCGAGGATGACCAGGTCATAGCGGTAAATGTCTCAGGCGAAACCACCTGGACGATAGGCCTTTCCAGGAACTGCGGGTTCCACAGGAACTATATCAAGTGCATATCCCAAAATTATATCCGAGGCACCGGAAAAATCCGGCGTTGAAGCATTCGCCAGGATTTTTCCGGTGCCATTTCGGAATTTTGGGATATGCACTAACATGATGAACAAGGACTCTGTCCGGCTTTTGATTGACGCTGTCTATGAAACCCATTGGGATCATTTCAAGGAGCACTTCGGCAAGACCATAGCTGGCTTCTTCAGTGACGAGCCAGAGCTTGGAAACGGGCATCTCTATGACGTGAACAACCAGCTGGGGACAGATATAGATCTGCCTTTTTCAAAGGATCTGGAGGCTGAGCTGGAAAAGAGCCTTGGTGACTGGAAGTCGAAGATCCATCTGCTTTGGGACAATAGCGCACCCGAAGGTAGCGATTCCGAGAAAGAAACCGCAAAAGTCAGGCTTGCCTACATGAATGCCGTAACTACCTTGGTCAGAGACTGCTTCTCATACCAGGTAGGGGATTGGTGCCGTAGCCATGGCGTGTCGTATATCGGGCATTCAATAGAGGATAACGGGGAGCATGCCAGAACCGGCTCGGGTTTGGGCCATTACTTCAGAGGCCTGGAAGGGCAAGACTTCGCTGGCATTGATGACATCGGCGGACAGGTATACCCGCAGGGCGAGGAAGATTTCACGCCTGACTTCAAAGGCGAGCCCAGGAACGCGACATTCTATCACTTCATGCTTGGCAGGCTTGGCTCTTCTGCCGCCAACATCGAAAGGCAAAAAAACGGTCGGGCGCTTTGCGAGATATTCGGGAACTATGGCTGGACTGAAGGGGTTCAGCTGGAAAAATACTTGCTTGACCATTTCATCTCGCGAGGAATCAACTATTTCGTGCCTCACGCCTTCTCTCCGAAGGCCTTCCCAGATCCGGATTGTCCTCCGCATTTCTACGCCCATGGCCACAATCCTCAGTACCGCCATTTCGGCGCTCTAATGCAATACACGAACAGGGTCTGCACATTGCTTAGCTCTGGCGTAAGGGTTTCTGACGTTGCTCTTCTCTACCATGCCGAGGGCGAATGGACAGGAGATTATATTCCCAACGAGCAGACAGCCAGAATTCTGGAGGAGAATCAGATCAGCTTTGACATAGTGCCTTTTGACTATTTCAACCCAGACAAAAAGTATGTCCCGAGGAACTACAAGGCGCTTGTTGTTCCATGCGAAAGGCTCATTCCTGAGACAGGATTGCCAGTTATAAAAGCAAGCGACAACGTTTTGGAAAAGTTAGAAGAACTGGGGCTTCCCAAGATCAAAACCAACCACCAAAGCCCATATCTTAGCGTTTTGCAGGTAGAACCAAGCTCCTTTTACTTCTCAAGCGTTAGAGACGTAAACGAGACTTTCAACCTGTCCGACATTTGCTATTATCCTGTTGCCTACTTCTTCTCCAACCAAGGAAAGGACGCCTACAGCGGCGTTGTCACTGTTCCATCCAGAGGGCCATGCTTCTCTTACAACGCGTGGGATAACAGACTTGAGGCCATTGAACATCAGGAAAACAACGGTTCTACGGATTTAAAAGTTTTTCTTGAGCCCAGCAAAAGCCTGATCATCATATTCGGAGACCCGCAGGGGCTCCCTGTATGGTCACA
>JAISWZ010000100.1 GCA_031270945.1 Clostridiales bacterium | reverse complement strand
ATATCAAAAGTGAATGTATTGAGTAAGGTTTCTTCTTTTTGAGAAAAACCGACTGTACTCATTATGCCGTTCAGTTTGCCTTGTAAATACTTGACTTCGCCGAATAAATCACGGATTTTTTCTTCGTCCCAAACGAAGTTAGTCCAATTTTCGTGTTGATAAATATATTTTGCCATATCTTATTTTTAAATTTCAAAATGTAAAGATACAACTTTTGCGGCGAAAAACTAAATTATTTTACGCAAAAATGCGGAGAATATTTAATTTTTGCATTGAGAGAAATGCTACATTATCTTCTTATTCCATATTTTTAAATCCTCTTTATTATATTTATGGTTCCTTTTTTGTGTCTTTTTATAATTCCAGCATTTAATACAATCTTCCCTGCTTAATTCGGGATTATCATTAAAAAAGTCTCTTGTATATTGATTATATTCAAATTGTTTTCCTATTTCTATTTTCTTTCCCTGTTTTTTATCCAACAATATTTTATTGTACATTTCTATTGCTTCTTTGTATGTCTTTTTCCCCTTATTTTCTTTCATCCAATTCATAAATGTTACATTAAATTTAAAATGTTCACCTATTGCTTTTATAAAAAATGCCCTGTGAATTTCATTATTACTATAATTTTCATCTATTATTTTTTCCAGCGATGGTATAAAACCATTATTCTTAATTATTGGGTTTGCCTTAATTTCTGTAACAGGTTTGTTTTCTATGAAGTTACCTATATATTCCAACAAATTTTCTTTTGAACCATTTGTCGGGAGATTATATTCTTTGCATAATTTTATTAAATCTTCTTTCAAAAAATATGTGTCATACAATTCTTTTTTCGATTCTGGTAATTTCATTATATTCCTCCTATTATTGAGTATATTTTTTTGCTTTATTTTTGTCGATATGTTTTATTATATTTTGTAAAAGCGAAATGACCTAGCAAAACCGTAGCCCGAGCCGCCTTGGAAGTCCGTACAGGTAATAGCCTATTCCCTCTAAATTTTGCCAGTCTTCTGCTTTGTGCTCGGTGCCATCGCCCCAGTCGGTGTTGTTGAGGCGCGGCTATCCTGCCATGTAAGCCCAAAGCAATCTTGGGCTGCTTTTGTGAATTTGACGTGCATTGGGGCTGGGCAAGTCCAAAACATGAATTCATCCTAACTTCTCCACTGTTTCTCGATGTGAGAACTTAGTCACCTATAGTATATCACTCTGAAGATAAAAATGCAATTGGCACATATCTCGATTTGTGTCGAACATTGCGGTTGCTAATTCGTGCATCTCACGCGTAAAAACTGACATAAAGGCGCTTGGCTAGCGTCCAGAGCAGTGGTTTGAAGCAAAGCGCATAGACGTACCCATTGCCATGCCAGCGCCTCAAAATGCAAAAAGAGAGGGAGCGCGCATGCGCTCCCTCTCTTTCGCTCTTTTTCTCCTTACTCTACGGCGTCAATATATCTGCTGATAATCGTTGCCGCTTCAGCTCTTGTGGATGTGCCTTTCGGGTTTATGACGTTGACTCCGTTGACAGGCGTTCCAGATACTATGCCTTTCATCGTTGTCCACATCACTGCCTCGCCAGCCCAGTCAGAGACTTCGTTCACGTCTGGATAATCCAAGCGTATAGCCCAGTTGCCTACCGGGCCTTTTCCTTGCCACCTCGCAAAGCGGTATAGGATTGCCATCATTTCCTCGCGTGTGACTGATCTGTTAGGCTCAAACTTGTTGTTGCCCGTTCCGGAAACAATGCCTGCGCTAGCTGCCCAAGCTATCGGGTCGCTGTACCACTGGCCCAAAGGAACGTCTGTGAAGTTCGTCGTGTTCGCTCCGCGAGCGGGCTTTGCCAGGTTGAACAGGATCGTTACAACCATTGATCGAGTCAGGTTAGTGTTAGGCTCAAAGCCTTTGTCTGTCCCGCTCATGAGTCCGATCTCGCTTACGCGCTCAACATACTCGTAGAACCACTCGTTGCCAGATACATCAGGATAGGTGTTAATCCATTCGTCGTAGCTGATGTAGTAAGTCGACAAGTGATTGGTAGTAAAGGATGCGATCTTTGTTGAAACGTTGTAAGAAGCCTTCATGTCTTCTATGCTTCCATCAGTTCTAAGGCAATAGATCTTCACGCGCTCAGGCTTTCCAAGAGGCTTCATGGCATACGGGAATTTGACTGTCAAATATCCGTTTCCTAAGCTTGTGAAGAATATCCCTCCGCTTGATATTGAAACATCGAAGACTGGCCTGTTGCCAACCTTTGCTTGCTGGATGGCGTTCAGGGATTTTGCGGGCTTCAGTATTATTGTTATTTCGTTCCCTTTGGCTTCTCCTGAGATCTTGCTCAGAGCTGTTGCGTCAAAGGACACTTCGCCTGAAGGAAGGGCTACGCTAAGGCCCAAATCGGATTTCGCAAATTCCTTTACCGCTGTTGATGGAAGCTCAGCTGCCGCTATTCCGGAAGCTTTCGATAGATCGATGTCAGCGATCCCGTTTTTGGACTTGCTTATTATCTCTGTCACTTTTCCTGAAGGCAACTCCACTTTCGCGGTTTCGCCGCTAGGAACATATCCGACAGTAGTGCTGTTGTTTGCCGCAGGAACATTTACGGTTTCAGGAGTGCTAGAAGATGTGCTTGGCGGGTTGTAAGTGCTGCCGCCGCTTCCTCCACCTCCGCTGCCTCCACCGCTTGACACGGCGTAAATTGTAATGCTTAGTTCCTTTTCGCCATAACCAGCATCGTTTATGGCATATACAAAGAATGTTTTTGCGCCAGCAGTTGTTGGGGTTCCGCTGATGATTCCATCAGGTGAGAGAACTAAGCCGTTTGGAAGATCTCCGTCTTCCACAAACCATTCTATAGGCTCGTCTCCAGTAGCAGTCAGGGTTTGGCTGTATGCCGTTCCCACTGTTCCGCTTGGAAGAGACGATGTCGTGATTGTCGGCGCAACTGGTACAACTTGTGGTACTTCAGTTACGGTCAGGGTCAGCTCTTTTGTGTCAATGCCATGGACGTTTTCCGCAGCCACAGTGAACGTTTGCGTTCCAACCGTTAATGGAGTTCCGCTGACTATGCCGTCTGGCGTAAGTTCGAGACCAAGAGCTCCAGCTGTCACTGACCATTCTATGGGTTCCTCGCCATTTGCCGTGAGCTTATGGCTGTACAAAACGCCAATAGTTCCATCTGGGAGGCTTGATGTCGTTATGACAGGAATTAGCTGCAATGGAGCGTCTTTTATTACTATAGTAAGTTCAGCGCTGTCGCTGTCAACATCATTTTTCGCTGTTACAGTGACTTGAGAGGATCCAGCAGTTGTAGGCGTTCCGCTGAGAATGCCTGACTCTGAAAGGGTAAGCCCGGCAGGAAGATTTGTCGCAGTCCATTTTATGGTACCGTCGCCTGTTGCTTCGAGAGTATAGCTGTAGTCCTCTCCAACTGTTCCATCTGTAAGGGACGATGTCGTAATGGATGGCTTTGCAGGGCCTATAGGAGCCGCTAAAGTGGAGAACTCTTTTGTGGCGAGAGTCGAGAGGTTTGAAGATGCGTCTTCAACAACGACGTAAACCTTGTAATCTGCGGATGCATCAAGTTCGTTGACAGTGACCGTGTTCGGGCCTGAAGTAACTGTAAAGCTTTTGCCGCTCGCTTTTATATTTGCCGCAACAGGCAATTCTGTATCGTTCTCTGGGCGCACGAGATAGTAACCAGTCCCAGCTTCGCTGGAATTAAAGGTCAGAGTTGCACTGTTGTGGGTTGCGGATGGGACATCGAGATTGGAGATGGTTGGAACTACTGTATCAACAATTGCAAACTTGGCATCTGGATTCGTTTCAACAGACAGATCATTGCCGCTTGTCTGCACTGATTCAGGTATGGTGATCTTAAATGGAGAATTGGAGCCGCTTGTTGGAGTTCCAGAGAAAGTAAGCTCTATAGTGTTTGATAGAGCGGCACCATTTGCTGTCACGGATATTCCGCTGGGCAAACCTGTAAACCAGCTTTTAGCGTCTTCAGAGGCCAAGCCTGTTCTAACTACTGATGCGTTTTTCAGCGTGAGAGTCGCTTTTGATTCTATTAGTACAGTGCCAACATCACCAGCAACGGCAATGTCGGCTACCGTTGCAACCGCGTCTTTTAAATCAAGGGTTACCCAGCCGAAATCCAAACCGGCATAGGTGCCTTTGCCATATACCCAGGCTCTGTTTTCTCCTGATTTATAGGGCTTTTCAACTTCTATCACATAGTCGGAATTTTCTGCGATAGGTGTTGGATTGGCAAATACCTGGGATATATTCCCACTGGTGCCGGTATGATCCCATTTGTATGCCTGTGCATTAACTGCAATATCGGTTGAATCCTTGTCAACAAAAAGTGTTCCAAACGAACGCTTATTTTGTCCAACCCAGACAGGGGTACCACTGCTCATAATGAAAAGCGAGGGCGAGGCTCCTGTTTCGTCAAGAAGTTTATCGGTGAAAGCGATGAAATGAGTGCTAGGCATATACCATGGCAGAAAACTGTTAATCCATGTTTTAGCTGTGTCATCTGCCGCCTTCGTATTTGCTATAGGATTTGGCAGATCGTAAAGATAAACGTCATCAACGGTTCCGGACGAATTTGCGACAGTATGCGATGCAGTAAAAACTCCTAAATTTGCATCACCGGTAATTATTTCTTCAGTTGCGCCTACAAGAAAGAAGCTATAATGCAAGATGTTCTGTTCATTTTTTCTTGAGTCTTCAGAACTGCCACCTAAATTGCTGACAGTCTCGCTATCATCCCAAGTGAGATCCGCGTAATAGTGATTTTCGTCTATTTTTACAGTATTCCAAGCGTGAGCGCCGCCTCCGCCATTTCCGCCTGATGTTGATAAACCAACCCACACGGATGCTTCGATCCCTAGCCGATTTAGTATATATGCATATGCTTTGGCATAGGCTTCGCACACTGGGCCGTCTGTTGATGTATCCATTACTCCAAGGATGTTATGTGCATAAACACTCGTGTCAGGAAAGCCATCTATAAATGAATAATCACGATCTGCCAATATTTTGTCGTGCACAAAACGCGCTTTTCCATATGTGGTAGTTACAGTTTTGGCTAAATCAGAATATTCTGCATATTTTCTCTCGATGATATCGTTGTATTTTTGTCGGATAGAGTAATCCTTGAACTCAACGGAAACGAAAGGAGTTATATTGGTAAATATTCCTGATGCGACGTTGTCAGTTCCGCGTCCATAGCCGTTAGAAAGCAGATAATATTGAGGATTGTCGTAAATAAAAGCGTTCCACGCCAAAGAGAGCAGAACAAGAGAATTCTTTGTGTTTGCCCCCTCGGAGTCGATTTCTGTGCCGGGCGAGGTTTCTTTTTTGTCAAAAGGAAGTTGATAAGCGGATATGTCTATACTACCATTTTCTGCGAATTTATTGTCATAACTTGAGACATCGAAGTTTGTTTGTGATTTATAAGTTTCATCTGAAAATTGGACAAAGGCTTCATAGAGTCCAGTCAGAGTAGCTTTTTCAGGCCTGTTATTCAACCAATTATACCCATAATCAGAGCCGCCCGGTACCTGAGGCCCAGTATAAGCCTGCACACCGATAGGGCTTTTCTTTTTCGCTTTTACTAAAACCGGAATATCCGCCGCTTCCTCAGCAGTTAGCGGGTGAGAAACTATAGGAAGAACGCCGCCTACCGGCAGTTCATGCTCCGGAACCTTAGCTGTCACAGCACTGCCTTCTGCCGCCTTCACATTCATTGCGCTTCCAGACATGAATGCCAAAGTGAAAACCAACGCCAACAGAAATGCGACTATCTTGCCAACCTTGCATTTTTTAAGCATTTAGCCCTCCTTATTCTGCGGGTTGCGAAACATAACCCGCTTGCCGAACGCATGCTCATGATCGAACGCATCTGATAAATCAAATCGGGTTCTCGCTCAAAAACAACCTTAAGTGCATATCCCAAAATTCCGTATTGGTGCCGGAAAAGTCCTGGCGAATGCTTCAACGCCGGACTTTTCTGGCACCTCGGTTATAATTTTGGGATATGCTTCAAGTTGGCGAGAATATGGTTTTATGCATAGTTCTTTTCGCTCATTGGCAAGAATCCAAAAATATCAATAACCCGCAAACCAAGCGCCATCATCTATAGGCCAAAAATCAAATATGAAAGAGGGGGTTTTCATGGTCTTGAGACCTCTAGCTGATGTTACGCTCTCGCTTTCGGATTGCCAAAGGAAGGCTGGCGCAGCTTTTGGGGCTCTGCCTGGCGCGTATGATAAAAAAAGCGCCTTGCCTACGCTCTAGCCCCTACAGCGAGATTTTCAAAACAAGCGATTGATAGCGGGAACATAGAAAGTATTTGCATTCCGAAAATATCTATGCAAATTTCTTGTGGCATTTTTGGAGATTGGCCTTTGGCGCAAGATGCTATGAGCAGGTCCGAAGGCCTTGGCTTGGCCAAAAGAAAGGGAGCGCGAATGCGCTCCCTTTCTTTACTTTACTTTACTTTGCTTTACTTTACTTTACTCTGTGGCGTCCATGTATCTGGTAATGATCGTTGCCGCTTGAGCTCTTGTTGATGTGCCTTTTGGGTTTATGAAGTTGACTCCGTTGATAGGCGTTCCTGATACTATGCCTTTCATAGTCGTCCACATCACAGCCTCGATGGCCCAGCTGGAGATCTCTCTCGCGTCAGGATACTCCAGCCTGAGATTCAAGTTGATGCCTGGGCCTTTTCCTTGCCACTTTGCAAAGCGGAACAGGATTGCCATCATTTCCTCTCGTGTTGTTGATCTGTTTGGCTCAAACTTGCCGCTGCCTGTTCCAGACACAATGCCTGCGTTGGCAGCCCAAGCTATTGGATCGCTGTACCATTGGCCAGATGGTACGTCTGAGAAGCTTGTTGCGCCAGCTCCGCCAGAGGGCTTCGCAAGGTTGAAAAGGATTGTCACAAGCATGGCCCGAGACAGCTCGGAGTCAGGCTCAAAGCCTTTGCTTGTCCCGCTCATCAGGCCGATCTCGCTTACGCACTTAACATACTCATAGAACCATTCGCTTCCGGAAACATCAGGATAGGTGTTAACCCATTCCTCATAGCTGATGTAGAATGTAGACAAATGGCTTGTTGTGAAAGATGCGATCTTTGTTGCGGCGTTATAGGAAGCTTTCATGTCTTGCTTGATTCCGTCAGCGCCGATAAAGAAGACTTTGACTCGCTCAGGTTTTTCTTGAGTTTTTAGCTCATACGGGAAGCTGACAGTCAGCAAGCCATTTCCAAACTTTGTTATAAATTTGCCGCCGCTGGATATTGAGACGTCAAAAGCCGGCCTGTCGCCAATCTTTGCTTGCTGGAGGGAGTTCAGTGACTTTGGCGCTGAAACCGTTATCGCTATGTCGTTGCTTCCAGCCTCTTTTGCAAGTTCTCCCAACGCTTCTGTATTCAAAGTCAGTTCGCCCGCTGGAAGAGATACGCTCAAGCCCAAGTCGGATTTCGCAATTTCTTTCACGGCAGAAGCAGGAAGCTCGGCCGCTGTTATTCCCGAGGATTTCGACAAGTCTATGTCAGCGATGCCGCCCTCGGACTTCTTTATTAGCTCTGCCACCTTTTCCGTTGGCAATTCCACTTTCGCGGTTTCGCCTATAGGGGTGTAAGCGACAGTAGTGCTGTTGTTCGCCGCTGGAACGGCTATAACTTCAGGGGCATTAGAGCTTGGCTGGCTGTTTGAGTTGCCGCCGCCGTTGTTGCCGCCACTGTTGCCGCTGTCGCTACCGCCGCCGATAGATGCGGAGCTTATCGTAACGCTCAGCTTTTTGCTGTCATCGCCAGCGAAATTTGAAGCTGTTGCCGTGAACGCGCTTGTTCCAGCCCTTGTTGGTATTCCGCTGATGACTCCAGATTCTGAAAGAGAAAGCCCAGCAGGAAGAGTTCCGTCTATGGTCCATGTTATGGGCGAGTCCCCAGTTGCGGATAGAGCCTGGCTGTATCTATAGCCTACAGTTCCGCCTGGAAGCGAGGATGTCGTGATTGACGGCGCAACTGGCGCCACAAGTCCATCGCTTATGGTTAAATTTAGCTCTTTTTTGTCAACGCCAGCCGAGTTTGTTGCCGCTACAGTGAATGTGCTGGTTCCAGCCTCTGACGGGGTTCCGCTGATGATGCCTGTTGATGAGAGCGTGAGCCCTGCTGAAAGAGCGCCGGATGTGACAGTCCATTCTATGAGCGCGTCTCCAAGCGCCTCAAGGGTTTGGCTGTATGAAGCGCCTACTGCTCCGTCAGGCAGCGTAGATGTCGTAATGGACGGCGCAACTGGCTCTGGTGAAGCCTCTTTAATCGCCAAGCTTAATTCTAGGCTGTCTTGGCCGCTCGAGTTTTCAGCTGTTAGAGTGAACGAGCTGATTCCTGTTGTTGACGGAGTTCCGCTAATGACGCCTGTTGACGCAAGACTTAGCCCGTCCGGAAGAGCTCCGGCTGAAACAGTCCATGTTATTGGAGCGTCGCCTGTCGCCGCAAGGGCTTGGCTGTACAAAGCCCCCACTTTTCCGTCTGGAAGAGAGGATGTCGTGATTGATGGCGCAACTGAACTCACTGGAGCTTCGCTTATCGATATGCTCAGTCCTTGCGTGTCACTCCCGGAAGAATTGGACGCTTTGACTGTAAACGTTTTGTTTCCGGCAACAGTAGGCGTTCCTATAATAACTCCCGCCGTTGTCAGATTTAGCCCGTCCGGAAGAACCCCGGCTGAAACAGTCCATGTTATTGGAGAGTCGCCTGTCGCCGAAAGGCTTTGGCTGTATGAAACTCCTACTGTTCCGCCAGGAATAGTGGATGTTGTGATTGATGGCAAAACAGGCGCCGCTATTATAGCTACACTAAGTTCCTTGGTGTCGTTGCCGGCAGAGTTTGCCGCTTTAACCGTAAACGTGCTGGTTTCAGCAACTGCAGGAGTCCCGCTAATCACGCCTGTTGACGCAAGACTTAGCCCGTCCGGAAGAGCTCCGGCTGAAACAGTCCATGTTATTGGAGAGTCGCCTGTCGCCTGGAGGCTTTGGCTGTAGTGAACTCCTGCTGTTCCATTCGGAAGGGAGGATGTTGTGATGGACGGAACCACCGAAGCCGCACTTATTGCAATGCTTAGAGTCTGCGTGTCATAGCCAGTTGCGTTTGTCGCTTTGACAGTGAACGAACTGGTTCCAGCAGTTGACGGAGTTCCGCTAATAACGCCTGTTGTAGATGACAGCGTAAGACCGTCTGGAAGATCTCCAGCAACAGCCCATGCTATAGGAGCGTCTCCTGTCGCTTCAAGGGTTTGGCTGTATGAAACGCCGACAGTTCCGCCTGGAAGGGAGGATGTCGTGATGGAGGGAGGCACAGAAGCCGCGCTTATTGATATGCTAAGCCCCTTTGTGTCGTATCCAGCAGAATTTGACGCTTGGACCCCAAATGAACCGGTCCCAGCCGCTGTTGGTGTTCCAGAAATAACGCCAGCATTTGAAAGCGTAAGCCCGGCAGGAAGCGAGCCTGTTGTTATAGTCCATGTTATTGGAGCGTCGCCTGTCGCCTCAAGGGTTTTGCTGTAAGAAGTGCCTACAGTTCCACCTGGAAGGGAAGATGTCGTAATGGAGGGAGGCACAGAAGCCGCGCTTATTGATATGCTAAGCCCCTTTGTGTCGTCGTCGGCAGAGTTTGTCGCTTTGACCGCAAATGAACCGGTCCCAGCCGCTGTTGGTGTTCCGGAAATAACGCCGTCTTCTGAAAGCGTAAGCCCAGCAGGAAGCGAACCTGTTGTTATAGCCCATTTTATTGGAGCGGTGCCTGTTGCATCAAGGGTTTGGCTATAAGAAGCGCCTACGGTTCCATCTGGAAGAGAAGATGTTGTGATAGTTGGCTTAACTGGGGAAGGGCTTATCGCAATGCTAAGTTCCTGCGTATCATCGCCAGTTGCATTTGTCGCTTTGACGGTAAAGTTACTGGTTCCAGCTGTTGATGGAGTTCCGTTGATGACGCCTGTCGCAGGTGTTAGCGAGAGGCCGTCTGGAAGATTTCCTGCAATAGTCCATGTTATTGGAGCATCGCCTGTCGCCTGAAGGGTTTGGTTGTATGGAGTGCCTACAATTCCACCCGGAAGAGAGGATGTTGTGATAGAGGGCTTAGCAGGGGCAGGACTTATCGCGATGCTAAGTGCCCTATCGTTTTCGCCAGCAGGGTTTGTTGCTAAAACCGTGAACATGATGCTGCTGGCCGTTAATGGAGTTCCGCTAATGACGCCTGTCGCAGGCGTTAGCGAGAGGCCGTCTGGAAGATCTCCGGCCACAATAGACCAGGTTATTGGAGCGGTGCCTGTCGCCTCAAGGGTTTGGTTGTATGGAGTACCCACGGTTCCGTCTGCAAGGAAGGAGGTTGTGATAGTTGGCTTAACTGGAGCAGAACTTATTGCGATGCTAAGTTCCTGCGTGTCGTTGTCGGTTGCATTTGTCGCTTTGACTGTAAATGAACCGGTTCCAGCCGTTGATGGTGTTCCGCTGATGATGCCATCTCCTGTAAGCGCAAGCCCGGCAGGAAGCGAACCTATTGTTATAGTCCATGTTATTGGAGCGTCACCTGTTGCCAGAAGGGTTTGGCTGTAAAAAGCGCCTACAGTTCCACCTGGAAGAGAGGCTGTTGTGATAGACGGCGCGACAGGGGCGGCAACAGTAGAAAATGTCACTGATGCCACGTCTGAGAGGTTTGGAGGCGTTGCGGCGTCTTCAACAACGATGTAAGCTTTGTAATCTGTGGAGGCTGAAAGCCCCGTGAGGTTGATCGAGTTCGCACCATTGCTCGCGGATCCCGAAGTAGTGGCACCCTGGGCCTTTACATCTGCCGCAGCAGGCACCTCTGGATCCGCTGATGGAAGAACAAGATAGTAATAAGTTCCGGCTTCGCTGGAAGTAAAGCCAAGCGTCGCGCCATCATGGCTCAGATTTGTAGCGCTAGCGCCAGTTATGACAGGAGCGGTTACGTCAGGCGCCACTGCTGTAGTGAACTCTATCGAAGCAATGGAAGATTGGTTTAAAGCCTTGTCTTCAATAACTATATAAGTCTTGTAAGCTGTCGAGGCGGAAAGCCCTGTGAGTATGATGTCGTTTTGGCTTGCCCCCGCTTCGAAATTGTTGCTGGCCGACTTTATGGTGCCCGCATCAGGAGCTTCCTCCGATGCTAAAATTGCCAGGTAGTAGCAAGTTCCATCCTCGTCGGAAGTAAATTCAAGTTTTGCGCCTTTATGGTTTATATCCGTAAGGGTAAAGCCGCTTATGACAGGAGCGGTCGTGTCAGGCTCAGCCGCTGTAGTGAATTCTATTGCGGCAACTGCTGATCTGTTTAAAGCCGCGTCTTCAACAATGATGTAAGCTTTGTACGCTGTCGAGGCAGAAAGCCCAGCGACTTCGACCGAATTTTGGCCTAAACCCACTGTAAAGCTGGTGTCGCTCGACTTTATGGCATCCGCGTCAGGAGCTGCCTCTGATGCTGACTTTATCAGGTAGTAGCCGGTTCCAGCCTCGGTAGAATTAAAGTTGAGGGTGGCGCTTGTATCGCCAGGATATGGAGCGGCGGCGCCGGTAATGACTGGAGCTGTCTTATCTGCGATCTCAAACTTTGCACTGGCGTTTGCCGTGACAGCCAAGTCATTGCCGCTTGTCTGCGCCGACTTGGGTATAGTGATTTCAAACGCGGATGTCGACGCGCTTTCCGGTGTCCCGGAGAAAGAAAGCGTTATTGTTTTTGATAGCTCCGCGCCGTTTGCAACCACGGATATTCCGGGGGGCAATCCTGTGAACCAGTCGCTTGCGTCTAGATTTGACAATCCGGTTCTTGCCACTGAGGCGTTTGCCAATGTGAGAGTTGCCGTTTGCCCTGCCGCAAGCCCCGTATCAGTGTTTCCTGATATGGTGGCATCAGCGACTGTAGCTGTCGCGTCAGCGAAGCTTAATGTTACCATGCCGAAATCCAAGCCCGCGTAATTGCCCTTGCCATATGTCCAGGCTCTGTTTTTGCCTGATTTATAAGGCTTTTCTACAACGATGTCGTAGGTGTCCTTGCTGTCGACAGGGCTTGAGCTTGGAAAAATAGTGGTTATGTCGGTTCCAGTTTTGTTGTATACCCATTTGTACATAGGCGCATTAACCGCGATATCGGTTGAATGGCTGTCAACTGTATATGCCCCGAATGAGCGGTTGTTTTGAGCATTCCAATCATACAGGTTCGATCCGTTGTCGTTTGTAAAAAGAGCGGTGGAATCGCTTCCAAGTTGATCAGTTCTCTTATTAGTAAATGCTATAAAATAATTATCAAAAATGTCACCTCTTTGCAAAAAGCTGTTAATCCATGTTTTTGTGCTGGGGCTGATTGACGACTTTGAATCCGCTATGGCCGGAAGGCCGTACAGGTAATAGCCGTTTTCGCCAGAATGGTCTGCAACCGCATGTGACGCAGTAAAAACTTGAGTTCCAGTGGTGCCGAAATTTACATCGTCACCTGTCCCAACAAGAAAATAGTTGTAGTGCATGATATTCTTTTCGTTTCCAGAGTCATTATATTTGCCTGACAGGCCTATTGTCTCACAGTCATCCCAAGTTGGATCCGCATAGTAGTACGCGTCCCCGATTTTTACAATGTTCCAGGCGTGGCCGCCATCTCCGCCGCTTCCTCCTGAAGAGGCCTTTCCAACTAGCACTGACGCTTCAATTCCCAGACGATGCAGGATGTAGGCATACGCTTCAGCATAGGCTTCGCATACAGGGCCACGCGTTGATGTATCCATCACCCCAAGGATGTTATGCGCGTAAGCGTTGGTGTCAGGGTTGTTGTTTACAAAAGAGTAATCGCGCTCTGCCAATATCTTGTCATGCACAATGCGAGCTTTTTCATATTCTGTTGAAACAGTTCCAGCCAGTTGCGCGTACTCCTGGTACTTTGACTCTATTAAGGCATTTAGGGATTGCCGCGCAGAGTAGGTTTTATACTCCGCGGATATGGTTGGTATAAACGCGGTTAAAGTTGCTATCGATGGACCGCCTGACGCTTTGAATAACCAAAAGGTGTCAAAAAGGTAGTATTGAGGGTTATCGTAAATGAAAGAGCTCCACGCCAAGTTTAGCAGAGCTATTGTTTTTTTTGAGTTCTCCCCAGCAGTGTTTATGCTTGTACCCGACACATCCACTTTAAGGCCTAGACTAGTAGCGTCGACGCTCCCATTGGTGACAAGGTCGCTTCGGTCATCCATGTCAGCAAAAGTGCCGGTTGAACTATAAGTTTTATCAGAAAATTCAACAAAGGATTCATAGAGTCCCAGCAAAATGGACCTGTTATCATTGATCGTGCTGTCGCTTGCTGTTCGGAGCCACTCATATCCGTAATTCGTCCCTCCAGGCACACTAGGCGCAACATAAGCCTGTGGCCCAAGAAGGCTTTTCTTTTTGCCCTTTACTAGAACCGGAATATCCTCCGCTTCCTCAGGGGATAGCGGCAACGGAACGAAAGGAAGAACGCCGCCTACCGGAAGGTCGTAATCCGGCGGGCTTATGGCTATTCCAGCTTGGCTTGCGCTTGTGGTGACGACTGGCATAAGAGCGAACGCGAAAACAAGCGCAAGCAGAAACGCCAGAGTCTTGTTAATGACCTTAAATTTGCTATGCATCTAGCCCTCCTTGTTCTGCGGGTTTCAAATGCGGACCCGCGCCGAAGTTGGGCATATTTTGTTCGACCTGCAATGAAAAGCAGGTTTATCTTGGATCCAAAGAGGTGAAAATTCCCGGGTTTTCAAGCTCGCTGGAGCCGTCAACCTGTTTTTGCATGCTTGGAACATGCCCTAAATGCATATCCCAGAAATTTTATTTGGGAATTGGGATATGCAGTCTTTAGTTTGATTATGGCATCATCCAAAATCCTGGTGCGCAAAATCCACGCTATAAAAATGAGCTGCTTTAGCTTGCCGGGTGAATGCGAAAGCAATCAACGCTTTTTTATCGCGAACATAAAATTTTTATATCGCTCGTTTCAAAAGAAATTCTCAGACACGGCCGCCAGGCTTTCGTATATGGTTGTGAAACGTTGAATTGCCATGAAATGATATTATATGGTTGTGAAACGTTGAATTGCCATGAACTGATATAAGGAGGGGTTTTTGATGGCCAAAAGACTTCTGGCCGCGATTCTCGCAACCTGCCTTTTGCTCTCTGTTTCAGCTTGCTCAGAGGGCTTGAGCGGGGCGTACAAGTCCCAGGGGACACTGATTCCCGAGACCGTAACTTTCTTCAAAGACAAGACACTCTCGCTTTCCGCGTTTGGCTTGAACATTTCAGGCGCATTCGAGGTAAAGTCAGACAAGATAGCCATAACCTATGAAGTTCTTGGCGCCAAGCTTACGCTGGAGAAAAGCTTCAGCAGATCAGGCAATTCAGTCTTCATAGACGGAGTGGAGTTTGTAAAAGAATAAGCTTTCAAGCGTCTTGCGGCTTTTATTGAATGGCCTCCAATCCTGCGTGGATAGGGGGCTTGCTTTTTGCCGGCGCAAATGCCTCTCGCTGGCATTTGCAAGACAAGCGCTTGATAGTGGGAACATAGAAAGTATTTGCAGTTGGAAAATATCTATGCAAATTTTCACCGCGTTCAAGTGATTGGATTTTGCGGCTTTCATTAAAATCTTGGCCTTTTCGCAAGAATTTTCGGGGTTGCGCAAATGCTCGATTAAAAATTTTGCGAAAATATTTCAAGTGGTTTATATCGGATATTTTAAAACGAGCGAAAAGAGCCGCGCTTTTCACCAACGTGCATATCAAAGCGCGTTCACGGCTTTCAGCTTGAATAGCCCCGCTGTTTGCGATAAAATATACTCGAATGCTTCAGAAAAATGCATTTCGTGCTTTCGCTCGCGGGCATGGGTGAAACGCAGTCTTAAGCCTTTGAACTTAATCCTTCGAGCTTAAGCCTTAAAAGACTTTTTGGCTATTCTCGGAATTGGCGTTTTAATTTTGCCATATGCACTAAGCAAGCCTTGCTTTAGAAACTGGAGGGCGGTTGAATCATGAACAGCTACATCGAAGCGATGAGGGCCAAGGTAGGCCATGACACATTGATGCTTCCTTGCTCGGGCGTGTTTGTCACCAAGGGCGGAAAGCTGCTGTTGCAAAGGCGCAAGGATTCAGGCAAATGGGCTGACCATGGCGGATCAATGGAAATTGGGGAGACATTCGAGGAAACCGCGAAAAGGGAGCTTTTCGAGGAAACAGGGCTTGTTGCGAACTCTTTGGAGTTTTTCGGCTTGTATTCAGGCAAGGATTTCGTCTGCTCCTATCCTAATGGAGACAAGGCCTGTCTTGTCATAGCGTACTGGATTTGCGAGGATTTCAGCGGAGAGTTCGCGCTTCAGGAAGATGAGGTGCTTGAGCTCAAGTGGTTTGATTTTGACGATCTTCCAGAGAACATGGCTCGCCTATGCAAAAAGCCGATCAATGATTTTGTGGAGGCCGCAAAGAAGAGGCAGGGTGCGCAATAAGAGAGCCTAAAAGCTCAAAAAGCTCAAAAAGCTCTATGAGAGAAACCAAAGCTTTTAATATGCCAAGGCCCCAGGAAACACCTGGGGCCTTGGCTGTTAGAGCATAGCGTGAAATTAAATTTATGGCTCCAAAGGTTCTTATAGAAGTCTTTGCTTGCCTTTTCCAGAGCCGGTTTATCCTTGCGTAAGCGAGTCCGACTGGCTTCTAAACGAAGATTTGAGATATGCGCCAGAACCTTGGCAATCGCTCAAGAAAATTGTCAAAAAAAGCAAATTACTGCTATGGGGTTTTCTGTCTTTTGTGATAAATTGCTGGATCTTGGCAGATTCTAAATATTCCCAAATCACAAAAATCCAAAGGCAAAACACCGCGAAAAAGCGGGTTTTTCCCCGGTTGAGCGCTGCTAAGATTGCAAATGATTTCTAAAAATTAACTGAGATTCCACAAAAAAAGCCGGATTCTTGAGCTTATAGGCCATTTCAATCAATTGACTTTAAGCCATGAAGCCTTAGAATATAGTGAGGGCTATCTCAAAAGCATTTTTAAGCGCAGGTTTTGGACCTCCAAAGATACGCTTTGAGCGTTCGACAAAGTGCGACGCTCGCAAATAAAATTTGGGATTGCAATTCGTTTGGCTGGAGGTGACGCTTGTGAGGCAATGTGCCGCGAGACTTTTGGCTCTTGCGGCGGCAATTCTTGCAGTTGCTGCGCTGGCTTCCTGCGGAGGCGGGGAGCGGGCTGAAGAAATTTTTATTGACTTGCCTGCGCAAATTAGCGCTACGCCTACCCCTGCGCCGACATTCACGCCTACGCCTTCTCCGTCGCCGACTCCAACGCCTACGCCTTCGCTGTCACAAAAGCTGGGGCTTGCGGCAAGCTTGAGGGCTGGCGACGATCCGCTCACAGGCGTTTGCTCTCTTGTGGTTCAAGGAGTTGACGGAGAGCTTAGGAAAAGCGGCGCGTTCATGATATCAAGAGACGGGCTTGCTGTCGCGTTGCTTGGTGCCTTTTCGCAAGCGGATGCCCAGGCGGCATGGATAGAGATTGACTCCGGCGAAGGGCTTATTGTGACGCATCCGGTTACAAGCGTCAAATCGTATTCCCAGACGTTGAACCTGGCTCTCCTTAAAGTCGATGGCAATTGGTTTCCCTCCTACAGTCTTGCTGAAGCAACTCAAGCAGGGGATGCCGTTACTGTTGTCGGCAGGAAGGAAGGCGAGACTGAGCTTAAGGGTGCGGCCTTTGGCGCGACGGCGGTGACAGAAACAAACTGGGGAGCTGAAGTTGTAGAAGTGGCTGGACAAGCCTTGGAGGGAACAGGATACCCGCTTCTAAACGAAAGCCTTGAAGTGGCAGGAATAAGCATTGAACGCGGAGTGTTTCTCAAGACATCCTGGCTTGTGAGCCTGCTTCGGATCGAGATGCAGGAAACGGCTGTTGCAGACATGTTTGAATTATTTTCTTTCTGGCAAAAAAGCCAAGACGGCGTCTTGGCCATGGGAAAAACAGACGAGACATCCTTTGAGTCGAAGCCGGACGGAACCACAACCTTTAACAGCCAAAGGTTTTTCGCCAACTCTGGCGAGAGCGGTACATCTGTTGGCGCGATAGGAACTAGCGCCTGCCTGACGCAGCAGGGAGGCAAATATGTCTATAGCAATGAAGGCGCTTTCTCAGGATACGGAGCGACTCTTGACACCCAGTCCCTAACTGTGGAGCTTGGGCGGTTCACGGAAAGAGGGACGGAACTCTACGACGCGTTTACGGTCGGCAGCGGAAGGGCGTACTTTTACCACGAAGGATCTATCTTCTTTGGATCCATGCACTACTACATAAGATGCGATTTCACAAAGGAGATACCATGGATCTACGTGGAAGAGCGGTACGTCAACATCTGGGGCAACGAGGGAGTCCAGTCAATTTTCAGGCTGGATGGCTTGACAGGCGCATGCTATAGGCAAAGAGCCGATGGGGAATGGGTGGCTGGCTCCATGGCTGAATCAGCGCGGTTTCATAAAAGCAACTGGGAGACTGGAGTGTCGATAGCAATAACAGACTCATCCACAGGCTTTTCCTACCGCCATTATGACCAAGGGCTAATCACCGTCCAGCTGGGCAAGCAGTACGCCACTTTCTCAGGGACAAGCTTTAGCGCAGAAATGGCTTCGCCTGATCCAACAAAGCCTGAGATAACGGTAAGAAAAGCGAGCGACAGGAACTCTTTTACCTTCCTGCGAGCCAGCTCTCCAGAGCTCTCAAGCCTGGTTGACCTGGAAGCGGGCAAAGCCCTTGTAGGCGAGTTTTTCGACGGCACAGTCCAGGGCGTCGTCTATGACGCCAAAACCGGAGACAGGTACATTGGAACCCTGGTAGGCGGCACCTACGAGGGAGAAGGCAGCTTCTACAACGACGCGGAAAAGACGCTTGCGATAGGCAGGTTCGCTGGAGGCGTCCCAACTGGCCGCATGACTGTGCTTGGGGCAACTGATCATCCTGTGATAAGCGAGTATATCGAAGGGAAGCCGAGCAGTTTATTGCTAAATTAAAAATTTGGTTTTTAATAAAGAATTATTTTCTTATAAACCCAATTATTCCGAAAGTTTTACTCTTGTAGGCCATTTCAAGCCTTTCCAAACACAAAGGCCGCCCATCTGCATGGGCGGCCTGATTCTTGTGTTTATTGCCTGGATGAATCCAGCGAGTGCATAACCCCAAATTCCATAAAAGGCGCTTTTCCCGCGCCATACTTCAATTTTGGGATACGCTTTAAAGGAATGGCTTTAAAAGCCCTATTTCTGCTCTTGAGCGGCAGGCGCTTTTGGCGTGACAATTTTCATTCCAATCTTGAGGGCGAAAAGGGAGCCAGCGAGAATGATCGCTCCTCCGACGATGAACACAAGCAGGTTGTTAAGCATGTCGCCAATTGGATTGGCTGATGTTCCCAAATTTATTGTTGCGGCGGTGAGGTAGGCGAAGGCTATGTTGTTGCAGCATACTGGCGCGACAGTTCCGCCAAGAATGATGATCGCAAGCTCGATGAAAATGAGGATGGCGAATGAGCCCAAGCCCGCGCCAAAGACTCCAAGGCCCAAAGCCAGGAGCAGCGCGAGAACCAAACCCAAAGCTCCGCCGCAGAAGATGGACAGGATGTTTTTCTGATCCATTCCCAGAAGGAAGAAGATAATGGTCACGAAGAACATGGGCCATGAGACTATTCCAAACATTACGCAAGCAACGTTTACGATGAAAATCCACAGCAGTACGCAGGACGTTACGATAAGCTCGGGTTTTGTCGCCTTTTTGAAATTCATGCCAAGACCTCCCGAAATTTTGAGTTTCCGTCCTTTGTGATTTATGTTTCGCTGGCGCGCCAGCGTCATCCGTTGTGAGAAGCGCGGATGGGCCCAAGGTTTGGGTTGCGCTTGATTCCTTAAACCTTAAGCTTTGTCAAGTTATGTAGAAAGGAATTCCTAAAGCGTCGATGAGGCCCATTGGCGCTTGACTTGCGAGCGTACACTCACAAGCGTAAACCGTCTTGCCAAGCTCTTGAATCTGGCGTTTAGTTTGGATAAAGCCTAAGCCTCCAGCCACTTAAGGCAGCGGTCGACAGCCTTTTTCCAAAGCTCGAAATTCGCCTTGTCTTTTTCCTGGTCTTGATTGGGCTTGAAAACCGTGTCAACCTTCATGCAGGTCGTGGCCTCTTCCCAGGAAATCCAGCCCAAGTGAAGGGCGGCCAAAGCGGCGGTGCCTAGCCCAGTTGCCTCAATGGAGCGAGGGCGGGCTATTTCGATGCCTAAAACGTTTGACATGAGCTGGACGGCTATGTCGCTTGAAGACACTCCGCCTGAAACGCTCAGCTTCTTGATGTCCACTCCCAAGCCTATGAAAGCCAATGCCACGCCAGCGGCGGCGTACGCGACTGACTCAAGCACAGCCCTTGAGAAGTGCTTCCTGTTGGCGCCTGGGTTAATGCCTATAAACGCGGCCCTTGCGGTCGGGTCGTTGTAAGGGGGCCCAGTCATGCCGCTTAGAGCTGGCACAAAGAAAACTCCGTTGCTGTCTGCCACTGCGGCAGCGTCCTCGTTGAGCTGCTTCACGTCTCCATAAAGCTCCAGCTGCTTCTGCGCCCATTCAAGACAGGATCCGGCAGTGTAGGAGCTTCCCTCGAACATGAAGCTGGTCTTCCCGTTAAGCTTCCACGCAACTGTCGTGTAGAAGTTCGGGAATTCCTTGTACTCTTCGCCAATGTTGACGTTCACGAAGGTTCCGCTTCCGTTAGTGCACTTTGCCACTGTAGGCTCAAAGCACCCTTGTGCGAACATTGCGGCTTGCTGGTCGGCGATCAGGCAGCATACAGGTATCTCAGCGCCAAGAACATCCGCTTTGATCGTCCCGAAAGAAGCGTTCTCTTCCAGGATCTCGGGGAACATGTCAGGCCTCATCCCAGCGTACTGGGCTATAGGCGTGCTCCAGCCCCCTGTTGCCTTGTCAAGCATGGTGGAATTGCTGGCTGTTGAAGCTGTGGTGAAATGTGAAGCGCCATCGGTGAGCTTGTTGAGGAGCCATGCGTCAACATTGCCCCACTTTGTGGTCTCCTTTTTGAGCGCTTCGGCGAATTCAGGGTTTTCCGCCGCCATGCTGGCGACTGAGACAGGGACATAGATAGATGGAATGTATGGCGCCAAGCCTGGGAAGTTGGTGTTGAACACTGGGCTTCCAACGAAGGTCTCCAGATAGTCGACGCCGCGCGAATCCTGCCAGGACACCAGGTTGCAGTGAGGCTTCAGGGTTTCGCTGTCCCAGAACATCCAAGACGCCCTTTGGTTGGTGATCCCGGCACCGGCGATCTCGTCGGCGCTGATGCCAGCCTTGGCAACAGCTTCTCTGCTGGTCTCAACAACAAGGTCATAGATTTTCTCAGGATCCTGCTCAACCTTGCGCGCTCCTGGGTAGAAGCTCTCGATCTTTCTCGATGAGCTTGCGACAAGCTCCAGATCCTTGTTGTAAACAAGGCTTTTCACGCTCGTCGTTCCTTCGTCCAAGACAATGATATACTGCTTCACAAAGGCATGCCTCCCTTGAACCGGCTTAAGGCCGGAAAAATGTACATAAGTGCATAACCCGGTTTTTTCAAAGGCGCAAGAAAAAACCCCCAAGATTTAAGCTTGGCTATGCACCAAACACTTTGAGTATCCGGATCCGACGCGATTGCTGGCGTAGTTCGATTAACCTCAAATTATACTGACGAGCATTAGTGCATATCCCAAAATTCCGTATTGGTGCCGGAAAAGTCCTGGCGAATGCTTCAACGCCGGACTTTTCCGGCACCTCGGATATAATTTTGGGATATGCTCATTATCACAAATTTGTTATCCAGTGGGCGAAAAGCTTCGCTTCTAATAGATAAAAATTTGTGAAAACGCTGCTCGCTAGCAAATATGGCTCGAAAAAAGATTTGGCTTGAACCGAAGGCTAGCCAGACTAAAGCCCGTTAGAGCCCGAGGAGCGCTAGACTGAGGTTCATTAATAATTCCAAGGCTTTTTTGGCACACATTAAAAAATTTGAGGAAGTCTATGCAGCAATCGCGTGGGCTCCTATCGAGGCCCCTAGATTAGTTCAAATGATGGCTTTAAGCCTTCCCTAAGCAGGGAGTGATTCAACATAAATTAGGGGCAAACACCGCTCGCAAAAACAAAGGCTTCTCGATAGCCGTGTTGTGCAGCCTGCATCCATAACAGCCCGGCGTGCGCGCGCATATAAGGCAATATGCAAGAAGCGATGCTCTGCTTGAAATAAGTCTATAACATATTTATAGAAAAGTCAATACAGTTTTGCGCCAGACGCAAAAAAATTTTAGCGCTGAGGCACAGCCATATTCAAGATTTGCTGAAATTGGTTGCAAAATAAGGCGGAGTCATGTTGTAGGCAATGCACTGAGCAAGAGTAAGATTGTCAAATGCGCCTAGGCGCATTTGACTAAATTTTAACGAATGGCGCTGGGCGCTCAGCAGGCTCCTTTGGCGGCAACGCCGCCAAAGGAGCCCAAGAAGCCTTAAGATTAAAAATGGGAAAATGTTATAAATTTTATGTGGTTTTGGGTTTCGCAGGATTGTTGCTGGAGTAAAAACAATACGGCCTTAGACATGCCAGGGCTCCGCCTTGGATCTAAGCCTTAGCTAACCCTGATCTTTTATCTTTCTAATACAATAGCAAATGCAGCTCGCATTCATCCCCCGACTTGATCAGCTTGCCATTGCAAAAGATATATTTCATGCAAGCATTGCTGCATATTTCGCCTGCAGGATCCGCCATATGCAAAGGGCAACAGCAGATGGAAGAAGGCGTTAGCCAAGTTGCACAAAAAAAGATGTTGACACGCCGAAAATTTAGCGTTAAAATTTAAGTACAAAAATTTGTAACTAGGGCGCATGTCTTTTTTGCTAGAGCCCAAAAGCGAATTTTGCTTGGCTTGCGCCTTGGAGCGGCATACGCTCTTAAGGCGGTTTGCCGCATGTCCCCCAATTCCTAATGGCGCATGCCATGCTCTAAGAAACGCTTTGGCTTTATCGAAAAACTTTTATTTTTGGGATGCGCTTGACTGCAGCCGACGCATTCGGAGGTGCTTGAGGTGGAGAATTCAATTAAGGCTTTTGAAGAATCATTTCCGGGGCTCTCCATGGAGGCTGGGAGGGATGGCAATGTCGTTCTTTCTGGAAGCTGCCGCACGTGGGAGGAAGTTGTAGACGCGGGCCATTTTGCGGCAAAGCTTGAGGGCGTCAAGCATGTCGCAAGCAAGCTCTCGGTAAACGGCGTCCCTGCGCCGAGGAAAGACTACGCTCCCTACAGGGCGCAAGGTTTGGAAAAGGGAAAGATAGCGGAGACGGACGCGCTGGTGATAGGCGCGGGCGTTACCGGATGCGCGGTGGCAAGGGAGCTGTCGAAAACAGGGCTTAAGGTCATTGTGGTTGAAAGCCTCGAAGACGTGTGCGCTGGCACCAGCAAGTGCAACAACGGAAACATCCACCCTGGCCACTCAGTGACGCCTGGAACGCTGAAGGCGAAGCTGAACGTGAAGGGAAATTCAATATACACGCAATGGGCCGCTGATCTGGGTTTTGACCTGGTTCGTTGCGGCGCGATGGGCGCCATAAACGACAGAAGGCTTCTGCCCGGGCTCATGCAGGCGTACGGCCTGGCAAAGAAAAACGGGGTTCCGGAAGCTGAGATAGTTGATGCCCGCAGGGCTTTGGAGATAGAGCCTGGATTCGCCAGAATGGGCGTTGAAAAGCAGATAGTGGCCGCCATCTGGTTTCCGTCAATGGGCTTGGTTGAGCCTTACCAAGTGGTTTTGGCATTGGCTGAAAACGCCGCGCAAAACGGGGTTCAGTTCATGTTTGAGACTACAGTGTGCGGGATAGAGACAGAAAACGGAGCAGTCACTGGGGCGTTGACCAGCAAAGGGCTGATATCAGCCAAATACGTGATAAACTGCGCGGGCCTTTACGCTGACGACATAACAGAGATGGCAGGAGATCCATATTTCACGATCCATCCTAGAAAAGGCGTCATAGCGATACTGGACAAGGAGCGCAAGCCTGACTTTGACAGCATATGCGAGATATATACAATAGAGTACCTGAAGGCCAAGCCGAAGAAGAACTCAGAGTCAAAGGGCGGCGGAATGTGCATTACCCCAGAGGGGAACGTCTTGATGGGGCCGTCTGCCACTGAAATACCGGACAAGGAAGACTTGTCTACAACGCCAGAGGATCTGGAATACGCCATGGGTCGAGGCGGAGTCAAATATGAGGACGTGATCAGGTTCTTCGCGGGAAACAGGGCCGCTGACTACAAGGAAGACTTTATAATAGAAATGAGCAAAAAAGTCTCGGGGTTTGTAAATGTCGCGGCGATCCAAAGCCCTGGCTTGGCGGCAGCTCCTGCGATAGCGGAGATGGCGGCAGGCATTGTAGCCGAAGAGGCTTCAAGGCGAGGAGAGCCGGTCGGAGCCAACCCTAGCTTCAACCCCAAAAGGGAAAAGAAAGTTGAATTCAGAAAGCTCAGCAGATCCGAGCAAGACGAGCTTGTCAAGAAGGATTCCAGGTACGGAAGAGTTGTCTGCCGTTGCGAGACAATAACAGAAGGCGAGATCCTTGACACCTTCGATTCGCCAATCCCGCCAAGATCCATTGACGCGGTGAAGAGAAGAGCCCGGGCAGGCATGGGCCGTTGCCAAGGCGGATTCTGCCAGATCAGGGTGATGGAGCTGCTGGCTCAATTCCTGGGCAAGGACTGGACAGAGATAACGCTTAAGGGAGAAGGATCAAGGATTCTGGCGGAGGCCAACCGAAAGGGGGCGCTGTGACATGACAAGGGCGCAAACGGACGTCGCTGTTATCGGAGGCGGGCCAGCAGGGCTTGCGGCCGCGCTTGAGGCTGACAGGCTGGGGCTTGGCGCCGTTATCCTGGAAAGGGAAGCTGAGCTGGGAGGCATTCTCCAGCAGTGCATCCATGACGGATTCGGGATTCACCGGTTCAAACGGAGATTGAGCGGAACTGAGTACGCCCAGGCCTTCATAGATCAGCTGGAAGGGTCTTCAGCAAAAGCGCACTTGGGTGCCATGGTTCTTGAGATCCAGTGCCCTGCAGATGATGAGCGCGTAGTCTACGCCGTAAGCAAAACTGACGGGATGATCGAGCTTCACTGCAAGACCGTAATTCTGGCCATGGGGTGCAGAGAAAGAACCGCCTCTCAAGTCTTTATATACGGCGAGCGCCCGGCTGGGATCATGACAGCGGGACAAGTCCAGAGAATGATTAACGTAGAAGGCTTTCTTCCAGGAAAGTCAGCGGTCATACTGGGGTCTGGAGACATAGGCCTCATTATGGCAAGGCGCATGACGCTGGAGGGGATCGAGGTAAAAGGGGTTTACGAGGCCATGCCCTCTCCAGGAGGGCTTGCCAGAAACGTTAGCCAGTGCCTGAATGACTTTGACATTCCTCTCCATTTGTCTTCAACTGTCGTGTCAGTCCAAGGCAGACGGAGAGTCGAAAGCGTAACGGTTGCCAAATTGGACGAGTCCAGAAAGCCCATTCCCGAGACTGAGGAAGTTATCCCATGCGACCTGCTGGTGCTTTCTGTAGGCCTTCTGCCTGAGAACGAGCTTTCAAGGCATGCCGGAGTTGAGATTGATCCTAAGACAAAAGGGCCCTTGCTTGACGAAAGCTTCATGACAAGCGTCCCAGGAATATTCGCCTGCGGAAACGTCGCGATAGTCTTTGACCTGGTGGACTATGTTTCCGTCTCAGGAGAGCTGGCCGCGCAAGGCGCGTTTGACTACATCAGCAAAGGGTTCCCCAAGTCCTTTGAATACGATCAAGTAAATGCATCCGGCAACATCTCTCTGATAGTCCCCCAAAGGCTCAAGAAAGGCCGGGACAGCGGCAAAAGATCGTTCTTTATCAGAGCCAAGGCACCGGAAAAGCTCTCGAAGCTGGAGTTCTCCCAGAATGGCGAGACGATTTTAAGCAGAAAGCTCAAAGCTGTTTCACCTCCTGAGATGATATTCAGGGAAGTAGAAGAGCAAGGATTAGGGCCTGTTGAAGCGGTTTTGGAAGGAGGGGCAGCGAATGCCTGAATATGTGTGCATTGTTTGCCCTACTGGCTGCATTTTAAACGTTCAAGAGATAGACGGAAAAGTCATTGTTTCAGGAAACGAGTGCGCCAGGGGCGCGGCATATGGAGAAAATGAGCTCAAGAACCCGGTCAGGCTCTTGACAAGCACTGTTGCCATTTCAGGCGCCATTCACCCCAGGCTCCCAGTTGTCAGCTCCCAGGAATTGCCCAAGGCAATGATTGAGAAATGCCTGGAAGAGGTTTACAAGACAAAAGCTCTCGCCCCAGTGCTCAAAGGCCAGGTCATCATACCCAATGTTTGCGGGACTGGAGCGGATATTTTGGCGTCAAGAAGCATGGCGCTGGTGGAAGCGGCGGGCTGAAAGCCGCAAAAGTCGAGAGCGCATGACTTTTCCTGAATTAAAATCTCTGGGAATGAGCGGTTTTGTTGTGGCAAAGATAAACAAGACAAGAGATATAAGGGACAAAACCCCATGCTTTGATAGGGCAAATCTATTAATAAAATGCGGCGCACCCGCAAGCGACGCTTGTGGGCGCGCAAAAGTCAAGGAGGTCTGTCATGGATTCCAAAGATATCGCGCAAGCCCTGAAAGGACTGCTGGGCGAGGACAGGGTTGTCACGGATGAGGCGGCCATAAGCGACGGCTCCCGGGACTACATCGGTTTCAGGCAGTATGAGAGAGGCGACGGAAAGTGTTGGATGCCCAAGGCGGCATGCATAATCCGCCCCCAGAGCGTACAAGAAGTCAGCGCCGCTTTGGCTTGGCTTAGCGAAAACAAGGTCGACGCAGTTCCGAGATGCGGCGGATCCTCTGTGACTCAGGGCGTCGAGCCTGTAGAAGGCGGAGTCATCATTGACGGATCAGCCATGAACCAGATCATCTCCCTTAACGAGAATGATATGATGGTGACAGTCCAGTGCGGAACGCCTCTGGAGCAGCTGGAGGCCTTTTTGAACAAGAGCGGCAAGACGACAGGGCACTTCCCGCAGTCATTGCCTATGGCTCAGGTAGGCGGGCTTTTGGCAACCAGGAGCACTGGCCAGTTTTCAACCTATTACGGCGGGATAGAAGACATGGTCATAGGCCTTGAAGCGGTGCTTGCAACAGGAGAGATAGTAAGGATCAAAAATGTGCCCAGAAGATCGGCGGGGCCGGATCTGCGCCATCTCTTTATAGGATGCGAAGGCTCTTGGGGCTTCATAACAGAAGCGACACTGAAAATCTTCAAGTACGATCCAGAGAGCAGATGGATGGGAAGCTTTGCGATAAAGGGCATGAAAAATGGGCTGCAAGCCCTGAGGGAGATCATGACCGAAGGGTGGAAGCCAGCTGTTGCCAGGCTTCATGACGAGAGAGAGATGGAAAGGGACTTTCACAATATCGCCCCAGAAGGGCATTGCCTCATGCTGTTCTTGGCCGAAGGGCCAAAGCCTGTGGCTGACGCCACAGGAGAGGGAATACGGGCGATAATGGCCAAGCATGGCGCAATCGAAATGGGGCCGAAGCCCGTCCAGCACTGGCTTGTCCACAGGAATGACGTTTGCGGAAGGCTTGACAAGTTTGACTACTACAATATGGGGGCTATTGCCGATACATGCGAGATAGCGGCGCCTTGGTCACAGATAGGCGAGATCTACGAGGCCGTGCTTCAGAGGCTTCCTGAGGAGATCCCGCTCCTTGCTGCCATCTCAGGGCACTCGTCCCACAATTACGTGCAGGGCACAAACATCTACTTCTCCTTCGGCTCGATTGTGATGCACCCAGAGCAGGCCCAGCCAGCCTACATGGCAATCATAAAGGTCATAATGGAAGAGACGCTAAAGCGCGGAGGAACTATCGCGCATCACCATGGATCCGGCAAGTACCGCACGGCTTGGATGCCAGAGGAGCACGGCAGCTCCTACATTCTTCTGGAGAAGATCAAAGAGGCCTTTGATCCTGCTGGCGTAATGAACAAGGGAGTATTGCTCAAGAAATGATTGACATATGGGTTTGCTTCAAGGCGGCGCCTGATTTTGATCAGGCGCTGCCTGAGGATTGGAACGGCTTCAGCCTGGACACGGACTTGGGCTATTGCGGAACGCCCCTTTCCTGCTTCGACGAGGCTGCGCTGGAGACAGCGCTCAGGCTGAAGGAAGGGTTTTTGTTAGATAATAAAAAAGATCAGGCAAATCAAGCGAATCAAGCAAATCAAAAAGATCAGGCAAATCAAATAAAAATAAATGCGCTTATCTTGGCGCCAAGCCTGGCGCCGGCTATCGTCCGCGCCCTTTACGCCGCAGGTTTTGATGAGGTCATAAGGCTTGACTGCAAAGTTGAGCTAAACCCTCTTGAAACCGCAAAAAGGCTCTCCAATTTTCTTGAATCTAGAAACGCGCATGCGATCCTTTGCGGCGCTCAAGCCGGATATGGCGATTCTGGCCTTGTCCCATACATGCTGGCAAACGCCCTTGGCATTGAGATGGCTGCCAACGCGGCAAGCGTATGCTGGCCAGAAATCGGGAAAGGTGGCAATGAGCGCCTTTCTTTTTTAGTTAAGGCTGATGGCGGCGAAATTTCCCAATTGGATGCCCCATGCTTGATCTCAATAAAAAACAGCCCGCTAGCCCTAAGGCAGTCCACCCTAAAGGCCCAGCTTGGCGCAGGAAAGAAGAAAGCGCTGATCGAAAGCGTTTTGCCGTATGAAGAAAGGCGCACTTTTTTATTTTGCCAAGAGAAGAGCGAAAGGAAAGCTCAGAGGGTTGATTGCAAAGGGATACAGAGCGAGATTCAGGCGGAAAAGCTCTTGGATCTGGTTGAAGAGGCGCTTTTAACAAAAGATGCGGCTGTTGGCAAAAAAGCCGAAACTTCAAGAGCAGGTACTGCTGTACTGCTTTTAGGCCCGGATCCTGGCATGGATCAAGCGCTGGCCAGGGTTTGGGGGTTAGCCGAGGGATGCGAAAAGGCAGAAATCTGGGCCCAGTGCGACATGGACGAAGCGCTTTTGCTCCAGTGGCCGGAGGGCGTTGAAACCGTTAGGCTGGTAGACGATCTATCTCAAATAAGCCTGAACCCAGAAATGGACTTTCTTGTGGCAGACGGAAGCGTTGCCGCAACAAAGGCGGCGGTGGCTTTTGCGATGAGGAATGAATGGCAGATAGAAAGTGGAGTCTTGGAGACAAAGAGCGTAGATTTCGAGGCAAAGAGCGAAGCGTATGAATCTTGGGACTTGAAATCAAAATCACAAAGCTCTGGCGAAAAATTTGCGGTTTCCAGGGCTTGCAGCTCTTACGTAAAGCTTCAAACGCCATTAAAGCCAAAGCATGTCTTGGTTGCCTCGCCTCAAGCTAGAAAGGCGGCTGTGGCTGAGACCAGCAAGCCTAATATTGTAAATATGCGCCGGGGCGACAAGAAACCAAGCGAGATCGCCATAAACACCAAACCGTCGCCTGAGGTTTTGCTGGTTGGAGGGGCTGGGCTAGGATCCGCCAAGGCGTTCGAAAGCCTTAAAAAGCTGGCTGAGCTTATGGGAGGCGACGTTGGGCTGACCAGGGCGGCCGCGATGGCTGGATATGGATCTATGGAACTGGTCATTGGCCAGTCTGGCAGGTCCGCTTCTCCCAAGGCGTGCGTCGTGTTTGGAAGCTCAGGCGCTTCGGCTTTCATGTCCGGAATCGAAGGGGCTGGCACAGTCATTGCAGTAAACATCTCGCCTGAGGCGGCGGTCTTTGACAAGGCTGACTATGGTTTTGAAGCGGATGCGCCAAGCTTGGTTCAAACCTTGATAAAAGCTGTTTCAAGGAGGAGCGCATGACCCCGTATAGTTCCACGCTCTCAAGCGTTCTGAAAGACGAGTCCCGAATGGAAGGAAAAGCTTTGTGGGTTTCACAGCCCCAAAGCGTTGGCGAGCTTTTGGATTCTTTGAAAGAAGCGGCTGAAAAAGGGATTGACATAACGGTTCAAGGATCAAGAACCGGGCTGGCTGGAGGCGCTGTTCCTGCAGGAGGGCTGGCGCTGGGGCTGTCAAAGCTAAAGAAAAGCATGGAGATCAAAGATGGATTGCTCTTGGCATCAGCAAGTGTGGCGCTGGGAGAGGCCAAAGTCTATCTAAAGCGCCAAAGGCTTGTCTTTGCCGCTGATCCCAGCGAGGATGAAGCGACGCTTGGAGGGCTCTTTGCCACAGGGGCCAGGGGTCTGAAGACAGAGCCGTTTGGCCGCCAGGTTCAAGAGCTGCTGTGGGCGCTTCCGACGGGAGAAACCCTTTTGGCCAGGCGAGGCGAGGCTTGCTTTGACTCAACAGGCATCAGAATTTTTAATCAAAGCATAAAATGCCCCGTTCCAGTCAAGTCCCGATTCCCTGGCGTCCCGTTTCAGGGTCAGGATTTAATTGACTTTCTTTCGGGAAGCGATGGCAGGCTGGGGATAGCGCTTAATATTAAAGTAAAAACTTTCCCCAAGCCCAAGAATTCTTGGGCCATTGCCTTTTTCTTAAAAAGCGAGGCTCAGGCGCTAAGCTTTGCTGAAGCGGCAAGCGATGCCAGTCGTGAATTCTTGAAGGCGCTCTGGATATTTGATCAAAACGCGCTTTCTCTTTTGTCAAAAAGCCGGGCCAGCCTTTCCGGCCTCAAGGACATCCCCGAATTCCCCAGCGATTCAGATTCTGCCGCGTTGGCGTGGCTGGAGGGGGATGACGAGGAAGGCATTGAGCTTGCAATGTCCGGGCTCCTGGATCTCTTTTCTGAATCCGGAGGATCTGAATCTGACACCTGGGCCGCCGAAGGAATCGAAGCCGAAAAGATAGCGCCACTCAAGCATTTGGCTGAAGAGGCCGCAAACATGGAACTGGACAAAGCCAGGCTGACCTCGAACGCAATCAGGCTTTCTATCGAGAATTCGTATGGATCCCCGATCAAGGCGTTCAGGGACTTGGGAGAGAGCCTCGTCCAAGGGTATCGCATTTTAAGCGTCTTGGATGGTCGGATCCACGCCCGTCTTTTTGCCCTGCAGGATCCTGGGAAGCTTGTTTTGGGATATGCACTAAGGGCTCTGGCTGAAGGCGGGTTCTTTGCCTCCGACTATGGGCTTGGCAAAGCAAAGCGAGACATGGCGATTGATCTCGCCTCCCCTCAAGAGAAAGAGTGCCTGATGGCCATCCAGCAAGCCTTTGATCCCGCTTCTTCAATGTCCAATAGATTCTTTAGGGCAGCTTTATGAGGATCGTCGTGTGCGTAAAGCAAGTCCCGTCAATGTCAGCCCAGATGGATCCAGAAACAGGGCTTCTTTTTCGCGCTTCTGCCGAAAGCGCCATGAACCCCTTGGACTTTTGCGCCGTTGAAGCGGGAATGCAGATATTAAAAAGACATGGCGGAGAGCTCATAGCCTTGTCCATGGGCCCCCAAAGCGCCCAGGAAACTTTGAGGCTTGCCATGGCCTTGGGCGCCGGACGCGCCATTTTGCTCTCAGACAAGGCCTTTGCTGGAGCTGATGCCTATGTTACAGCGTTTACGCTGTCACAGGCCATAAAGGCCATAGGCAATGTTGACCTGGTTGTGTGCGGGCTTAATACGACAGATGGAGACACAGCCCAAGTCCCGTTTTCCCTGGCCGCACAGCTAGGATGGCCGTCATTTGGCTGGGTCAAGCTTATTGAGCTTGAACCCCTCGCCTTTGTCCAAGAGCAGACTGGAACTGAGGCCAGAGCGGAAGCAAGGCTGCCCATGGTTATCGCTGTAGGCAGGATCTCGCCTCCAAGGATCCCAACTTTGGGCGCGAAGCTTGCCGCAAAAAGAAAACCCCTAGAAGTCTGGGGCCTGAACGATCTGCCGGAGAAGTCGCCAGAATTTTATGGCTTGCGGGCATCCCCTACAAGGGTTAAGAAGATTTACGCCACAAAGCGGGAGCGAAAGGTCTTGCCGCTTGAGCTTGGCTTGAATGAAACCGTTAAAATTTTAAAAGGTGAGCTTAGCGATCCAAAAGCTTTCATAGAGCCTGTTATAGCAACCCCGACCCAGCTTCCAGACTGGAATGGACAAGCAAAGAGCGGAAGCGTCCTGGCCTGCCTTCAAGCGGATCATAGGGGGCTTTGCCTGGTTTCAAAAGAAATGGCAAGCCTTTTGATCTCTCTTTCACAGGGACGCTTCGAAACCCATGGAGTTTTCATCGGATCAGATCTGCCCAAGCCTCTTGAAGATGAGCTTTTGGCCTTGGGCTTGGATTGCGTCCATGTCTGCCTTGACAACGACTTCAAGATCTTTGACGCCCGCCCATTTTCCGAAGCTGCCCTTGCATGCGTGAAGGCTCTCAATCCAGCGGTTGTCTTGGCCGGCGCGACTCCAGAGGGAAGAGCGCTTGCACCAGCGCTAGCCGCGCATCTAAGAACAGGGGTTACCGCTGACTGCACAGGCTTGTCGCTGTCAGATAACGGAGAGCTTTTGCAGATACGCCCGGCTTTTGGCGGGGATATAATGGCCCAGATCTTAACCCCTCAAGCTAGGCCGCAAATAGCCACTGTCAGGCTTGGAGCGTTCAGCGCGCTAGAATCGGCAAAGCGCAGTCGCACAAAAATCAAAAGATTCCAAGCCCCTCATTCACAAGTCTTGCCTCTGCAAACGCTGGGGCATTTCGAGGATGAGCCAGCCAAGGATCTGGTCATTGCCATTGGCGGAGGGCTCAGGGACAAGGCCGCTATATCGCTGTTCGAAAAGCTGGCCGAAAAGGCAAACGCCAGCCTGATGTGCTCCCGCTGCCTGGTGGAGCGGGGCTGGTTTGATCAGTCAAGACAGATAGGGCTAAGCGGCAGAAGCGTATCCCCGAAACTCTTGGTCACCTTCGGCATCTCAGGATCAGCCCAGTTCCTCTCTGGCATAAAAGGCGCGAAGCGGCTGGTATCCATCAACTTGGACAAAGACGCTCCAATTCTGGATTTCGCTGATGTGCCATTAGTAGGGGACATGAGGGAGATTGCGGAGAGGTGCTTGGAGATGTAAGACTTTGCATCAGGCCGGCATGCAAAACCAAAAAAAACAAAAACAAAAAACAAAAACCAAAAGCCAAAAAACCAAAAAACCAAAAACCAAAACCGCCAAGGCATCTGCCTTGGCGGTTTTGGCTCAAATCTTGATCCAGTTTTCACTTGCCGGCATTTCCCGAATCAACCCTGCAAGCCGTCTTAAGCGCAATTTCCATCATCGCGGTAAAGGATGTCTGGCGCTCTTCTGGCGTGGTTGACGCGCCTGTAGTTAGAAGGTCGGATATGGTGAAGATCCCAAGGCCGTTCTTGCCCAAGCGGGCCGCGTTCATGTAGAGGGCGGCTGACTCCATCTCTACCGCAAGCACTCCAAGCTTTGCCCACGCCATGGTGTCTGTGGCTTCATCGGTGTAGAAGTAGTCACTGGAAAGCACGTTGCCAACCACGTAGCGAACCCCGTTTTCCTCAGCCGCTTGGACTGACTGGCGCAGAAGGTTGAAGCTGGCTATCGGGGCGAAGTAGCCCGGCAACCCATATTGCTTGAAGTAGGATGAGTTTGTTGAAGCGCCGCTGGCTATTACGACGTCACGCAGCTTCAGGCCCTTGTGAATGCCTCCAGCGGTGCCAATGCGGATGATGTTGTCCACATCGTAGAAGGCGAAGAGCTCGTAGGAGTATATGCCAATGGAGGGCATACCCATGCCGGAGCCCATGACGGAAACACGGGTTCCTTCGTATTCTCCAGTAAAGCCAAGCATTCCGCGAACGCTGTTGAACTGAACTGGGTTCTTTAAGAAAGTCTCCGCTACATATTTCGCTCGCAGCGGATCGCCTGGCATTAGAACGGTTTTTGCGATGTCGCCTGGCTTGGCGGCATTGTGCGGTGTTGGAGCAGACATGGAAAGCCTCCAGTTTCTGTGTCCCATAGGGGAAAGATAGTGCGACGCTATGAAACGCGTGGCAAAGCGTGTTGCGAGCTTTGGAGCGCCATAAGGCAAGCAAAGCATGGCCCCTCTACAATCCTATAAAACCATGCGCGCGTTGTCAATGGGTTTCGCGCTGGGGCGGATGAAGAGAATGGGTTCGTAAGGCTTCAACGTGGCGAATGGGGAGGGGAGGCTGGATTTGCGGGAAAACCGATTTTCTTGGCGCATATTGCAGAATGCTTAACAAAGTATGGGATGCGCTGACTCGCAATATCAAAGCGCTTTAGCGAAGTAAAGCAAATGCACTTGACAATTTTATTAAATATTGCTATGATCAAATGCACTGATGAGCGTTTGCGTTTGTCCGGAAAATCTGAAGCACGGGAAGTATAGTGACATTCAGCAAACTTTGCTTTATGAGCGAAAGGGCCCATCAAATCGATTATAATCAGGAGAGTGCGCCATATGATGATGCAGCTGAAGCCGAGAATTATGCAGGGGAGGACGCAGGAAGAGGCGGATGTCTTATGCAAGGCCCGGGATGAACTTGTCGCGAAAGGAAAGACCAAGATAGTGTGCCCGAGGTGCGGCGCCAAACTCGCTTACTCTTTCGGATCAAGGGGAGAGGTTACATACTGTACGGACCAGGTTTGCGGGATCAATATTGGGACGAGGGGCATTTGACGTTGGGATAGTTGGGTATTTCGAGATGGAGATCGGTTGAATGGATTTTAAGGCGGCAAAGACATAGTTTGTTAAGCGTACAGCAATAGAACGCAAGTAATAACGTTTTCGATAGCGCTTGTCCGGAGGAGCCGGGTTTTGTCTTATTTTTCAGGCCCAAAGCCAATTCGGCCTTCCACAAGGCCAGACATCGCGGAAAAGCAGCCCGGAATGTTGATTCCGGGCTGCTTTTATAATGTTGCCCACTAGCGCTAAATCGCCCCAGCCTCACTTTTGCGTATATGGTGCGATTGCTGCTCTTTGGAAAGCATTGTGAAATAGGCTGACCATCCGCCCATGCGAACGCGCAAGTCGCGGTACCGCTCGGGATTTGCTTGAGCGTCCCTTAAGATTTCAGCGTCTGCCACGCTTATGGTAAGGAGGTTGCCTCCCATTTGGCAAAATGACTTGATGAGGCCCATCAACCGCCCGGTTCCAGCTTCGCCTGATACGTGCCGGCTGGACATGCCCACGTCTATGGGTGAGCCCAAGGGCAAAACGTCATGGCAGAGCTTGCAGAACGACTGGATGGCGCCTGTGACTCCTTTGGTCATTGCGCCAGCGGAGGGAGAGCAGTTTGACGCGACGGGCTCTCCCAAAAGCCTTCCGTCCGCGCTTGCGCCTGTTCCCTCTCCAACAGCGATGTACCAAGAGAATGTCCCAATGCCTGGCAAAAAGCTCATTTGATCATTTTTCTCGTTTAGGCCCTTCACAATGAGAGCGTAGTCCTTGGCAACACGGGCGGCCATAGCGTCTGCCTCAGGGTTGTTGGCGCCATACTTCGGGCATGACTCCAAGCGGACCCTAAGCTCGGGATGCGTTTCAAAGTTGGTGTCTATTGCTTGAGCGATAGCGCCTAAGCCTTCTCCCTCGTCAAACGCGATCCTCTTAATCGCTGTCAGGGAATCAGCAGTGTGGCTTATGCCCTCTGCGATTGTGCCTCCAACGATGTCGCGGGCGCCCATTTGCGTCATGTCTTTGCCGCTTTCTATTGGGCCGTCAAGAAGTCCGCTTAGAAGAGGAGTAGGTGCCACGATAGAGCGCAATAACCGGGTTTCAAATATATGGCTTGTTGCTGTTTGGCAACAGAGCCTTAAATTGTCCAGAAACTTTGAGTAAAGAGTCTCGAAATCCCAATCAGACGGATCGCCTGGATCAGGGATCTCCTGTTTGCCGTCCACATGGCAGACGCCTCGGTTTAGCGTCCATTCCAAGCATTTGAGCATGTTTATCTTGATGAAGTAAAAATCGGTTCTGCCAGGCAATATGACTTCCCAGCACCCATTATTGCCGAAATCCCTTGCGTCTTCTGCCTTGAAGCCAAAGTTTTCATACGCCTTTATGAGGATTTCATCATTGTAGACGCAGGGGAGCCCTCCGCCTGTCTTCAAAGTCTCCGCTACCTGCCTGATGAAAAAGTCAGGGGTGCGCGTGTTGACTCGCACTGATGTGACAGGGTTGGTCATCCGAAGCCTGCGGAAAGACTCAAGCATCATTACTGTCAGCAGATTGACAGCGTCATTTCCTTGGCTGTCGACTCCTCCAAGCATTATGTTTTGGTTCCAGTGGTTGACCGCATCGATTGAGTCGCGAGGGTTGTAGCGTTGCTGGCCGATATCTGAAAGCTTGCGTTCGCGCCACTTTCTCTCTTGGTTTTCCTTCATGCTCTCCAAGTCCATCGTTTTAGCGGCGGTCTCGTTGTCTTGCGCCCTCTCGTTGAACTTGAGCATGTACAGATCGGTTATCTCCTGGGCTTCTTCTACGGTCAGCGTTCCGGAATCAAGGTCGCTTTTTAGGAATGGGTACAAGAACTGGTCAGGACGCCCAATGGCCAGGTAATTGCCGGTCAGCTGCAATGCCAGATGGCACAGCCACATGCTTTGGCAAGCCTGGAGAAAAGTTTTTGGCGGATATTTCGGTGAGATTGAGAGCGCGTCTGCGGTGCGAAGAAGCTCATCCCGGCGTTCGGGACACGCTTCGGCTTTTTCTCGAAGAAACTCTTCGTGGCGCTTCGCAAAGGCTTCCAAGCCCTCAGTGGATATGATCACAGCTTCAAGAAAATCTTTGCTTTCTTGGCTTGACACCTTTTCAAGCTGGCTTTTGGCCATCTCTATGATGCCGCTTGTTCCCAAGCTCAGAAGACGAGGGTAATTGGGCGCTATATGGCCGAACATGGAGTAGATGCCAAACCCGTACTTTTCGCCTTCGAGCTTCTCTTCTTCAAACGCGAACTCCGGCAGCTCATGGGAAATCATTACGTTGTTTTCAAAGGTGAAACATCCAGCAAAGACCTGGCCATCCCATATGCCAATGGGGACGCGCTCAAGCTTTTGCTTTTCTGCCAAAGCTTTGCGCTTGATGGTTGGGAATGTTCTGGTCTCTTCATTTAGCACTGAGCCAACGTCTTGAAAACGCGTGTTTATGGCGCGCATGCGCTCGTGGGTGGATTCTATTAACTTTGAAACACGCGGTGTCGGAACGCTGTTGGTTATGCTCTTTGAATAAGCTTCAGTCAGCATAAAATTTTCCTTTCAATAAAAAAGCAACGCGATCACTGAATCAAAACTTCAAGCCCTTCAGGAGCCGCGTCTTTGAGCCGTTCCCATGCTCCAGGCTCTGGAGTCAACTCGCCTAAAGGGAATGCCTTTCCGATCCATTCGTACTTGGCCGAGGCTGAGGCATTGTAGGGAAGAAGATGCACATGCCTTAAATCTAGGCTCAAGGCAAGGCTGTACGCGGCCATGACATTGGAGAGTGTGTCGGTTATCCCTGGCACGAGGGGAACTCGCAATGTAATCGCATCGGTCACATTTCTGAGGGCTCTCAGGTTTCCAAGCGGCAGATCCGCTCTTCCTCCTGTATGCAACCGGAATTCATCCTCGTTTCCCAGCTTGAAGTCATAATAAAACATATCCGCATGCGCCGCTATTTTAAGCAGATCCTCAAGCCGTCCGTAGCCAGAGGTCTCGACTATTGTGTGAACGCCGCTTGTTTTGAGCCGTTCCAGAACCTTTGCGGCAAATGGGGCTTGAGATAAAACCTCCCCTCCGCTAAGAGTAACGCCGCCTCCGCTGTTTCGGTAGAAAATCATGTCTTCTTCAAGCTCTCCAACCACTTCGTCTAGGCTGACGAATCTGGCGGACATCGATAGGGCCCCGCTTGGGCAGCGCTTGGAGCATTCACCGCAAGCAACACACTTTTCCCGGTTGAAAAGATGGCTGCCAGCGGCAAACTGGTGCGCCCCAACAGGGCATAGACTTGCGCACGCTTTGCATCCCTGGCACCTGTTTGCTGCATACAGAAGCTCCACGCCTGAGCTTTGCGATTCTGGCGAATGGCACCAAGCGCATGAAAGCGGGCAGCCTTTGAAGTAGACGCAGGCGCGGATGCCTGGCCCGTCGTGAACCGCAAAGTGGTCAATGTCCATGATGAGCCCGGTATCGCCTATTATCGGCGCTTTCATTTTCCACCAGCCTTTAGCGTATATCCAAAGTCCTGGCGAACGCTTCAACGCTGGACTAGGATATGCACTTGATATCCAAAACTCACAATTTAAGAATACCTTAAATAGGTCAAAAAATCAAGGGCGCATTATCGGATTTGCCAATTGATACCTAGAGAAAAAGATCATCTGATATGCTATATGCATATAAAAACGGCTTGCAAGAGCGGGATTTGAATTGCGACAACACCAGAGGCCATGCAGCATATTCTGAAGGGAAGCGGGCAGACGCTTGAAAACCTGCGCCTGAGCTCCCAAGCCTTCCAGGTGATCGGAAAGCGCGGATTTAAAGCATTTCCCAAAATCAATCTAGGAGTGAGAGCATGCTGAAAATGGCGTATGAAGAGATCGACAAGCAGGAAACATTAAACACGGCAGGGCAAGGCGTAAGCGGCTTCTTTGGATTCCCCTGGAACCTGCTTGTGGACGCCGCGTCAGTTCCAGCGATATACATGCCGATGTTCATGAACATCAGGAACATCTTCGGAAGAGGCTACTTTGAAACCTACAAGGTAAAGTCCTTGATAATCCAGATAGCGCCAGAAATTCTTGTTGATCTTTTGCTGGATAAGGGGCTTGGCTCGATCCCAGTCGCCGGGATATACTTTAACGCCATTTGCGCCAAAAACATGACTTGGCGCCTTGGCATACTTTTTACCATGATATCAGCTTCTGGAGACGAGATATCGACTTCAAAGATATCCCAGGCCATGACAGTCATAAGGATGACATTTCCCCAGGAGGGGCTCTGGAGGTTCAAAAGGCCCGAGTTCAGGGAGTTTGAGCGTCTCTGCGAAAAGTTCATGAACTTAAGCGCTTATGAGTTCAATGCCAGGGTTGAGCGGGAGCTCAGGAGCCTGAAGCGGTTTTAGGGATTACATATGAGGGATGTGCTGGTTGGACGCTAACTCATAGTTTGTTAAGCATACTGCAATAGGATCCAAGAAAGAGCGTTTGCGCTTTAAAAGGCTATGCGGGTATCCGCATAGCCTTTTGTAGTTTTTTTTATTATTTTTTTTTTTTTTTTTTTTTTTTTTTTTTTTCTAGCTTTGCGCTGGCAGTGACGCGAACATTCTGCGCAGGGCGCTTCGATCCAGCTCTAACTTGTTTAGCACAAGCGCCGCCGTCTTTTTGATGTAGCCGTACGAGTAGTGAAGCTCCAGGGATATGTCCATGTTAGTGTAGCCTGCCGCCATCAGGTTCATGATTTTGCGCTCGCTGGGGGTGAGGTTTCTGGCCAGCTCCTCGCGCAGGTCATTTGCGGGCCTTCGCAGTCTGGCTTGTATCCTGGCTCTGAGCGCGGCCTTGTTAAGGGGCTTCCACACAAAGTCCTCCGCTCCGGAATCCAGGCACTTTGGCTCGTTTGACTTGTCAGGAGTGCCGCTAATGAATATGACAGGCAAATGGCGCTTGGGATCTATGCCCCTGATTTGCTTAAGCGTTTCGTATCCATCCAACCCTGGCATCGCCACGTCAAGCAGCACCAGATCAGGCCTGAGGCCTCTCTCCAGAAGCTTGATCGCTTCCGCTCCAGATTTCGCGAGGCTAACGCGGTATTCGTCGTCAAGAAAGTCTTCAACTATTTTTAGCATTGTCAAGTCATCGTCCACTGCCAAGACAGTCAGTTTTTCTAGCACTTCGTGATCCATGCGCACCTCCCGCTTGAGCGCTCGCCTGTGTGTTTTTAGTTTTTTTGTTTTTTCTTGTATTTTTATTATATTTTTTATTTTTATTTTATCTCTTCTGCCCTTTTTCCCAGGTTCTCAATATGCTTTCCGCTTCTCCAAAGTTAAGCCTTTCAACTTCAGCCTTCGCGCGGCCCAGGGTGGCTTGGCCGACGGTTTCCGGCTCTTGGGCCATCAGGGCTTTTATGGCTGAAAGCGCGGGCTTTCTCATGTTGTCCCGCAAAAGGTCAAAGACCTCTGACAGATCTGGCTTTGGGCCATCCTCTTCAGCAGGGGCGAAGTTTTTCATCCTTTCAGAAAAGACTTGAAGCCCATTTCTTGCGCGTTTCCACTGCAGCATAAGAAGCTCAAACCCAGCGGCAACGCTCTCTCCGTCATTGGCCTTGCATCTATTCTCAAGCAGCTTGGC
>JAISWZ010000068.1 GCA_031270945.1 Clostridiales bacterium | reverse complement strand
TTGTGCGAGCAGACCGGGCAGATCTCAGGGGCTTTCTTGCCTCTGTGGATATGGCCGCAGTTGAGGCAGATCCAGACAGTTTCTTCTTCTCTTGCGAAGACTTTGTCCGACTTGACGTTTTCAAGCAGGTCTCTGTACCTTTCCTCGTGCTCTTTCTCGATCTTGGCTACACCTTCGAAAAGGAACGCTATCTGCATGAAACCCTCTTCGCGGGCTTCCTTGGCCATGCGAGCGTACATCTCTGTCCACTCGTAATGCTCTCCGTCTATGCCCAGCTGGAGGCTTTCCTCTGTCTTGGGGACTCCGTTGTCATGCAAGAGCTTGAACCAGATCTCCGCGTGCTCTTTTTCGTTGTCAGCTGTCAAGGTGAAGTAGCGCGAGATCTGCTCGAACCCGTCTTTCTTCGCTTGCGACGCGAAGAATGTGTATTTGTTCCTGGCCATTGACTCGCCAGCGAACGCTTCCTCCAAGTTTCTCTCTGTCTTGGTTCCCTTCAAATCTGGCATCCAAATCCCTCCGTTGATTTCTACTATCTTACCAGCTCCATAAGCTGCTCCTTGGGCGCCGCTCCTGTGAGGCTCTTGTACACGTGCCCATCCTTGAAGGATATGATATGGGGTATCCCTCTGATGTTGTACTGGTGAGCCAAGGATGGATCAGCGTCGGTATTCACTTTGTAGACATTCAGCTTGCCCTGGTTTTCATTGGCTATCTCTTCCAGGAGAGGGGAGAGCCTTCTGCATGGCTGGCACCAGTCGGCATAGAAGTCTACTATGACTGGCAGCGGGCTGGCCTCGATCCTCTCTGTGAAGTTGTCGGCGTTTAAAACCTCAAGTCCCATGTTCTCCTCCTGCCCGCCCGGATCATCCGGGCGGTTTTATATATGATAACAAAAATAGGGGCTCTATGTCAATAGGGTTTTTAAATTTTCTTTAGTGAAAATTTCGATCCGGTTATTTAGTTGTAGGAAACAGAAATTTATATCAGTTATAAACTAGGGCAAGTTGCCCAAGATTAGCTTTGCTTGATCAGGAAGTACGGGGGCGGATTGAACTTGCTCAGTTCCTTCATCCTGTTCACCGCCTCGTCATAAGTAACTACGGGGTAGACCTTCCATTCTCCAGCGCCTGTTGAGTTGCAGAGCAGGTGCAGATTGGAGGGGAACATGATGAAGACGAACTCGTCATTGCCTGATATGAAATCAGGCGACCCGTCATCTTCCGTGATCATGCCGGAACTCTTTAAGGACTTCGTGAAGTTGGCGAAATCAGAGACAAGGTAGCGCTTGTTTGTCAATAGCTCGTATGGCGGAACTATTTCCAGGTTCAAGTCTGGCGCTTGCCTGTTAACAGAGACTATCTTGTCCTCCATGGACTCCATCTTGTCAATCCTTATTATATAATTAGTTCCCTGAATCTGCAGAATGTATTCCCGGATGTTCAAGGGGCCGTCTTTGGGGCTGAGCACCGCGCTCACATATCTGCCGTCCGTTTCCATGTATCTGACATCAAAGGGGCCTTTGACGCTGGATCCGGCTTCGATGGCTTCCAGAACTTTCTTGTACTCTTCAGTGTCTGACTTGATCCTGGAAATGGAGCTTGAAGCCGTATAGCCAGCCAGGATGCCTTTGAACTCGTCTTTCGGTATAGTCGCGGTCTTGCCGAATCCTGCCGCCACATAGCCGCCTGAAGTCTCGTAGGCCGCGTACACGCCCCACTCTTCAGAGCCAGCTGGAAGGTAGCCTTTGATGTCTTCTGACTTTATAAACAGTATTAGAGCCCATTCTTCAGCATATGCTTCGTCGAAGCCTTCGACCCCAACCAGGTGCGAGGGCTCAATAAAGGTTGACGACGGGTATTCATAGAGAAGTCCATTCTGGGAGACGTAATCGACGTTGGAGTTGTATTGCTCATAATACTTTTGCGCCGCTTGGGAAACGCTTAAGAGCATCTTTTCAACTTCCGGAACCGGCTTGCCAAGATCAGGCTCTTTTGTTGGATTGCCCTGTTCTTCCCCTATGGGGAACGGCTCTTCTGAGCCTATGGGAAATTCGGTAGGCGCCACGGTTGATATCGGTTCCGCAGGCGTATCGCTGCTCTTGCCGCTTGCTATAGACCTTGCCAGGAAAACAGCCAGTATGGCTGCAATAACAAGAGCCACCGCCAAGATCAAGCCTGTCCTGCTTTTTCCAGCCGCCTGCCCGAACTCAGGGCACTTTTTTCCCGCTTCGCAAATCAATGCGCCACCTCCAATGACCGGCATGAGCTGACTTTAGCGCATATTTTTTTGCGCGCATCTAAATTTTTGGGATGCGCGCTTTTACTTAACCCAAGTCACGCTCCTGCGTATTTTACAATCAAGGTCTCTACAGCAACCCTGTCATCCATTTCCCCAGTCTTGATGTCCATGTCCGCCTTCAGGCAGTCTCCAAGGGCTTCTACCAGCCTAGCCAGCGCAAAGTTTCTGGCTTGCCTAAGCGCTATGGAAACGACAAAACTTTTAAGCGACAGGGCGGAAGCTATGTCTCTCTCGCTCATGCCCCGGGCCAGCATGGCCTTTCCCTGCGCCATAAGCCTGAACTGCCTGGCCAGCAAGGCCAAGACTTTAAGCGGGGATTCCTTCATCAATATCATCCCGCTAAGTATCTCAAGCGCCACCTCAGGCTTCTTGGCCCCCACGGCGTCAACCAGTTCGAAGACTTTGGCTTCAATGGTGGGAGAGCACACAGCCGCTATGTCGTCCTCTGAGACCTGCTTTCGGTCTCCCAGGTATGAGTCCAGCTTCCCGACTTCCATGGCAAGCGACTCCATTGACTTGGCGGTTTGCCTTATAAGCGCCAAACAGCATGAAACGCTTATGGCTTTGCCCTTTTTCTTGAGCATTCCTTGGATCCAGTCCGAGAGCTCCTTTTCGGTTGGGGTTTCAAATATGACCGCCATCCCTACCTCGTTGAGCTTTTTGAAGAGCTTGGATCTCCTGTCTATGTCATCCTCAACAAAAACAAGCACTGTCGTGTCGCAGCAATCCGCCAGGTAGCGAGCCATCTTCTCCGAGTCAGAGGATCTCTCTGTCGTAAACAGCCTTGACTCTTTGCAAATGACCACCCTTCTTTCCCCGAAGAACGGAAGCGTCTCGCAAGCGTCAGTTATCATGTCCGCATTTGGCTCAACCCCGGAAAAAATGTCCAGGTTCATGGACTCATCGCTTCCAGCCAGAGCCTTTTCCTTTATCTGCTCAGAGTAATAGCGGGAAAGATACCTTTCCTCCCCGCACAACAGGTACGCCTTGCTGAAGTTGCCGCTTTTCAAGTCGGCTTTCAGTCGCTTCATATGCACCCCGGTTCCTATATTCCAAGAGTGTTGAGAGAAATTTGCTTGATTCCTGCGCCAAGCGCCCCGCGAGCGAGTCAAGAGCTTTTTTCAAGCGCAAGCGCCCTCCCGGACTCAAGGGCGGGCTGCAATGAACAACGCTCGTCGCTATAATTTATATCAAAACATAGTCAAAAGCAAGGACAAAACAAAGGAAAATATGACAAAAGCCCGGAAACGAGTGTTTGGGTTTCAGGCCTTTTTCTTATGATACCCTGGTTAGAGGGAAGCACGTATGCAAGAGAAAAAATAAAAAATATAAATAAAATAAAAAATATAAATAAAATAAAAAAGCAAAAGACCAAAGCAACGCCCTGCTAACAGGGCGCTTTGCGCCCCGCTTGCAGGGCGTTACCCCGCTAGCAGGGTGCTGCGCACCCCGCTAAGGGGGCGCGTAGCGCCCCTTGCGGGGCAAACAGGTTTTGCAGTGCCATCAAAACCCCCATTTTATATCCCAGCAACCAGGCTTTCATCCACTATCAGCTCGACGCTAAGGTCGATGCCATGAAACGGCTCAGTCAAGAACTGGGTCTCTACCATAAATTTAACTTTCTTGACGTTCGAGAGTTCCATGAGCGAGTTGACTATAGAGTAGACCATAATCTTCGCGCTGGCGCTGGAGGCCGGAATCTTTGTCAGGAAGTCCTGGCTTAAGTTGACATAGCAGACTCCCTCATCGGTGGTGACGGTTCTGACTTTGACATCTGGAGAGATGGTAGCGAAGCATCCGGCGTTCAGAGGGCCTTTGATGATCTGGTCTACTATAAAGGGCTCCAGCTGGAGATCCGGGGTCAGCTCTATGACTCTGGTCTCTGGAACCAAGGCGGTGCCGTCCTGGTTTGAGAAGTAGAGCTTAACGGTCTTGTTGATGATCGGAGAGAGAGGAGGCTCGACATACACGTTGTCCCGGTTTTGCCCTTCCAAAGGCTCTCCCCTGGATGAAACCAGCTTCTTGCCTTCCACGTAGATCAGGACGTTGTCTATGCAGTCCAGCTCTGTCATGGTCCAGACGAACGCGCTCCTTAGGAGCGCTTCGTCCAGAGGCGGGAGGGCATGATAGGCTTCGGTGAAATCAACCTGGAAGGTGACGTCCTGGGTTTTATGATCGGTGATCAGGGTAGACTCTCCTATGATATCGACGCTTGCCGGAAGGGGCTTCTCCAGGATTGGATTTTTTGACCCTTCCATGTAGAGGCCCAGGAGAGCCTGGGTCATCTCGGCGTCTTCCATCAAAGGCATTGTTCTTTCTTCCCGCTCCAAGGTCTTTTGGGTCGAGTTAACAAAGTACAAGCCGATTACGCGCATGCTGCTATCAACGCGGGGCTTGCCTTTGTCAACCGCGAAGGCGTAGACCAGGACGAAAGCAGTCATGGCGAAGATGCCTATCATTATGGCTAGAGGCACATTTTTCTTTTTCATAAGGCTCCTATCGTAAAGAGATATGCCGAGAATTCCAATCTTAGGGGCGCGTAGGCAAAAATAAAAATGATATTATTTTTGGGTATGCTTTACGTCCCGCTATGGTGTATAGGAATTCTCAGGACGAATGAG
>JAISWZ010000029.1 GCA_031270945.1 Clostridiales bacterium | reverse complement strand
AAGAAATTTACACTTTTGAGATCGTCAGCGTAAAGATCAAGGTGCCGTCAGTTATGACGGTGCCTCGATCTGCTTTGCTAACGAACGGCAGGTTTTCGTTGCCATTTCGGACGGCGGAATCCGTAAAACGCTCGCTCTTATGCGAAAGCAATTATCACTTCACAGCGTTAACAACACCGCGAAGCCTGCCGATGCGGATAATGGTTTTTATCGTGTAAATCAGCAGGGATGGAACGCCTATAATGATAGCCAGCGAAAGCTTGATGATGCCAACTACCACCACGGCAGCGGGATTCGTTCCGAAGATGAACAATGGCAATATGGCACCTACCCTCCAGCCAAACGGTATGGCCATTAAGATGATCCCTGTGGAAATCCCAGAGCCGGCTCCATTGTGCATCCCCAGCACGAGTCCAACGACAAAGAGCGCTGCCCCTATCAGGCATGTCTTTACCAAGTCGGCTGTCTCTTTGCCGATGTACTTCTTCGCGCAAGTTTTGCACGTAGGCGGGTCGAGCAGATTCACGCACTGCTCGCAAAGGCTTCTCCCGCAGGAGCAAGCGCCTACGGCGGCCCTATCAGTGTGATACGCGCAAGGCATTGCAAGTCCTCCTTTGAATTGAAATCTCTCTTCTGCTTTATGATATCACGACTCAAGGAGAGCCCTTTGCAACCTGTTAACTTCTTGGAAAGCTTCATAGCAATGCGTCTTGCCCCTGTCCGAGCAATGGTTTATAATTATAGCGAGGTGGTTAAAATGGATCCACAAGGCGGCTCAATGACGAAATTTTGCTTTGAGGCGGCTCACGAGCTTGACATTGAGGAAGCTGTAAGCTTCATGAAAAACAAGTTTCCCTTGCGAACCCAAAATGAATCAATCAGCCGAGCCATAGACATGGCACCGCTGCGTCCTGGCGAAACCAAAGCGGACGCTGAGAAGCGGATGAAATCTGTTGTCGCGTCCAGGCCTTTGTTTTCCATGTGGAAAAGCGGAAAAAGATCGATGTCTCGCGATCACGCGATAAAGATGTGCCTGGCGCTGAACCTGAATGCGGCCCAAACCGAAGGGGTTTTGTTTTGGTTTATGCATGAGGGTTTTTACCTTCGCAATTACAAGGATCTGATTTACGCCTATTTCCTGGACAGAAAGCTTGGCTGGTCGGAAGTTGGCGGGAAGCTGGAGTTCACTGGCTGGGATTGGGCGCAGAAGCTTGTCGCGTCGTTCTCGCGCTTGGACGCGCAGAATCTGAAGCCGCCGAAAGATCCTGTTTTGGGAGACAACTTGACTGTTTTTTTTCAAAGCAAATATGAGCAGATATCCTCCGAAGCTTCAAAAGAGGCAGGTTCTGCCACAGACTATGAACGCGCTGTCGATCCGCTCAAGGCTCTTTTGTCTGATCACGGAGAGCTGCTTGGAACATATCGCAGAAGGGCTTACGAAATCTTCGATGATCTATGGAAAGAGCTTGAGCTGTACACGGATTCAAGCAGCTGCGTCAACGAGCTAACGGAGACTTATAAAGACAACGACTTGGACGTCCTCCAGCAGATGCGCATGGGGCTCAAGAGAGAGGATATTGGGAAAAGCGACATCTTAGGCATTATCGCGTCAGGCATACCAAATGCGCAGACCATAAATGCCATTTTGCGGCAAGCGCCAATCAACGGCACAGTTCCAGAAGTGACCCGCAAGTACATAATAAGCGTCTACATGGTCAGCTGCTTCTATTTGCTGGAAGAACCCACCCCCGACACGCGTGAGGCATCGTTTGAAGAAGCCATCTCCAACCTTAACATTAATTGCTTGGCGCCATGCGGCTTCGGCCAGCTTGACCCTCGCAATCCGTATGACTGGGCGATGATGAACGCGCTTTACGCCTTTGCTATGGCTGATGAAACGGCTTTCGAAAGGCTTAAGAACTTGTTTGATCTGCTAGCCGGAAGGCAAACTGAGCAGATAATTCAAGAAGATGAATAGCTTTGATCCAAAAAACTCCTTGCGCAATGCGCAAGGAGTTTTTTGGATCATATGCTATGAGTCGTCGTATTGCAACAGATAGTCATTCCGCCTTCTGTTCTGTCATAGCCAAACTATATGCTATGCTCATTCGAGTCGTCGTAATAATACTTAAGCCCCACGGCGACATCCTCTTCAAAGACAAATCTCAAGCTCATGCCGCCCTTGTTGTAGGTCGACCCGTTTTCCTCTTCCAGCGAGGGCTCGCCGTAGGCTGTCTCAACGTCGGATCTCGTCTTGCCCAGGTATATGCCCTCAGGGGTTGTAACTCTGTCATCCGTGAACACGACAGCCAGAATGTAGTCAACGCCGTCTATAGGGAAGGTATTAACAGTGAACCCAGGGTAATACAGGATCTTGTCAACGCCGACAAACGCGCAGCTAGGCGCTTCGAACACTTTGTCCGGCTCTCCTGCGGAAGCTATGAAATCGCTTGCCAAACCGCCAAGCGCAACACTCGCGCCGTTGTGCGAGAACTCATACCCTTTCTCGGCTGACTGCAGAATTTCCTCTTCAGCCTCTGGAGCGTCAGGCAACACAGGCGCGTCTGTCGGCGCCTCGCTAGCTTGCGCGGCCTCCGCGATGACAGAAACGCTTTCGGCGCACCCGCTCATCATAAGAATCGCCAAAGCCAAAGATGCGAGCGCAAAAATCTTTAAAGAAGCTGTTTTCATTGTTCGCTCTCCCTATAGGTAAGTGTTTGTATCTTTCCAAACTCCGCCAGCTCATCCAGTTGAGTGGCCTTCATGCGTTCATAGTCTGAAATCTTGCGCTGCCAAATCTCGTTCACTTCAGGATCAAGCCGGAAGTCAGAAAGGCTTTCCATCTCTTTGAGCTTCGCCCCTATCCAGCGGGCGCATTTCTCAGCGCCTTGGACGTTCATGTGAAGGCCTCCGTCATATGTGTCTGTATCCCAGTCAATGCCTATGTCATCAGCCAGCTTCAGCATGTTGAAGTAGGAGAGTCCATTGGCTTGCGCGTATTGCGCTATCTGCTCGTCCCACTGCTCATGCCAGAACGGGTAAATGGTAGGCGCCTTCACCAGGACAAGCTTAATATTTTTTTGCGCGCAGATGTCCCTGATCTTGTCCAGGTACTCCCAGCACTGCTCGGCCAGATCGTAATTAGGCAGCTTTTCTTCTATCGGAACAACGTCAACAGGAACTGTGTCACTCCGCATCATGTAGCCGTTGTGCCCTACTTTCTCGCGGGGCTGGATGAAATATTTGAAGTCAGCAAGGCTTAGCTTGCTCCAGCGGTCATGGTAGCGCAAGAGAGGAAGAATGTAGCTGATCTTGTCCTCCCCTTTTGTTGCGCTGGCGGACACCGCTTTAAGCTTTGAAATTGAAAGGCGCATTCCGTCCAGGTTCAGCCTGTTGTAGGGCTCGCTTTGTGGCTCGCCGTACTTCATGGCCAAGACGTTGAAAACCACAAACTTGGGTGTCTCATGCTTAAGCGCTTCCTCAAGCAGGTAGTAGCTGTGCCAAATGAGCTGCTGCGCGCCGCCTCGGATGGTTGAGGTCACGCCATGCTCGCGGTAAAGCTCGACAGGCGAAAAGTTTTCGTAAACCTCGCAGTCCCCAACAAAAAGAACCTCGTTGCTTCCAGCGTCCTGATAATACTCAGCAGTGAGAGCGCCATCAACGGTTTCTGTCATGTACTTCGGCTCAAGAAGCCGCTGGGCGGCGGCGAAACATAAAACAAATCCCAATATCAAAAGAAAAGAGCTTCTCATCCTAAAACCTCGTGTATATAAAGCTTGCGACATCATATCCTGCGCCGTACGCCCCAAAAACAAGAGTCAGCAGAAAAAGGGACAGCGAAGCCCCCATTCGGGCAGCCGGGTTTTGAAGCTTTCGCATCCTGTGTTCTCCAATCACCAAGAGAAGCACAGCGGCAACAAGGACTATTAAAGCAGAAACTGGCAGTGAGAGCAAGCCTTTTTTCCCGGAAGCCAGAGTCAGCAAATCCAGGCTTCGTATCGCCGCCACAAGCAAAAACGTGCGGACTACCCTAAAGGCGCTAAAAACTTTGCTTTCAGAAAGCTTGGGGTACTTTTTTCCAAATTTCTTGTAAAAGGGCGTCAGCTCCTGGGAAACCAGAATGACCAGGCCGTTCAAAAGGCCCCAGAGGACAAAGTTCCAGGTTGCGCCGTGCCAAAGCCCGGTAGCCAGCCAAGTCACAGTGGTTGCCACCCATACCGGGGCCCGCTTGCCAAGCGCCTTGACCTTTGAGAGCCTGAGCACCGGCTTCCATAGAGACATCGGATAAAATATGTAGTCTCGAAACCAAGAGCCCATGGTCATGTGCCATCTTCGCCAGTACTCTGAAACCGACTTCGCGTAAAACGGCCTGTCAAAGTTTTCAGAAAGCCTGATGCCAAACATTCGGGCTACGCCTATAGCTATGTCCAGCCCGCCTGTGAAGTCGCAGTAAATGGTCACAGCGTACAGAAGCGACGAAACGCACCATCCGGCAAAGCCGCCTTGGATGCCCAGAAGAGGCATCAGGCGCTCAGCTATGACCAGCTTCTTGAAAAGCCCAAGCGCAACCCGCAAAAGCCCTTCGGTAAAATCGTCAGCCTTAAGCTCATGCCTGGCGTACAGGGTGTCCTTCAGCTCTCCAAACCTGGAGATCGGCCCTTGCGTAAGTTGCGGGAAAAACGAGGTGAACAGCGCCAGCTTGAACGGGTTTGAAAGCGCGGGCTTTACTCCAGGCCTGGCGCGGTAGCAGTCTATAAGGTAGCCCATGGTTTGCAGGGTGTAAAAGCTCAACCCAAGCGGAAACGCCAGCGGCGAATACTTGAAGAAGGCAAGGATCCCGATGTTGAACACAAGGCAAAGCGCAAACGGCAAACGCCTTTCGCGCTTGCGCTCGCGCTTGGCCATGGCCATGCTGGCCAGGAAAGTCGAAGCCACAGTGGCGGTGATAAACAGCAGATGCAGAGCGCCTGAGCGGGCATAGAAGACTGCGCTTGCCGCCAGAAGCAGCTGCCACTGGCACTTTCTGCATGCTGTGTAATACAAAACGAGCGCCACTGCCAAGAGCAGCAAGAACTCGTAGGACACAAAGCGCATTCGTCAGTTTCCCTCTCTGTAATGGGGTTGCTCGCAATCAAAGCCTTTGTGGCATGTCCCTATTTTAATATCTTATCTTATCTTAATTGCAGCAGCCGCTCTATCATGGCGAGAATGGCAGACGCTGAGTTGAAATTTTCCGGAAGCAGTTCCTCCGCCCCGATCTCCACGCCATACTCGTCACTGAGATTTGCAACTATAGAAATGATGTCAAATGAGTCAAGCGCTCCGCTGTCCATTAAGTCTGCGCTGTTTTGCCAGTCCACATCCTCGTTGACAGAGCTCAGAAGGGCAATAAGTTTCTCCATTTGCTTTCTCCTTTATAAAAAGCATGCCCTAGGCTTTGCCAGCCATGGGACATGCGATGTTTTCAAGCCAAATTTTTTATATTATCGGGCTTGGCGCACTCTTTCAGCAGTCTAACGCGATCTGTCTTCCCGTTTGCGGTCAACGGCATCTCGTCTAGCCGAACCACGGACTGGGGCGCCATGTATCGCGGCAAGTCGCCCTTCAAGAGCTTTGACACCGCCTTTGCTTCAGCCTGGCCTGTGAAGTACAAAGACAGGCGGTCACGGTCTTTGTCGTAAACGCAACACACTGCGGCCACGCCTGGGGCGCGGCTGGCGGCCGCTTCTATCTCGGCAAGCTCTATGCGGTAGCCCATATGCTTGATCTGGTGATCCAGCCGAGATATGTAAAGCAAGTTTCCGGATCCGTCGTACTTGGCGATGTCGCCTGTGCGGTATACGATCTCGGGATAGTCGTTATGAAGCGGGTTTTGCACGAATGACTCGGACGTGCGGATCGTGTCGCGGTAATAGCCAGCCGCCACCCTTGAGCCCCTTACATAAAGCTCGCCTTCAACGTCCGCTTCAGTTACGCGTTTGCCGTCCTTGACAAGAAAAACATCCGTGTTCGGAAACGGCTTTCCTATTGGAATCACCGTCTCTGGGACGCCTTTCACCTCGAAATGGCAGCACATCCCTGTTGTCTCCGTAGGCCCGTAGAGGTTGATGAACCTGGCGTTTGGCAAGGCCTCCCTCCAGAGCTTGAACTGGGGGAGCTGGAACACCTCGCTTCCGAACGCCACTGTATGCAGGAACTCAGGCTTAAGCTTGTCCAAAGTGCCAAAGCCGGAAATCATCGTGAGCGCGGAGACCACCCAGCAAACAGTGTTGATTTTATGGGCGTTCAAGAACTCAACCAGCCGAACCGGCTGGCTGAAGAGCTTTTTCGGTATCAAGACCGTAGTGGCGCCAGTCTTTATTGTGGTATACACCTCTTTCAGGCAAGCGTCCACGTACAGCGGGGTTTGGCTGCCAAAGACCGTCTGGCTGTCCGCCCCTAGGATGTCCGAAAGAGCGTCTATGTAGCCTATGACGTTGGAATGGCTTGCCGCAACGCCCTTGGGCGTTCCCGTTGACCCGGAGGTGTAGACGATGTAGGCGATATCGGTGTCTATAGCAAAATCGCTTTTGATAATTGCTTGTGTTGCTGGATTGTTATGAGAAATATTGGCATAATCCAGAGTTTCTCCTGGAAAGCCCAGCTCCTCGGCAAGGCCCTTGGTTGCGCTGTCAAAGATGAGGGCTTTAGGCTCGCATTGCTGCAATATGGCGCGAATGCGGTAGTTGGACATTTCCCGGTCTAGCGGCACATAGAAGCAGTTGGCATGAAGAACGCCGAAAAAGGCGGCGATCATTTGCGGGCTGCGCTCCATGAGGACAGCGATGGGCTCTCTGTTATATCGATGTGAAAGAGCTTGTCCGATAGACTGGGCAGCGCTTAGGGTTTCGGCGAAAGTGAGTGACGACTCCCCGTCCGTGAAAGCTGTCTTGCCAGGCCAGGTCTTGGCGGAACGCTCCAGGTATTCAAACAAGCACTGCATTCTCCGCCACCTTTCCTCCGCAAAGCTTTACAGCGCGACGCGCCGTGATATCCAGGGGATCCGCAAACCTGCCTGTCAGATTTAGCAGCGAGAGCTCTGTGCATCCCAGGACGCAGACGTCAGCGCCTCTTTTCAAGAGACCGTCCGCAACCTCGCGAATGGCAGCGCCTCCGCTCAGATCGCCTCGCTTGACCTGGCTGTAGATCACGTCTGTCACGCGGGCTTGGGCCTGGCTGTCGGGCAGTATGAGTTTCAGCCCGTAATGCTGGGCAAGCTTTGAAAAAAGGCCGGTGGCTATTGTGCCCTCTGTGGCAAGGAGCCCAAATGAGCGGCACCCGTCAGCCTTGATTCTGATCAATGTTTCGTCCGGCATGGATATTAGGGGGCGCTCAAACTTCAAGTCCCCAAGCAGGCAATGGGACGTTATGCAAGGCATGGCCAGGTAATTCGCCCCTAGCGCCGCAAGCTTGGAGGCGGCGTGGGCAATGCTTGGAATCGGGCTATTTGAGCTTTTCCCCAAGATAAAGGCGGTGCGGTCTGGCGTGGACGGAATGCTGATAATTATAACGTTAAAATGCTCCTGATCGCGCTCAACGCGGTCATGAAGAGTGACCAGCTCATAAAGCCTTGCGGTAGCCAGCGGCCCCATGCCGCCTATTATGCCAAGCGTTTTTGTCACCGCGTTACCTCCGGATACAGGGTGTGATCGTAAACATAGCAGTTTGGCGTCACTCTTCTTCGTTTCGCTGTGTACTCCTCAGCCTGGCTTTCAGTGAACATGGCCGTGTTAAAGCTGTCCCCGGTATAAGGGACTGAATCAAAGTGGTACCAAAGGCCCTCGTCAGACTTGACCAGGTTCCAGTAATGCTTTGTTCTTCCGGGAATTCTGGTTATGCCCATTGTTTCAACGCCGGCCCGAGTAAGCAAAACTTCTGATACGGCGTAAAATGTGTAGCAGTCCCCGCTCCGCTTCTTCAGTCCATAATAAGCGCCAGGGTAGACGCCGTGCTTCGTGTCTGGATTCAGGTAAGCGAGGTTTGACCGCACCCATTTCCAAATAGCCCGGATCTTGCCTTCGGTGTTCATGGTTTCCACGCCGATCTTTTGCAGGATCTCGTCAGCCATGGCGTCGACCACTTCAGTCGAAGTCTCAAACACCTCCAGATTGGCTGCAACGCTCGCTGTGTTGCCAGCGCGATCCGTGGCATAGTAAGTAACCCTGTAAGTCCCTTCGGTTTCTATGTCCACTTTGGAAGAATCAATTTGCAGCTCAATGTCTTCGTCCCTGTCATCAGTGACTGTAACGCCGGATCGGTAGAGCATGGTCTGGCCAAGCATGATTGTCCTGTCTGTCACCCCTTTTATCTCAGGAGGCGTGACGTCCCGCTTCAAAGCCAGAGTTGCGGCCACTTCTGCCACATTGCCGCTGGCGTCAACCAGCTCAATGCCAACAGCCTGCTCTCCAGTCTTCTCCCAGTCTGGCTCAATTGCGAACCTTGTCTCAACTTCAGCCAAGTCTGTTATGTCAGAGCAGAAATCCGCCGGCTCAAATTTGTCTCCCACCCAGCCGCTAAGCTTCAAGGGCTTCGCAGTTGGCGGGGTTGTGTCTTTCACATCCACTGTCGCCTTAAGCTCGCGCCCTCCTATGCTAAATATCGCCTCGTAAGAGCCTGGAACTGATAGCTGTGCGCCTAGAGGCATTTCCAGAACGATGGCTTCGCATCCATAGCTGTTCGGGACGAAATCAGTTATGCTAAGAGACCTGACCTCCCCAAGCTCAAAGGTCAGACTGTCAAAGAACTCAATCCTGTAGAGCGTGGCGCTTTTCTTCGTAGAGTTGCCATAGTCGTCTATCGCTTCCAAAAAAACTTCCTGCTTGCCAAAAGCCAGCGTGGGCTCAATTTCAAATTTTACAGTTGCATCCTTGACAACCGCGAACGTCTCGGTTACGCAAGGCTCATCATTTATAAGAATCGCGTCATGTATGGAAACATCGGGCGGCGTGGTGTCAATGACTTCCATCTCGGCTCCGTACGTGCGCCCGGCTGCGGCAAGCTCAATATTAAACTTTCCGACTTTGGATGTGTCAGGAGGCGTTCCTTTTGCGTATCTGGCGTTCGCTCCATTTTTGGAGAACCAGGCGGATGGCGGCGGCGCGGCCGCGCCAGCTTCCACAATCGACGGCGTTTGCGACAAAACAGGCAGACTTCGGTAATACAAGCCAAACGCGACAGCGCCTAGCGCCGTGACGCAAATCACAATAGCAACCACTATCGTTCTTTGGGACCAATTAGACTTTCCCTGGGAGGCATGCCTGGCTGGATCTGCTTGTTGTCTAGCCCGATTCTCAGGGTGAGCAACTCTTCTCTTCTCTTTTTGCTTAACTGCCAAGTTTTCTATGACCAGCCCCTCCTTGTTCTTATAACCATGAGCGCACATTTCAAGCGCGTATCCCAAATCATCGCGATACAATGCGTTAAACTTAGACGCATGCTGGATTTGGGCATGCGAATGTCCTACGGGGGCCCTATTCAAGCCTTCGCAAAAGCATCCCGAAAATCATTAGCGCCAATGCTCTAAGGGCATATCCCAAAAATAAATCCGAGGTGCCGAGCGCCTCTCGCGGAATTGGGATATGCACTAAGGGCATGCCCCAAGAATTTCCTAGGGCATCAAATTTCTGATCCAGAGAATGCGCCCTCAGTATGCCAACGGCCAAAGCGCTCTCCCTGCGCTGCCCTTTTGCGCCGCAAGCAAAGTCGCAAATCCTAGCCCGGCGCTCCATGGCGGCAATTGATTGCCTTGAAAACGCCATTTCAGCCTTTGATTGCGGGTGCGGTTTTTTCCGGATCCCCAATCAGGCTGGATCCAATTATACAAGCATTTTATCGAACATGCAATAGCTTTTTTCAGCTCGCAAGAAGATATTGGTCACTGATCTCGTTCGAGCAATATTGCTTTTTGTCATTGTTTTTCAACACTCAATTTCGCCATAGAGCGAAACAAAATACACTTAGAGCGAAATTAAATATACTTGATGTTCCGATTGAACTCTAACTTCTAGCGCTTTCAAAATGAGCCGATCAAAATGTTTTATCCCTTTGTCAAAAATCAAACCTTGGAAAAATAAATCTCTTTAAATTCACACAGCTTGCCATGCAATCCCAACCAGTTTAGAAAACATTGTTCTTTCAAGCTAAAATGGATTAGCAAATGATTATCCAAAAGTGAAAACCATCGGAATCTTAAATTAAAATGCGCCGTTTTGGCTATTTTTTAGCTTTTCCCAGATAATTAAATATAATGGCTTTTTATCGTCCATTACGCTCATATTATATCATTATCCAAACTAAATTATTAGAAATTTATCTTTATAGATCATAAAAATCCTGCGTGTTTGCGCGCTAAAATCCTCGAGAAGCATCCGCAGGATTTTCCTTTTTTTAATAAAGTCCAGAAAACCTGAGGCCTAAGCTCGTTTTGCAAATTTTGCCCTAAGGTTGGGAATGCTAATGCTTGAATACCGGAGCGGCTCGAAACGGCTTTATCCGCCTCTATTGCGTCATCATCAAGAACAAGCAAATCGGGCAATCTCCAGATGCAAGAAAAACAACTGAAAGCGTTTTTACTTTCCCCCTGCGATCTGGAGAGGCATTTTGCATCCAATTTATCTAACGAAGCCATGCGCGAAATGTTTGAAATTGCGATCATTAAATTTATCTTTCGACGCGCAGGAAAAAACGCTTTCTCGAAATCCGCCCAAGTTCCAATATTAGGCTTTACTTGGCCTTGGCGCAAAACTTTCAAGATCCAAAACCAACCGTTTGCAGCTTTCGAGGGGGCGCTTGAAGCTTTTCCCAAAACCAGGATTGCTAAGCGCCCTGGCCAGACGTATTGACGAAAGAGCTTTTATAGGGCAAAATTGTAGCATGGGCTATATCCATACAGCTCTTGCTTTGCGGCATGATTGGAGGCAGCAATATGAACAAAACCATAAGCCGGCTCCTTGGAGGCAATGAAGACAACCATCTTTTGCCTTTCTTTTGGCAGCACGGCGAAGACGAGGCCATTTTAAGAAAGTATGTAAACGTGATACATGACGCCAATTGTGGCGCTTTCTGCGTGGAGAGCAGACCGCACCCTGACTTTTGCGGGCCCAAGTGGTGGGCTGACATGGACGCGATACTGGATGAGGCAAAGAAGCTTGGCATGAAGGTCTGGATATTGGATGACTCCCATTTTCCCACGGGATTCGCTAACGGAGCGGTAGAAAACGCGCCGGCGCAGCTGTGCAGGCAGAGCGTATGCGCGGTGACAAACGGGAAGTTTCCTCCGAAGTTCACGCCTAACGTGATCGAGCGGTTCATGCCCAAGAGCAAGCGCGTCTTTTCTGACGACACGATCATAGCCGTGACCAAGTTCGGAAAAACCTACTGGACTGTTGGGCTGACCCGCAACCTGGGGTACCATCGCAACTATATAAACATGTTGAGCCGCAAGTCCGTAAGGCTCTTGATAGATGCTGTTTACGAGAAGCACTACGAGCGCTACAGCCAATATTTCGGGAACGTCATAGAGGGCTTTTTCAGCGACGAGCCAGAGTTTGGCAACGCGCACATGTACGACAGCAGCGTAAAGCTTGGAACGCCCAACGACTTCCCCTTTAGCGATGAGATAGCTGTGAGGCTTGAAGAGAGCCTGGGCAAGTACTGGGCTGAAGAGCTGTACTTGCTATGGGAAAACAACGCTGACAAAGAAGACACCAGACGTGTTCGCTTGGCTTACATGGACGCCATAACCAAGACGGTCAGAGAGGACTTCTCCTTTCAGATCGGGGATTGGTGCAGAGCCCATGGCGTCAAGTACATCGGGCACATCATAGAGGACAACGGCCAGCACGCCAGGACAGGCTCCAGCCTGGGACACTACTTTCGCTCCTTGGAGGGGCAGGACATGTCTGGCATTGATGACATAGGAGGGCAGGTGCTCCCCCAGGGCGAGAACATGACAGTTGAAAAGAGCGCCTTCCCAGGCAAGGAGCGAAACGCCAGCTTCTTTCACTTCATGCTTGGACGCCTTGCCTCTTCTGCCGCCGCCATAGAGCCGCTTAAGCAAGGCCGGGCCATGTGCGAGATCTTTGGCAACTATGGCTGGGCGGAAGGCGTCTTTCTTGAGAAGTACCTGGCTGACCACTTCATGGTGAGAGGCGTCAACTACTTTGTGCCTCACGCGTTCTCTCCGAAGGCTTTCCCTGATCCAGACTGTCCGCCTCACTTTTACGCCCATGGCCATAACCCGCAATACCGCCATTTCGCCGCGCTGATGAAGTACATGAACAGGGTTTGCAACATCCTGAGCTCAGGCACTCGAGTAGCCACTACAGCTATTGTTTACCATGCCGAAGAGGAATGGCAGGGCAATGACTTCACCCCTAACGAAAAAATGGCCAAGCTGCTAGAGGGAAGGCAGATCAGCTTTGACATCGTTCCAAAGGATTACTTTGACGAGCCTAATAAGTACATCGACAGAAAGTACAAGACAGTCATTGGCTGCCAGACGTCAACCGTTCCAGAAGGCCTGATCCCAGAAGTGACACTCTCGCCAAAAACCCCGTTCATGCGGGTTTGCCACATAACAGGCGAATCTGAGATCTACTACTTCTTTAACGAAGGGGCCAGGTATTCCGGCGAGATCGAGATCCCGCAAACAGGCTTCTGCTATGCCTACAACGCATGGGACAACAGGATGGAGTCGCTTGAAACCTCAAAAACTGACGTCGGCACAACCGTCAAAGTGTTTATCGAAGCCAGAAAAAGCCTGATCGTCGTCTTCTCCAATACAGAGATTGCGATTCCGATTAGGCCTGCCATCCAATTGATAACCGGATCTGAAAGGGTTCCTCTTGCCCCCTGGACGAGATCCATTTGCGAAAGCCTGAAATATCCGAAGTTTAAAGATGAGAAGACAATCACTCTTCCGGATAAGCTGGCCGATGAAAAGCCGAAGTTCTCAGGCTTCGCGCTCTACAAAACGTCTTTCGAAACAAAGCAGGGGGACAAGCTTTTGCTTGTGGTTGACAAAGCGTGCGAGGGAGTCGAAGTTTTCCTGAACGGCAAAAGCGCAGGCATCCAGATCGTGCCCGCTTACAGATATGACTTGACCGACTTGGCGCAGACGGGAAAGAACGAGCTGAGGATAGAGGTCGCAACAACCCTTGAAAGGAAATGCTATCCCCCGAAAGACATAACGCGGAGGTTGCGCACACCTAAACCCTATTCGGGGAGCGGTTTGACGGGCAACGCGATACTGTATAGATGGCCCGCCGTCGAGACTTGATGAGCAGGAGAAGGCGAGACTCCACTCGCCTTCTCTATAACAAAACGATGCATAACAAAACGATGCAGGGTGCTTGCAAAACCTTGCACCTGATTTTAATCTCTGTTTATTGAACAACTTATGTTATGCATGCGGGTTAGATTAAAACCGGAAGCAAGAGCATAGCGCCTTAACAGATTTCGGGATGTGCGCTTTGGCGCTGGATTTTGATTATTTCAAGTTATATCAATATTTCGACAATTCTAAGCGGTTCCGTTGCGGGAAACCATTTCGAAACTTCAGTCCGCTTATGTTCAGGGCACCCCAAAACGCGCCCGCTGACTTCCGAGGGAAATCGCCTTCGTTTTATTTATGGGGCCAAAAAGGGAGTCGGCTTTCGCCAACTCCCTTTCTGCGGCTTGCGGAACTCACTCTACAAGCCTGTGCGCATCTCTCGAATGCTTCTTTATTAGAAAGAGCAGCCATACGCGGATCTTTCTAAAATTTCGGAGATGCCCTTTGCCGATGCAACGCCGCCACTACTGGAATAAGCATATATTGCTGGTTCCAGGAATGTGTTGCCAGCGCACATAAGCGTATGTCACCCTCTTTGGGCCTGGACGAATCCAGAGTCCAAAGAGGGGAAAATCTTTTTTCTATCTTTACTTTCATACTATATCACAGTTCGGCGCGTTGTGCAAGCGAATAGCAAAAATAAATCTTGAAATT
>JAISWZ010000685.1 GCA_031270945.1 Clostridiales bacterium | reverse complement strand
CCCCCTTGGCATGCGAGCCACGCGCTGGCCAAGGGGGTTTTTTGATAGTGAAATATGAGATTAATTGATCACGCAGCTGAGACATGTCCTTGCCAAGCCAAAAGAAATCGTCTATATCCCATTGCCCTAGCAGACAATCCTGGCATTACCACGAGAATCAACTGCTACAGAGCATTCCTTTCGTCTGCAAACCAAGAGCAAAGCAATGCTTGAAACACCATCTTTTAGTTGTATAAGAAAGGCGCTTAGGGAGACAATAAGCATGTATTGGAGAGTGAGCCAGCCACGCCATTTTTTCGGTTGTAAAGCCGATGGGGATGAAATGAGGCTCTCGATCTGGCGTTGCCAAGTCGCGCCAGAACGTTTCAAAAGACTTTTTCGGTTCATGTGTTTAACTTAACAGTAGATAGTTCTCGAAATTAGCAGAAGTGTTTAGTCGAGGCGCTGAAACAAATCAAGTGATTAAACTGGGTCGATATGAGAGATTATTTGGCGGGCTTTTTCTGGCGAATTCCACAAGTGAGAATTAGCTAAATTACGGGTTTTAGGCAACTCCATTTTATTCATTTTTCCATTTTTGGGAAGTTTTCAAGAATCCCCGCAAACAGCGAACTCAAGCCTAATTTCTTGAAAATGGCTCAACTGTGCGGTTTCGTCTCAAAGTGGCAGTAAGGAGACTTGAGTCGCAACTCGCAAATTTGCGCATGAAAAACGCACAAATTTCTTCAACCTAAAAAAGGGCGCACTCGCCCGTCTTGATCGGAAACCGCTTTTGTGGATCCCGGCCTAGGCAACGCCTTTGTTTGCGCCATTCTTGACTTGCCGCAAGACTTCTGAAATCATTAAGCCTTCAGTGGTTTCCCGCCTTCGGATCTTCTCGGCCAGAAAAAATTGCGTTGATGCTTCTGACGGCACTTCGCCATTTGCGGTGCGCAACCAGCGGAGGCCTGCTTCATTCAGGGCCTTGTGAAATTTCAAGGCGGCCATCTGAACAATTCCAATCGATACGCACATAATCATGGCAAGCCGCTCAACTCTCTTCCAGCAGTTGATTACATTTTGCCTTGAAGCTGCCGGGATGGACTCCAAGTTCGCCACAGCTTCGGCAGCGGAAGCGAAGCGCCGGAGCTTGGGCATTGCTTTTGACCAAAAATGGCTAAACAATCCCATGAAATGTTGCTTTATTGTACGAAACATCGTCTCAATTTTAAAGCGCAAGCAGTAATATTCGATAATATCTTCTGGATTTGCGTTAATATCTGTAGTTGCAAAGATTGATTTTGTGATTCCCACTTTAGACAGCACGAACAGAATTGGAGTTAGTTCCTTCGTGCACCTGCCCTTCAAGAGCACGATTGAGAAAAATGAGACTTTGCGCTTGGTTCCGTAGTAGTTGAGATCCTTTGTTTTGAACTTGGTCATGTCCGAGAAAAGTTCCATCAGGGAAACCCTTGCGCCTTTAGATGCAGGCCTTCCGGGGCCTGTGTGCGGTGCTGGCATATAGTACCCGGTGCAGTTCTTCTTGCATCTTGTTATTATGTGAACCTTATTTCCGCCTGGCGCTGTATTAAGCATCAAGATCGCTGGCATGCAGAAAAAATAACGATCCATCAAAAGCCACGCTTCTTTTCCCATCTCTTCCGCAGCGGCGCAGGCCTCCCAAACAATGCGCTCTGGGTGAGTCATGCCTTCAACAGCTGATTCAACCCACTCGAGAACGGGTTGGACTCCGTCATGAATTGTGCACGAAAGCGGGCAGCTGAACATTTTGCCGCCCCCTCGAAGCAAGACGCTTACGCATCCGAAGAAAAGGCCGTTTATGTACTGAGGCTTTGAGGAATCCTCTGATTCCTGGAACAGCTTCTTGACGCCAGGGGACTTCCTCGATTCCTTTGACTGCTTGGTTGCGTCAGCTATCAAGAATATCCTGCCGTTCTCAACCATCATAAGGTTCGATTCGCTTACTATTGAAACCCACTTTAGCCAGAACGTCGCCAGCTCCCAAGATTCCGCTGAAAGAAACGCAAGGGCGCATAAGTAGAAGCTTGGAGGCGCACCCACGGCTCTGATCAAGCTTGTTACGCCAAGGTCGTCCTGCTTTGCTATCATGGCCAGAGTCAATATCACGAAAATATGGAAAGCGCGGCTTCGTGAAAAGCAGCTCCTGAACCCATTAAGGGTTTCACTCATCCAACTCCACATCTCACCCATTGTTTTTTTGGCCCGGCGGCTAATAAATTGACTGTCGCGCTCCGACAGGCTGTCCTCCTCTTTATGGCTATTGTAACACATAATGAGACAGAGGGCTAGTGGTATAGAAGATATTTTTTGCAAATATTTTGGGCACCCGAGCTACTGGAGAACTTTTGACTCTTAAGTGTTTAAAGACTCTTCGATCTGGCAACAATGATATTGGCCGTATTGTTAGTGCAATGGCAGTACTGCCTCCGTTGAAACCCCTTTGGACTGGGATGGCCAAGGGGGTTTTTGATATGTCCTGGACAGTGAGGCGAATCACGATCTTTTCAGTAGCCGAACCAATGTGGATGAAATGAAGCTCTGGAACTGGCGTTTTCAAGGCCCCAGAACTTTTCGAAAAACTTTTTGAATCCATGTTTAAGGTCTCTTCGTTCTGGCAACAATGCAACTGGCCGTATTGTTAGTGCAATGGCAGTACTGCCCCCGTTAAACCCCCTTGGCACGCGAGCCACGCGCTGGCCAAGGGGGTTTTTTGATAGTAAAATATGAGATAAATTAATCACGCAGCTGACATGCCCTTGCCAAGCCAAAAGAAATCATCTATGTCCCATTGCCATAGCAGAAATCCTGGCATTACCACTGCTACAGAGCATACCTTGCGTCTGCAAACCAAGAGCAAAGCAATGCTTGAAATACCATCTTTGAGCCGTATAAGAAAGGCGCTTCGGGAGACAATAGGAATGTATTGGAGAGTGAGTCAGCCACGCTATTTTTTTCGGTTTAAAGCCGATGAGGGTGAAATGATGCTCTCGAGCTGGCGTTGCCAAGTCGCACCAGAACTTTAAAATCTTTTTCGGTTCATGTGTTTAAAGGCTCTTCGTTCTGGCAAAAATACAATTGGCCGTATTGTTAGTGCAATGGTAGTACTGCCTCCGTTGAAACCCCTTTGGACTGGGATGGCCTAGGGGGTTTTTGATATGTCCTGGACAGTGAGGCGAATCACGATCTTTTCAGTAGCCGAACCAATGTGGATGAAATGAAGCTCTGGAACTGGCGGTTTGAAGGCTACTAGTGGTTTGTCTCATAAATTCGTTCCCCTTCTACATCTACTGAGAACGAAGTCATTTTAACTATTGTAGTGATTAATTATGAAAAATATCAGCTGATAATTACTAAGGTTTTGCATTGTAGGCTAGTCGTTTGATAGCACTTATTCATCATGGTCAAATCCCAAAAATCCCTGAATATAAATCTTCCAATAATATAATGGGAATTATACCGCTAATCTAAGCTTGTATCTTTGGCTCACATAACAGTAACGCGTTTGGCTTCAAAAGGTTACAAGTCGAACTATTGACTTTTAATCCCCGTTTATAGATTTGTATTGGCCTTGTAATTTAGTTATAAATATTGTATGTTTCTCGTAATCCCAAATTCGAAACAATAAACAACTTTTTAGATTTACTTTTGATCGCATAGTATAGACTTGATATTCGCGCAACAATTTAAGCTACTGCACTTAATTATTATAACATTTCTGATTTTAACGCTAAATATCCTGATTATACATGCCAATAATATGTGGCGATATGTCTAAATTAGGTATGTAGTTTTATTTTAATCCAATCATCATGATCTTGTAAATTAGTTTTCTCGGTTTATGCATCTGGTTTAAATTGTTTGTCATCCGATGTTCAAACGGGATTTAATTGTTTGTCATTCGATATTCAAACGGGATTTGCAGTCTTTTTTAATCAACATGTTACATGTTGTCAGCATTGATTGCCTTTTGGGCCTAAATTTAGCGCGTGATTTTTGAAAAATGCCAATGATTCAAAACTCGGATATGCAATGAACTTTCATTAAAAATCAAGATATCAAATGAATTTTTCAAAGTCACTGTATCCGAATTCGCGTTTATATCTAAACTTGGTGCGCAATTTCAGGATATTGATACGAACTTTATAAGCGCAGTATTAATCTGATATTCAGATGATATCACTTAATTATTGGTCTGCTGCTTAAAATACGCCAATTCTAAAAATAGCTTAATTTACAATGTTCAGTCCATACACTTTGCAAAAATAGGTAGCTTAACGCATTAAATCACAGATGCAAAAAATAATGATGTTACCAAATTTACAGCTTTAACAACATGGTTTCAAAACGAGTTGTTGATTATTGGGCTTAAATTATCACTGTAATTCGAAAAGTGCATTGCAAGTGTCGTTCAGCAATAAGACAGGCTTCAGAACTATTCATTCAATTGTCAAGGATCAAATTTAAGGCTTTAACATTTAAAGAGATTTGGTGCAGGCTCACACAAGCATGGATCATTCTCAGCGGATTTTGAGTGCCAAAAACAAATCTACAAGTCAACATTCGAAGGGTATCATATGTATATTAGTCAATGAATCGCATATTCATCTGGATATATAACAGTTTATGTTGGGTTGCATCAAATAGTCAGCCCAGCGCACACTAATGCCTGCGCTCAAACTGCCGCCGCCGCCGATTTTGAGGCTCTTCTGCCGGTTTTTTTAGGCGCCATCAGATTTTCAAGCTTCTTTTCAGCTTTTTCAAGCTTTTGAAAAAGTGCGTCGGCGTCTTTCCTTGCGGCAATGATCGCGTTTTCATGGGCTTTCTCCAAATCTTCTATATGCTTCTCAGCCTCGCTGCATTTTTTTTTGCAGGACGCAACGTTGTCCCGCGCAATCTTAAGCTTGTCTTCATGGGTTGGGACTGCCTTCGGAATTTCGTCTTCCTCAGGCTCTTCCGGCTCTTCTTTGTCGGCAGTGTCCAGCTCTTCAAGCTTTGTGGCGAACTTTTTGTACAGCTTGTCAAGATTCTTCCAGTTGTGGGCTTTCATAAGCTCGTTGTTGTAGAAGTCGATATACTTGCTTATCCTGTCTTCAAGCTCCCGGGTCGATTTCGTGCTCAGCCTGGAATTAAGCAAGTGGCGGGAAATAACGGAAAACCAGCACTCCACCTGGTTTATCCAGGAGCTGTGCTTGGGCGTGTAAACAAAGCTGCACCTCAGCTCGGGATTGCCAAGGTAGGCGCTGCGGGATTCCATGCTCTTCAAGGCGCCGGATTTCCCTTTCACCCCGAGATGGCTGTATCGCTCCATTTCCTCCGCGGTGAGCCTTGGGCCGGCGTCGGCGCCGGGGTTGTCCGCCGGAGGCCTCCAATCATCGAGCCTTATGTCCTCGATGTCGACGCCTTGATTGATCATTTCCATGGCCCAAACAAGGCTGGCCGAGCAGTGCGTGTTGAGGTTGTCGCAAATGATTATGATCCTCTTTCCCGGGAAGCTCTTGATGACGTCGAGGATGTGCTCCACGTAGTCGATTTCCTTCCTTTCCGGCCTGATCATCGGCGCCACGACGGCTCCGGTCGCAACGTTCAGCGATACCGTAAGGCCTGTAACCCCGTGCTTGACGTACTCGTAATCCTCCTTGGGGCAATACCCGACGGCGGCCTTCAAGACTTCAGTTCGCTCGATCGACTGGATTCCCGTCTTTTCGTCCGTGCTGACCACAATGAGATCTTTGTCCTCAAAGGCGCTCTTGTAGGCTTTCAGGACTTCAAGTGCCTTGACGAGGAATTTCTTTATGTTTTTCTCGCTGGTTCGGAGCCAGTATTCCACTTTGTGGGGCTCGATCCCGAAGCGGCTGAGGAGCCTGCCCACAGTCGCATCGGACATTCTCACGCCTGTTTTGAGCGCGTAGGCAACGTTGAGGGAGCGTATGGACCAGTGGCTGAAGGGCAAGTTGAAATCTATCGGCTTGCTGCAAGCCATCCTGGTAAGCTCCGCTGCCTGGCAGGCGTTGAATGTCGGCTTTGCGCCTGATCTGTAGCTGTCGGAGAGCACGGCGGCAAGGCTGCCTTTCAATTTGCGAGGCTGATCCACTGCCAGGCAGCGGAGCGCATCTTGGCTATTTTCGTAATTTTTGCGCCATTTGCGCACTGTTTTGACTGTTATTCCAAGAATTGCAGCCGTTTTTCTCTCGCTTGCCCCCGAAGCCCACAAGAGCACGATCCTCGCCCTGGCTGACTTGTCCGACGCAGCGCTTCTCGCCTGGGCGAGCTCGCTTAGGAGCCTATGCTCGTCCGCTGTCAGCCCAATCGCTCTGGCAGCCTTCCCGCAACGGCGTCCCGCCGCTCTTTCCTCGCCCTCGCACGCCAGGGCTCCCCAAGGCTGAACATTGATTTCAGAAGGGGCAAGCACTTTCAGCTGCGACAAGTCGATGTGCTTGCGCTTGGCTGGCGTGTTCACGGATGCGAGCGCCTTTTCCCCCGCGCACTCCATCCTGTGGAGCACTTTCACGGCTGCGGGGCTGAACCTTACGGCGCCCTCAAACGATTCCAGCTGAAGCGCGCACTGCTCGGCGCAAGCCTTGTCCAGCTCCGGCAATGATTCGAGCTCCGGCAGCTCGACGATTTCGAAAGACTCCCCGCCCTTTGTCGCGATTTTGATGTTGCGCCCGGCCATCTTGAAGGAAAAAGGGGCGCCGCAAAAAAAGCTGAGGCCAAGCTCTCGCCGCTCCCCCTCGCCGCCGCTGGAAACAAGAAGGGATTCGCCGCCCCCGCAAATGTAAGAGGGGCCGAAAAACATCCGGGCGTCGGCAATGCCGCCAAGCCGAATGAACAGATCCCCGATTGCGATGCTTGCCTCGTCGACCAGCGCCGTGAAGCCAAACGAGCTGAAGACAAGCTCGCCTTCGCTCGCGCCGCTGCCGCCCTTGGCTTTGTCGGGGCCGGCCTTTGCCTCGGCTTCCGAAGCGCTGGCGGCTTCCTGTTTATTGTTGAAAGATAAGTTCAGGATTTTCTTGTACCTTTCGACCACTTGGGGCTCCGCTTTTACTGCCGTGAATTCGGGCTTCTGGAGGCCTGCGCCTTTTTCGCCCGCGGACAGCTCGCCGCTCCCGCCCATGCAGCCCAAGGCGTCCAGCATTTTCTTGCACCCGCTGATTTCATTCCTGCATGAATTCAATCCCAAAGAGGTGCTTTGACGCTCTTTTTCCGTGTAAGTATCGACTCCATCCTTGTCAAGCTTCTCCTGCAGCTCATCCAGCTCCTCCAAAACATTGGCTAAAACTTCATGGAGGCGCAACTTTAGCGTTATGAGCTTCTCAAAAAAAGTGATTTTCGAGCAATCCTCTTTGCAATTCCAACCTATGGGCGCAAGTTCGGCGACAAATCGGCACAGTAAGCCAAAAGCCCTTGAAAGCTCGCCTGCCGCCCTGGTCTTGGATGAGTCACCAAATTTAGCTTTTATGTTAAACAGTGTTTCATACGCAGTAAGGATATCTATGATTAAATATATCACCAGGTAAACAAGAGCGTTGACATCATCAACAATTCCGTATACAAACGGTCTCTTGGCAATGCGGATGCTTTCCTGAAAAAGCAAGGCACCCGCCCGAAAAGTCGAACTTGCTTGGTCAGGGCACTCCCAGTCCAGCATGTGTGGATCGTATGTTTCAGCAGCGTTGCACGCCATCGTTCTTCAGCCTCCTCGTTACGCAAGATCAAGTCACCAATTCTGACTTTTACAAGCATACGCTGAGGGATGAAAATTTGCAAAATGCAATTTGCAAGACAAAATCCTCGCTCGATAAATCTGCACAATGCAAACTTTGATTTGTCGCCTTTTATATATATGTTTCATT
>JAISWZ010000679.1 GCA_031270945.1 Clostridiales bacterium | reverse complement strand
TAAGACAGGAGCGGAGCGGCTATGGGGCCTTTTATGATAGAAGCCAAGCGCCTAACGAAGGCGTACATGAGCGGAGAGTTCAGGGTAAACGCTTTGAAGGGCGCAAGCTTGGAGGTCTTGAGAGGCGAATTCATAGCCGTCATGGGAGCTTCGGGAAGCGGAAAGTCAACTCTGATGAACCTGCTGGGGTGCCTGGACACGCCAGATTATGGGCAATACTGGCTTGACGGGGAAGACGTCTCATGCCTTTCCCAAAAGAGGCTGGCGGGAATACGAAACAGGAAGATAGGATTCGTGTTTCAAAGCTTCAACTTGCTTCACAGGCTTAGCGCTGTGGCAAACGTGGAGCTGCCGCTCATGTACGCGGGGATTGCCCCAAAGGAAAGAAAGCGGATGGCTGAGATGGCGCTGGATCGGGTTGGGCTTTGGGACAGGATGGAGCACAAGCCTGATGAGCTGTCGGGAGGTCAGAAGCAGAGGGTTGCGATAGCCAGATCCATAGCCATGAACCCTGCGGTGATACTCGCGGATGAGCCTACCGGAAACCTGGACGAAAAGACGGGAAGAGAAATGCTAGACTTGTTTTGCGATCTGAACGGGCAGGGAGCTACCATAGTAATGGTGACCCACGAAATGTCCATAGCCAGAAGAAGCAACAGGATCATCAGGCTCTCAGATGGCAGGATAGACGATGGCTGGCAGGAGGCATGGAACTATGGGTCTGCTTGAGGCGGCCGCATACGCGGCTTCCTGCGTTTTGGGAAGCAAAACAAGATCTCTTTTGACCGTGATAGGCGTAGTGATAGGCATAAGCTCGGTGGTTCTGGTTTCAGCAATAGGAAGCGGGTTCAAGAAAAGCATAGCTGATCAATTGGATATGATGGGCGCGGCCAGCATGCAGGCAACGGCGGACTACAGCAAGCTAAGCGCTTCTGACGGGCTTACGATGGAAGACTGGGAAGCGGTTCTAACCCACAAGGACGCAAAGGCCGCGTCTCCCATTTACGAAACCCAAGGAAGAGCCGCCAAGGGCAACTCAGAAGAGCAGACTGTACTTGTTATGGGAGTTACTGGAGGGTACAAGGACATCCAGTCTATTGACATGACCTTTGGCTCGTTTGTCACAGACTCGGATAATCGAGCTGGCAGGAGAAATATTGTAATAGACGAAAATCTCGCGCTCAAGCTTTTCGGGAAGGCGAACGTTGTAGGCGAGTCCTTCCAATTAAGACTAAGATCAGTCTCTTTCAAGGCGTTTATCACAGGCGTCTGCAAAAGCGCGTCATATGCCCAGGAACTGTACGGAGACACCACTGTAGCCTACATGCCAGCCTCAGCCTTGATGGCCCTGGAAGGCGCAAAGAACCCTGACTCATTGCTGGTTTCGGCGACTGACAGGAGCCTGGTTGAAAGCCTTTCGAAAGACCTGGCCAAGATTTTGTCAATCAGGCACAAGAAAAGCGAAGCCTTTATCGTCTCGACCCTCTTGGACCAAGCGGAGGCGGCTGATGGGATAGCCGGCAGCGCTTCGGCCTTCGCAAGCCTTATAGCCGCCATATCCCTTGTTGTTGGCGGGGTTGGAGTCATGAACATTATGCTTGCCACTGTATCTGAGCGGACACGGGAGATCGGGATAAGAAAGTCCCTTGGTGCCACTGAGGGAAGCATTCAGCTTCAGTTTCTGGTAGAAGCGGTCATCTTAACTCTGGCTGGCGGCGCTATAGGGATAGTCCTTGGGCTAGTTGGAGGTGCCGCGCTGGGAAGCGCCATAGGCATACCGGCATCGGCTGGCGTCTCTTCCATAGGAGTGGCAGTTCTGGTTTCCTGCGCCACAGGCGCGGCGTTTGGAGTATATCCGGCAAGGAAGGCGGCTAAGATGGATCCGGCTGTGGCGCTTAGAAGCTGAGGATCAACGAGCATAACGAGCATAACGATCAAAGAAAAGGTGCGGGCAGGCCTGTCTGCCCGCACCTGGAGACGCGCGGCGTTAGGCTGTGACGGCGCTGTGCGCTTCTGATGGCGTTACGCGTCTCGAACCTCCATTTACTACATAGTTTGCTGCTATTTACTGAGAATTGACCCAAGTACTGCGTGGGCCGATTTAGGGAGTTGCTGGCAATTAATAGCCATTCCCGGATTCCATCCCCCCAAACCCCTTGATTTTGCGCATACTGTCGCAACGAAATTTGGCGAGCCTAAGAATTCCAAAAAGATTGGTGCGACTTTGCCAGACTTTCTACGTAACTATTATTGTGCTTGACAAGCAAGCTCAGGGCTATTGATACTTACGAGCGGCAGGTTTAGATTTGTTTGTTGGCTAAAGCGGGCCCGCCTGGCCTCAAAGGCGGGCTGTGATGAAAAATCTAAGCCAAGCTCTCGTCAGTACATACACAGGGCATATGCTTTTGCCCTCGCTCACGAGCAAGAACAAGACTGCAGAGCATTTCCCAAAGCACAGAATTTGGGCCGTTTGCTCAGCGGAGGCGCCCGCTCGCGAGCGATTATTGGTTGGGGCGAATATTTCGCTCCTGGCAGCCAGGGCTTTTTTTACTGGCTTTTCCTTACCCAGAAAGGAGGGGCTACGCTCCTGGCATAGCCTGGAGCCTAGCGAATGCACACATGAACGCTGTAGTTAAATTTTTGAAGAGGTTTCAGCTCAATTCGCCAGTCATCCTCACATATGCGCTGGTGTCCTTGGTAGTGCTTGGCTTGAACATGGTGTTCGGCCAAAAGTTGAACTTATTGCTTTTCAGTGTGTCAAGAACCGCGCCAACTGATCTCCTGCTTTACCCCAGGCTCATCCTCCACGCAGTAGGGCACGCAAGCTTCAGCCACTACATCGGCAACTTCCTGGTGATCCTGCTGGTCGGCCCGATGCTTGAAGAAAAGTACGGGTCGCTTAACCTCCTCATCATGATGCTGATAACCTCAGTGGTTACAGGCTTGTCTTTCATTTTGCTCTCCAGGTACGGCAACCTTCTTGGAGCGAGCGGAGTGGCATTCATGATGATTCTTCTGAGCTCTTTCGTAAACATTCAAAAGGGCAGAATCCCGATAACCGTTGTCCTTGTGATTATCCTCTTCATCGGCCAGGAAGCTGTCGCCGGACTTACCTCCACTGACAACATCTCTCAGCTCACCCATGTCATCGGCGGAATCTGCGGCGCTGTATTGGGAACTTACATCAACAGAAAGAAAATGGTTGTTGGTGACGCTGCGCAATAACGAATTTGAGGGCCCGCTTGTGCGGGCTCTTTTTTTTGGTTTTGGGGGTTGGGGTTTGGAGTTTGGGGTTTGGAGGCGGGGAGGCGGGGAGGCGGGGAGGCGGGAAGGTGAGAGAAAAAAAGGCGGGCGGGCTGGAAGAAAAAATTGGGAATGTAGAGCGGGCGGAAATGCAGTCCGGACAGAGCAAATACATATTAATTCCATGGTCGAATTTGGACAAGTTAGGAAATGAGAGGCGCAGTCGAATTGCGGGCTTGGCGGAAGCTCGCTATCTATAAATTCCATGGTCGATTCTAGGAATGGCGCTCGAACGCGCCCCAAGCGCATGGTCGTTAGGCGCTAGCCAAAATTAAGCCATGAATTGCCTCACCCAAGTTTCTTGCACTCATGAGCGCCAGCTTGCATTTGCCGCTTTCTGTGTATAAATTTGACTATCCCCGAACACACAATCGATTTTCAAATTTGAGGCGCTTAAAGCCTTAAAGTTGAGCCTTCAAGGCTCATCAAGGCCCAGCCCCATAACCGCGCTTCGCGCCTAGCCGACATTGCCTGGAAAATATTTATCACGAATCCAGCTGCAGAATCGAACAATTTTTGTCGATTTTACTGCACAGTGCACATTTTGTGGCCTAAACTATATATGCCAATAATGACCTAGACATGTGTCAATAGATTTTTAGTCGTATTTACCAGCCCTAAATGTTAATAATTTATGAACGAAACTGGGAACAAAGGGGCTTGAAGCCTCTGAAACGTTGAATTTAAGCCATTACAGCGTTATTCTCAATATCGTTGACAAGGCGCGCAAATTGTATTATCATTATGAGAATACACACAAGAAAGCCCGATTAGGTCGGCGGCTTTCCGGGATAAGCTGCGCAAGCTTGCGCATAATATACTTGCGAGCGGTATGTTTCTGTGCATATCCCATGTGCCGAAAAAGTCAAAGCACTGCTTAAACGCGTGACTGGGATATGCTCTTAGAATTTTCTTATCGTTAGCGAGAGCGGCCCGACTGGCTTCTGAGGCGGGCAACGATAAGAAAATTCTACATATGAGCGCTCGTCAGTATAGAAAGAGCATACCCCAAAAACATGGCTTGGAAAGGCATGGTTCCAGGCGAGGCTTTTGTGATATGCATCAAGAGCAAATGCAAAATCTATTCAAGGGCCGGAAGCTGTGTTAAAGCGTTTGCCTGCAGGATTTTTGCATATGCTCTAAAAGGGCCCGTTGGGGCGCGTTTGCGCACCTCGGACGCGCGACAGGGGGTATTGCATGCTCAAGTTTGTCTCTTTTAGGCTGCTTTCATCACTGGTGACTCTCTTCCTGGTGATTACGGCCACATTTTTCCTGATGTTTCTGGTTCCCGGCGGACCGTTTCTGAGCGAGAAGATAAACGCTGCAACGCTTGCTCAGATCAACAAGAAATATGGCCTGGATCAGCCGGTCTATGTGCAGTACGGCAACTACCTGAAAAATCTGGTCAAGGGAGACCTGGGCATCAGCTTCAAGAGGCGCGGGTACACAATCACTGAGATAATAGCGGAGAAGTTCCCTGTTTCGGCGAAGCTTGGGGCATTGGCAATAATATGCGCCTTGCTGGTTGGCCTGCCTGCCGGAATGCTTGCCGCAACAAAGAGGAACACGGTAGTGGACCGGATTATCATGGCTGTATGCACTTTAGGCATAGCGCTGCCTAGTTTCATTGTATCAACAACATTGTTGTACATACTCGGCATGCAGTTTAAAGTTCTTCCCGTCATAGGGCTTGAGACGCCTAGAAATTACATCATGCCAGTCTTTGCGCTCAGCCTGTCTCCCACGTGCTACATCACAAGGCTTTTGAGAAGCAGCATCTTGGACATACAAGGCCAGGACTACCTGAAAACCGCCAGGGCAAAGGGCCTGGGCGAGCAGGTGGTGCTGTTCAAGCATGCGTTGAAAAACGCCCTTATTCCAGTTATCACCTACATGGGGCCAATGGTTGCTGGAATTCTCACAGGCTCCCTTGTCATTGAAAAAATCTTTTCCATACCCGGCTTGGGGAAATACTTCATTGATTCAATAGAGGGTCGCGACTACACCTTGATCATGGGGACTACCATATTTTTTGCCGCTATATTGATAGTGGCAAATCTTATCGTGGACATCCTTTACTGCCTTGTGGATCCAAGGATCAAGTACTAGTTAGAGCATATGGCGAATTCCCTATACTAAGCGGGGTGTGATATGGGAAGGAAGATTAGCGAGAAAGAAAAGCTTGAAGGCGAGCTTGAAATTTCAAAGCAGGCAAACCCGTTCAGCATGATGTTAAACATTCACGATGCCGCTCCAGCGACTGAAGAGGAAAAGGCCAGCCGGATTAAGATGAGAGAGAGCACGACCTATTGGCAGGACGCGAAGGTCAGGTTCATGAAGAACCAGATGGCGCTGTTTTCCTTGGGAATAATCGCCGCCTTGGCAATATTCGCTTTTGTAGGCCCGTTCTTGTCGCCATACAAGTATGACCAGCAGATAAGGGGAAGCGAGAGGCTATCTCCGTGTCTTGCCCATCCATTTGGCACTGACAACCTGGGCCGGGATCTTTTGGTCAGGAACATGATAGGAACACGGATCTCGCTTGCCATAGGGGTGTTCTGCTCAATAATAGTATTGGTCTTGGGCACCCTGGTAGGCGCTAGCGCCGGGTACATTGGAGGCTGGGTTGACAACCTGGTGATGCGGGGCTGCGAGATCATATATTCGGTTCCTGACATCCTGATAATAATAATACTTCAGATAAGCCTGAAGAACTTTCTAGATAACACGTTTCCCAACATGGCGCTGGGAAGCGCCATGTTTTCCATATTTATCGCGTTTGCCATGCTGTACTGGGTAAACATGGCCCGGATGGTCAGGGGCCAGGTCCTTTCTTTGAAAGAGCGGGAATACGTCCTTGCTGCCAAGGCCCAAGGGGCTTCAGGCGGTTGGATCGTCCGCAAGCATCTTTTGCCTAACGCGGTAGGCACAATCATAGTGACGGCAATGTTCCAGATACCGTCAGCCATTTTCACGGAAAGCTTTCTGAGCTTCATGGGGCTAGGCGCGTCAGCGCCCATGGCATCCCTTGGATCTCTTGCCAACAGCGCTCTTTCGGGACTCAGCAGCTATCCGCACTGGATGTTCTTCCCGGCCATGCTTATAGCGCTCATCATTTTCGCCTTCAACAACTTTGGCGACGGCCTAAGGGACGCGCTTGACCCAAGGCTGAAAGAGTAGTTTGCGACAAGATTTTTTGGCGGCTTGATGAGTTTAAAACTTGTCCCAAATATTAAGCTTGGGAAAAAATCCTGCATTGATTCTTCGATTTGCCCTTGCTTTAAAATTTGGGATACGCAAAGATTGGCGGGATTGATAATGGCGAATAGCCTGCTTGAGATGGATGACCTGCGAATTTCCTTCTTCACTCCCGCAGGGGAGGTAAAGGCTGTAAACGGAATGTCTTGCGCGCTAAACCAAGGCGAGGTCTTGGGGATAGTGGGCGAGTCCGGATCTGGAAAGAGCGTGTCCGTCACAGCGCTCATGAAGCTTCTGGTTCGGCCTGGCAAAGTGGTTGGAGGCGGGATCAAGTTTGACGGACGGGATATCCTGGCGATGTCTTCCAAGGAAATGAGGGGAGTCAGAGGCAAAGACATCTCAATGATCTTCCAGGATCCGATGACTAGCTTGAACCCGGTTTTCACTATCGGCAACCAGCTGATTGAGACTATAAGAACGCATACTGGAATGCCAAAGAAAGAGGCGGCGGATCGGGGAGTGAAGATGCTTGCCCAGGTAGGCATCAACAACCCCGAGAAGAGGATGAAACAATTTCCCCATGAGCTGTCCGGAGGAATGAGGCAAAGGGTCATGATAGCCATGGCGCTGAGCTGCTCTCCGAAGCTCTTGATCGCTGACGAGCCGACGACCAGCCTGGATGTAACAATCCAAGCCCAGATCCTTGACCTCATAAAAAAGATGAGGGATGAGACCGGGGCGGCTGTCATTCTTATAACGCATGACCTTGGAATAGTGTCCGAGATCTGCGACAGGATCATGATAATGTACGCAGGGCGGATAGTTGAGTCCGGCTCTGTTGATGACATATACTACAGTACAGCGCACCCTTACACCAAGGGCTTGCTGGGATGCCTTCCCGGAAGCTCAAAGGGGGTCAGGGCGCCTCTCAAGGCCATCGAAGGAAACCCCGTGGATCTGCTTGACATGCCCAAGGGGTGCGGTTTTGCGTCCCGCTGCGGGGAGTGCATGAAGATATGCCTGAGAGAGAACCCGCCAAGCTTTCCGATAGGGGAAGGCCATGTTTCGGCTTGCTGGAAGCACGTGCCAGTAAACGCTAGCGAGGTGCGCCCATGAGCGAAAATGGCAAAGTTTTGCTTGAAACCAAAGACTTGAAGCAGCACTTCAAAGTGATAGGCGAAAACGCGTTCAAGAAAGTCAAGCTGAAGGCTGTTGACGGGGTCAGCTTCTCCATAAGAAAGGGCGAGACCTTTGGCCTTGTTGGAGAAAGCGGCTGCGGGAAGTCCACAATAGGGAAAACCCTGCTGAGGCTTCATGAGCCGACCTCCGGCAGCATAATCTTTGATGGGACAGACATAACCCACGCCAACATGAAGCCCTTTCGAAAGAGGATGCAGATAGTCTTCCAGGATCCATACTCGTCCCTAAACCCAAGAATGACCGTTGGGGACATAGTAGGTGAGCCGCTGGACATAAATCGCGCCTACTCATCCAAGAATGAGAGACGGGAGATAATAATAGACAGGCTGAACCTGGTTGGCCTAAACACTGAGCATATGAACCGCTATCCTCATGAGTTCTCCGGAGGGCAGAGACAGCGCGTTTCCATTGCCAGAGCCTTGGCGCTAAACCCTGAGTTCATTGTCTGCGATGAGCCGATTTCGGCCCTTGACGTGTCGATACAGGCCCAAGTCATCAACAAGCTGATTGAGCTCCAGCATGAGCTGGACTTGACATATTTGTTTATCGCCCATGATCTGGCGGTAGTCCGCCACATCTCAAACCGCGTGGGTGTCATGTACCTGGGCAGACTGGTGGAGCTGGCTGACGCTGAAGAGCTTTTCAAGAACCCCAGGCATCCGTATACCCAGGCTTTGCTGTCAGTCGCTCCAATTCCCGATCCCAAGCTGAACCGGGAGAAGGGGCGAATACTGCTTGAGGGCGAGGTTCCAAGCCCGGTAAATCCCCCAAGCGGATGCTGCTTCAGGACCAGGTGCAAGCACGCCACAGAGGAATGCGCCCAAACCAGGCCTGAGATGGAAGAAGCCGCTTCTAGGCACTTTGTCTCTTGCTTGAGGGAGAAGAGCATTCCTGAGTATGTGAGCGCATAAAATTTATGACTCATGACATAAGAGCGAGACGCTTTCGCTCTTGGCATATCTCAAATTTGGCGTTTGCCCTTGAACATTGGGCAAACGCTATCCGATGCCGGAATTTTGAGATGTGCCGTAATGCATAGTCAAAAAATGTTTTATTGCCTTGCAAAAGCCAAAAAAGCATGACGAAGACTTTTATAGGCTTTTTGGAAAACGCCAGAGAGTGAGAAGCGTCTTTTCACTCTCTGGATTAGCAAAGGGCAAAAAGCGCAGAGCGCTTTTGCGCCCGGCTTTGCCGGGCTCGCCCCAACGGGGCGAATATAGAGCTTTATATCCAGAGGAGGAAAGAAATGAAAAGGATTATAGCCATTTTGCTGACTGTGGCGCTTATCGCGTCCCTTGCTGCTTGCAGCAACAACAG
>JAISWZ010000230.1 GCA_031270945.1 Clostridiales bacterium | reverse complement strand
GATGGCTCATGCGGCTTGCTACCAGCTTGGATCGCGGGTTTGAATCCGAGGGGCTAATGGGAAGACGCGCCTCGTGACGCTTTTCGCTTATAGCCCGCCCTTGCCGTGGCTGGGACCGCAGCCGAAAGTATCCGATGGCTCATGCGGCTTGCTACCAGCTTGGATCGCGGGTTTGAATCCGAGGGGCTAATGGGAAGACGCGCCTCGTGACGCTTTTCGCTTATGGCCCGCCCTTGCCGTGGCTGGGACCGCAGCCGAAAGTATCCGATGGCTCATGCGGCTTGCTATTGTTGACTTTGTTTAAACAATTTAAACAGAGGTGCCCAAAATGGTTTACCAGTCATTTTTGTGCATATTGCACAAATACAAGATTCGATATAATTTGACAAATCACAAATGGTAGACATTTTGTGTCTACTTGTTGGGGTGTAGTTCAGGAATTTAATGCAATCATTAATCATTAATAGTTATTAAATACTTCGAATATATACGATTGAATCTCAAAAACGCCCATGCTTCTATTGTTTGTTGATGCAAAAAAGACAACCCATGTATTGGTAATAGTTGTGTCCTTAGCGATTTGCATTACAACATCGTTCCCGGAACGATCTCTCCCGTTAAATTCTATGACATCGTAATCCGCGTTGATGTACTTCCATTTGGTATTGGTAAAAGCCTTTTCAAATGCGCGGCCATAGGTGTTATTGTAGCCAACGGGAGATGCGTTTTTGACGACATCTATTTTTGAGTTGTCATAAGTTTGTTTGCCGACTAAGATAAAAACAGCTATGACAACAAGTGCTATGAAACCAGCTTTGTTCATGAATGCCTCCTTTGGGCTGATGAAATGTCTTTATTTCATGCGAACGTTTGGAGATAAGGATGCTAGGGGAGAAGTCGGTTGCGCCATGCTTCAAGCGTTCTGTTTGATTCGAGCCATGCTAACGAAAGGGGCCGATAAGCGCAATGCTCTTATTCTTTGCGATTCTTTTCTTCCAAGTTCAAGCGCTCCAGCTCTTCTTCAAGGCGCCTTATCTTTCCGTTCAAGCCAAACTGAAGGTAAGCTGATGCAATAAACGCCACTGCAGCAAGATAAGGCAAATTGACGTAATCCACATAAAAAACTTGTCTAGCTACGAACCACATAACTAAAAATGCTAACCCAGCGAGGAAACCTTTTCCAGATTCCGATTTATACTTGAGAACCTGTTTAAGCTCCTGTTCGCAAGCGTTTTTTCCTCTCTTGTATTCCATACAATCACTCCTTTGTTTAACGCATATTTTGGCTAATAGCATATCCCGAAAATAATCTCATGGCTTGGAAAAGTCCGGGTTGAAGCTTTAGCAGGACTTTTGCAGCGCCGCGCAGCGCATCGCCGCTTTTGAATTTTGGGTATGCCATTGCGAGCACCAATAGCTTATCATAGTGCGATGCTCACTCTGTAATTTCAATTTTACCTAGGCATGCCGTATCAGCGTTAGTCAGCGTTAGTCAGCGTCGACATGCACATTATGAGCATATCCCAAAATTCCGAAATAGCACCGGAAAAATCCTGGCGAATGCTTCAACGTCGGATTTTTCCGGTGCCTTGGATATAATTTTGGGATATGCTTTATGTATAAAGGCGAGAGTGCTGAAATCCCGCATGACACATCGCAGAATCTCTTACCTCCGACGCAGCCCACTGGCCGTCTGCGCACACCCAGCTTTCTTGGGGCTGTCTCCGAATATAACGGACGCACTGGCACCCTCCTGCCCGTAGAGGCTTGACTGCGCTTCGTATTAGGGCTGCGGATCCGCCCTTGATAAGAGAGGTCAATCATACCACAAAGCTATTTGCAGTCTGTAGATTTGGTTTTACAAGAGACGCTTGAGAGCGGCGATTAGAGCGTATCCAAATTCCAAAGAACCTCTAGATCGATATGGCGGTTTAGCTCGAGGCAAATTTTACAGTGAATTTATCAAAAGTTTTCGCTCGAGAGCTTGCCGAAAAACCCTAATTAACATCAAAAAATCAATTTTAAATTAGGAAAAAGTTATGAAAGTTTGCTCGTGAAGACTTTTTAAATTTTGTACACGCCCTAAATCCTGCCAGGTTTGTGCGTGAAAATCCGCGCTTATGGGCGCTTGAGGTTAAATTCATATGGACTGAAAATTCGGAAAAACGCATGAAAACTTAACATTTGTAGCCACTCGAGTCTAATTGCATCGGCCTTTGATCAGAGCTTAAAAGTCGGAAAATTTAGAATATACACTTAGACAAGCAAATTTCGCTTTTGATATGATTTGTTATTTGGAAGGGTTTATGATGAAAAGTGGAGGGCAAAAATCCACGAATAGCTTCTCTTTTTTTCATGGCAGCGCAAAAAATCAAAATTAGGTTTTGCGTCTGAGCGCGATGTCGGAGTCGCGATCATGCGCTGATGAGTCTTTGCGCATATCCTAAAATTCATTAAAGGTGAGGAAAAGCCTCGCAAACGCTTCAACGCGGACTTTTTCAAGCCGAAAAATAATTTGGGGATACGCGCATATCTCTTGTTGGCATTGCAGCCGCTGTCTGCTGAAAATGAAAGGTGTGAAGCAATTGGGAATAAGGAGATTGTCATTTAGCCTTGCGCAAGCCAAGCCATTGGGATTTGCGGTCGGATTCATATTCGCCCATTTCCCAGCGCTGGTTCCAGCCAAGACATTGATAGTCACTGATGAGGTCATATCTTTCTACCATCCGGTCCCTTACTACAAGAAGCACGTTGTTGTCGTTCCAAAGAAGGTTGTAGGCGGGATGATGAGCGTGAGGAGAAGCTCCTTGCTTGAAAACGTTCTTGACGTATCGATCAGGCTGTCCAGGGAAGTTGCCTGGGACAACAAGATCGTAGTTCTTTGCGTGAATGGCGGCAAGCGGCAAAGGGTAGGGCAGCTGCATTTCCATATTCACAGCGTGGAAGCAGCTATGCCGGAAGAGTTCTTGGAAAAGGCCAAGTCCACTAAAGTAGAGACAAGCCTTGATTGCGACATTACGCTTAAGGAGGATGGCGAGCGGAAAGTCTTTGAGGTTTCGCAAAAAGAAGGCGACAGCAAGAAGCTCTTCGGAAGTCTGCCAAAGATCTTGAAGACCCTTAACGAAGAGCACCACTTCAAGAAAAGCGGATTTTCAGTAATAATGCGATTGCACACTGAATCGCACCCCGCGCTCGCCATAGACAAAATTTATATAGACGTCGCGGGAGTCTAGACGCAATAACTTTGCGCGGCACGAGCATGCTCGCGCCTTGCTGAATGTCGAAATATTGATATGCATAGAAAAATATTATTCACGAGATTTGGCGGAAGCGCTTTGCTTCTGCCTTTTTCGTGTGCGCTGGGGATGAATGGCGATTTCTGGCCACGGCTGCGAATTTATAGTGAATATCGGGACTTGCATTAAATGTCGAAATATTGAAAAAGCTTGATAAACTCTAATATCTGCAGATCCCATGCAACCAGTCATAATGCAAAAAATCTATTGACAGTCAAAGTGTGATAAGCTATACTGGTTATACAAGTCATACTAAACCAACTAAGGAGGTTGACCATGGCCGCGCCAAAAGGCAAGTACGCTTGGACTGTGAAGATAGGAGAGAAAGGCCAGTTTGTCATTCCAAAGGAGGCCAGGGATCTGTTTGGGATACACCCTGGCGATACGCTCATCCTTCTAGGCGATGAGAAAAGGGGGCTTGCGTTACCGCCAAAAGACACTTTGGAGGCGCTGATGTCTCACTTGCTAGGAGAAGAGTCCTTGAAAGGGGAGGAAGAGAAGTGAGCGCTATAATAACAATGGAGCTGTCAAAGAAGTACGGAGAAGCGCCCGCTGTGGATCGCTTGAGCCTCTCTGTTGAAAGAGGGGAGCTGTTCTCTTTGCTAGGCGTCAATGGAGCGGGAAAAACCACTACGATCAAAATGCTGTCATGCTTAGAGCATATCCCAAAATTAATTCCATGGCTTGAAAAATTCCGGCGTTGAAGCATTCGCCAGGAATTTTTCTGCGCCTTAACGGAATTTTGGGATATGCACTTAATAGAACCTACAAGCGGCAGCGCGTTCCTGCTGGAGGCCAGCGTAACGGAAGAGCCTCAAAAGGTCAAGCAGATCATAAACATCTCGCCTCAGGAGACAGCAGTGGCGCCAAACTTGTCCGTTTGGGAAAACCTGATAATGATGGCCAGGATTTATGGCCAAGACAGAAAAGCGTCAGCTCTAAGCGCTGACGCCATGATAAAGAGATTCGGGCTTGGAGATGTTTTGAAGAAGAAGTCCAAAGCCCTGTCTGGCGGAATGCAAAGGCGATTGAGCATAGCCATGGCTTTGATATCAGATCCGAAGATTCTGTTTTTGGATGAGCCAACGCTAGGGCTTGATGTGCTTGCGAGACGGGAGTTGTGGGCGGCCATAACCGCTCTGAAAGGCAAGACAACCATAGTCCTGACCACTCATTACATGGAGGAAGTCGAAGCCCTCTCAGACAGGATTGGCATCATGAATCGCGGAAAGCTTCTGGCAACGGGAACGCTTGAAGAGCTTCTCGCTCAAACAGGCGCAAGCAACTTGGAGGACGCGTTTGTGGCCCTCGTGGGAGGTGCGGCATGAGAGCAATGGTATTCGCATCAAGAAACGCAAAGGAAATGACCAGGGATCCCTTGAACCTGTTCTTCGGGCTGGCATTCCCGCTGGCGCTGCTTGTCTTGTTTTCAGCCATAAACTCCGCTATTCCTCCAGAGGCGAACAATCCAATGTTTGAGCCAGCGAAGATGGCACCAGGGGTTGCCATGTTCGGCACAACCTTTATGGCTCTCTATTCAGGAATGCTTCTGGCGAAAGACAGAACGTCATCGTTCTTGTCCAGGCTCTTCACTTCTCCCATGAGATCGTCGGACTTCATTCTTGGCTATACTCTTCCCGCTGTCGCTTTCGCCGCAACGCAAGCGGTTGGCACATTTGCCGTAGCGGCTTTCCTGGGGCTGCCTATATCGCTCAAGACCCTGTTGGCTGTGGTATCCCTTATGCCTATAGCACTGATGTTCATCGGCATTGGCCTTCTTTGCGGAAGCGCCATGAATGACAAGGCTGTCAGCGGAGTGTGCGGCGCCTTGCTCTGCAATGTGGCTGGATGGCTGTCTGGAGTGTGGATCCCAATAGACTTGATCGGAGGCGCTTTTCGAAGCGTATGCCGCGCGCTTCCGTTTTATCATGCCGCCGAAACCGCAAGGCTTGCGATTTCAGGTGAATTCCTTGGAATGATCCCTCACATGCTGGTAGTGATTGCATATTCCGCTGTTGCGTATGTTGCAGCGGTTTTGGTATTCAGGAGCAGAATGCATAGCGACAAAGCGTAAATCAAAGAGGCAGAGGGATCTTCCCTCTGCCTCTTTTGAAAAAAGAAATCGGTTTTTTGTTGAGTTTTGTTTTATCGCAGAATTTTTGGCATATTATGAGGTTTTGTTCTTTTTCTTGAGCAGCTTGCCGACTGTTGAAACCGAAACGGAAATGCTGAACTTTTCCTTTATCATGTCCACAATCTCCTGGCGGGTTGTATAGCCGCCTTTTGCAACCTCAGCCAGTATGGCGTCTTCTATGCCATACAAGCTGCTTTTTCGACCTCCCCCTCCAACCTCAAAAAGCTCATCCATTTCGCCATTTATCACTTGCTTCCTGAAGTTGAAGATGCTGCTTTTGCTTAACCCGGTAAGCTCAGAGATTTGCTGAACGGGCGTTCCGGCCGCAAGCAAAACCAATCCAACGATCCGCTTTGCAAGCGTTTCGCACATGAAAATTTGCAAGCTTTTTAGAATCATAGATATTAATAGCACACCGTCGATTTTGTTCGGTTTTTCGTTATCGCCATCAGTTCTCTCGGTTTTGCCCATTTCAGATCTCAGCTCCTGTCATATGCTCGCGAGCGAAAAGAACTGCACTTTTAGCTCCGGCCAAAGGTTGCTTGCAAGCGAAGAGTTTAACAGATGTTTGCGCTTGTAGTATAACATGTTCTGATATGCCCGTCAAGAGCGTTCAAGAGAATTTCCAGATGATTTAGCTCGTAAAAAAAGCGGAACGCAAAATTCAAAAAAAGGCGACAGAAGAAGCGCATATCCCAAAATTAATTCCAGGGAGCATTTGTCAGTAAAATTTTGGTGCCTTAGCGTAAATTTGGGATATGCTTTTATAGCACAAGACAGATCAAAGAGGCGGGAGGGGAAGCCCTCCGCCTCTGCGCCTACTTTATATAATAGCCATTTTTCCTAAGGAGCGCCTTGGTTGCCTCATAGTCGCGAACTTCCAAATAGGTGACTTGACGAACCAGCTGGTCTATCCCTTCTATGCTTGATATCTTGTCAAGCACGGCAAGCTTTTTTGAGCTGATCACCTGAACCGATCTGATTTTGGCGTCACCCGTGCTGTTGTACCACGTTCTAAGGGCTGTGATGACATTTTCGGGCATAGGCCTGGCGCTGTTGGAAACTAAGAATTGAATAAGGCTTTCAAGCGTTTCTTCCTGATCCAGCATCTTGAAGACGCCTTCGCAATCAAGTGTGTAAGTGCTTGAGGCGCCATTTGACTTTCTCGTGAAAAAGCGGCTTAAGTAAGGGCAAAGCTCAAGCTGGGACTTGCTTCCGTTAACAGTGGCTGTGAAGTCTGGAGAGACTACGATACGGGATCCAGGAATAGCGGGCTGAGCTGGGATCAAGGGCTCATAATCTTTTGCCAACCCCAGGATCCATGCTCCCAGGTTAGTTAGCCTTAGTCCAATAACGCTGACAAATCTGCTCTTCCCTCCAATTTGGCGCCAGGAGAGGTCTACCATGCCTAAAGCGCAATAGCAGGAAAGGAAAAATTGTATGCTGGAGCTTTCGCACTCATCCCATATAGTGTTGTCAACAATCGATAAGGGGCCTCCGGATTTGGCTCTTAAGTAATCATCGAACTTGTCGTAGGATATGAAGCGCCCAACTGGGCACAACTTCAGAGCGTCCGTTATGTATTTGCTGTATGTGATGATGTCGGAGGGGCCTGATCCTATCAAGTCTCCTGGCAGGATCGCAGGGTTTGCGCACCTAAGGAAAACCTCATACCCATGGGCGGCTAGCTCATGGTAAGGCGCGTCAACGTATTCAGGCGTAACCTTGTTGAACAAGCCTATGTGAATGGCTATGAAGTACAAGGCAGACGTGATAGTGAAGCATCCCAGGTCAGGCGCTTTTTCAGGCGCGCAAAGCTTGCCGCTTTTTGTGACGCAAATCTCGTCCCAACCTCCGACTGCCAGGGCGTTGGCGGCGTGCGCTTTTGATATTTTGTTGTACGGCCCGTAGATCTTCAGGCCTTTCTCCTTGAATATCACAGCGAACGTTGCAAGGTCTGTCGCTCTCGTCTCGCGGCAGATAAGTATGTCATCCTGAGTTGGCACGTATTCAGAAGTGTTGAGTTGAGGCAAAGGTATAACGCTTTCAAGGAACCTAAGCGTGACAGCGGGAATGGTTCTGTTCAGGAAGAGCGCCCTGACGGGGTCATCTTTCTGTAAGCATCCGCGAGGGTTGAAAGTTCGCCTGCTTGAAGTGGTGCTGAAGGTTGAAATAAGCCTGAAATCCGGATACCCGCCAGCTCGGACGAAGAGGTTTACAAGCTTTTTGTCTCTTTCAGTTGCATTTGAGTATATGCTCAGGATGCGTTCAGAGTCTTTGTAGAATTCACGAAGCTCTGGCTCGGTTAGCTTAAGCAGAGTGAGCGTCTCTGACAGTTCTTCCTTGCTGATTTTGTCTAGCGCTTCTCTAAGTTTGTCTTCATCGGGCAATAACATTGTCGCCTCCCAGGAATGGTTTTAGTATAGTGCTGAGAGAAAAGAGCGGCCTTTCACTCAAGCGAGTGGATGATCGAGCAAAAGACTTGGGTTTGCGGATTTAGTGCAAACCTTGGTTCAAAGAGTTGGATCCATGGTGAAATTTGTTAGCGGAGCGGGCTTCAAAGACGTTGCGCGACGTTGACCAAAATAAACGCGCTTCGGACAGACCGTCCCCCCAATTAGTTTATCATATTCTGCGCAAAAATGCCACATCTCTTTATTATTATTTTAGATATGCCGAAAATTGACAATGGGCTGGGATTGCTGGGGTTGACGTTGCTACAGGAGCATAGCAGCAGTTTTGAGAGCGTTGCAGAATCACGTATGTAATTCTGCGAATAATAACATAGAATGTTAAGCATACAGAATTTAAAACCGAGCGCTACTTTTTGCGGGGACGCGACTCACGTGCTTCCATTGCGTAACGGTTTTGATTGTCCTAGAAGTCCTGTAGATTGCCGCAAAATCAGAGCAATGCAACCAGGCGCTTATTGAATTGAAATGTCGTTTGTCGCATATGATATAGTGGTAAAAAATTTAATTTTAAGATATATTAAAATTCGTTCTTAAAGAAATTTGTTACGCGGCAGAATCAAAAAAGATGGATTAAAAAAATTGATATACGGCAGAATCAAAAAAGATGGATTAAAAAATTGATACGCGGCAGAATCAAAAGGATGGATTAAAGAAAATTGATATACGGCAGAATCAAAAGGATGGATTATCGTTGAAAAAATTGATTATGGCAATTCTAATAATTTGCGCTTTGGGAGTGCAAGCCAGCGCAGATGACAATAGCAGCATACCGCAATCAGTCACCCTGAACGGGGTAGATATAACAAGCGAAGTCCCAAAGATCATGATGTTCACCAAGCAGGTGAGCGATAATGTTTATTTTGTGCCTATCATGAATTATTGTGAAAAGGCTGGCATTCCTTGTGAATATAAGGCTGGCGTAGGAACCATGTACTTTGAGGACAAAAGTGTCGAATACGGAGCCGTTTACATCAATGGATACACTGAAGACTTAGATTCGTCAGCGCGAGGATATGGTTTCATCGAGAATGGATTGGTGATGGCGCCAGAAAACTTTTTGTCTCGATTCACAATTTCTCAGTTGTCATCTCCTTACGGAAGCAAAGAATGGAATCTTAGCATAAAGACAAGGGAAACACCATCCAAACCGCTGAGAATAGAGATTGTTAGCAAAGCTTTTTTCGATGAAGCATTTAGCTCTCCAAGCCCGATAGTATACTCGAAAAACGGAAACAAAAGCTATGATTGGCTTGTAAAGCCGACCTATGACGTCATTGGGGACTTTAACGAAGGATATTCTTTGGCGATAAATATTGTAAACGACGAGGAAACCAAGAGGAAACTCTACAAAGGCATGGGTGTAGACTATGATTCGCTAGTCGTAGAGACAGCCAGTTTTGTGGAATCATATGCCATTTCTTCTAGCGGACAGGTCATGAACCTTGACTATAAACCCATTGATGCCTATTCTGGATATTCAGAAGGGTTAATCAAGTTTGTCATATTCAAAGACGTTAGGGAAACATACTACAATTTCATGGATATGAGCGGCAAACGTCTCTCGGATGTTGAATATGCGGATCTCGAACCTTTCAAAGACGGATTGGCAAAAGCTTTGGGAGTCTTGGGAGGCAACAAGTTTCATATCGGATATTTGGATCACAATGGGAACCTGGCGATAGACTGCGAGGCTTTGGGGTACTACCAGTACTTCGACTTCAGCGAGGGATTGGCTAGAGTCACATACAGCTCTGAAGGCACGGGAAGAACATTTTACGAGAATTCCTATATCCAATCCATGCAATCCAACGCTCTTTATGGATATATCAACAAAGACGGTAGCGTTGCCATCAAGCCGCAGTTTAAGGAGGCAGGCGACTTCCACGGAGGATGCGCCAAAGTCATTCTGGGAACAGATAATAGATATGCGCTCATTAACACAAAGGGAGAAGTTTTGACTGCCGAGAATCTAAGCAGCATGCAAGATCTAAGCGACGGATTGGCTAGGGCTAAATTGGATAGAGAAACTTTATACTATGACAATGCAGGCAGAGTTGTTCTCAAACCAGACATGAAGATCCCAGGGCATATGGAGAAAAGCAACAAAGACTATGTTTTTAACGACTTTCACGACGGGTTGGCCAGCTTTTACGATTATGACAGAACAGTGCTTGGCAGCATAGACAAGAACGGCAACGTTGTTTACTACAAGCCATTCAGTGATGGAAGCGAATCTTGGGATTACAGCGAAGGACTCAGGGTATACCGAAGCCGTTCCAAGTATGGATATTTGGACAAGACTGGAGAAGTCGCGATTGAGGCTCAATTTGACTTCGTCAATAATTTTAAGGGAGGATTCGCTGTTGTCGAGGTAAACGGCAAGAAGGGGATCATTAAGAATCCCATTTCTAACCAACATCAGGCAACTCCACAAGCAACCCCGCAGGCAACCCCTGAAGCAGCCCCAAAACCGAAGCTGACTGTAATGGTGAATGGCGCTCCTCTTATCGGGGATGCTGACTCCTACATCAATGAGAACAACCGAGCCATGGCGCCTTTGAGAGCTGTAGCAGACGCGTTCGGCTTTGAAGTTGAATGGGATCCTGAAACAAGAAAAATCATTCTTAATAATGCTAATGTTGGTATCACAACAGAGATGCATGTCGGAGATCCCAACTTCACTATAAACGGACAAGCCGCCATCTTTGAAGATGCTGTGCCGACAATTAAGGAAGAAAGAACATTCTTGCCTTTGCGCAAGCTTGCTGAGATTCTTGGAGTAGACGTTCAATGGGATGAAAGCACAATGACAGCCTCGTTCTCGAACTAAACGCTTCGGGCTCGTCCGCGAAAAAGGCATATGCCTGATTTACAGGCATATGCTTTTTTGGCGCTCTAAGAGCTACGGATTCTTATACAATCTGTTAGCCTCCAAGAATCGGATAGACATGTAAATCTTGCAGATTTCGTCTCCGTGCTCTAATGTGATCCCTGTCATCTCTTTGATTTTCCCAATGCGATAAAACAAAGTGTTGCGATGGATATTCAGCTTTTTTGCCGCTTCATTTGGAGCGCTGGCATAGAACAGATATTGCTTGAGCGTATCAAGAAGGTTCGTCCCATTCTCCTTGTCATAGGATACCAGCATGGAGACTGCTGGATGGCACAAGTCCATCATGTCATATCGGCTGGAGATCATTTCGGTGATGATTATCAGTGAGCAGTCTTCAAAAAAGCAACAGGGGATGTTTTGCCGCTGTCCGATTTCCAAAGCCTTCAGCGCGTTCAGGTACTGTTTTCTTGACTCCGACAAATGACGATACTTTAGGCTGATTCCTACATGAAGCTTGTTTTTCTTAACAAAACCAGTAAAAGCCGTGTTGGGTTCGCCGAACAGGGTTTCATATAGGACTTGATCAACGAACGCAACGATGGCGCAATGGTAGACAATGCACTGTTGGACAGATATATAGGTCTTCAGCGCTCTGAATATTGCCGAGATTTTTTCATCAAACAACTCATAGCCGCCTCCAGAGATCACGAGGATGCAGAGGCTTTCAGCATTCGCCCATTTTAAATGACGTACTCTGCTATTTGCGATTGTTTCGTCAATCGGCTTGCCTTCAACCAAATCGGCCAGAATGTAAGTTGGGCGAAAATTGTGATCCAGGTCTAACAGGATGCTCCGCTGCAATTGAGCAGACAAAAGCGCACTGAGCTTTTCCATCAGAAGATGGTCGTATTCCGTAAATGGAACGTCAGCCCATGATACCGCAAGTTGCGCTATCTCAATCGCATCAATAGCCACTGTGGAGAAAAGGAGCTTTCCCGCAGAGGCGTTTGCGCGAATCAACGCGACTGTATCCTCGCCTAGGAAAAAGACTCCATTCTGTTCATCTGAAAAGTGAAACCATTCATCGGTGCGCTCCGACTTGGCAAGAACCTTTCCTGCCATATCAAAAATTACTATAGGACGGCCAAACAGCTCGTAGGATTTATCAATCAGATGCTGCAAGCTGCGGTTGGCGCAAAAGCTGTCGTAAAGCTCCTGCATGGATAACGCTAAGGCAATTTCCGTTTCTGATCGCCTCTTGCTCTCGCCAGCCGTTTCGCCCATATGGCATCCTCCTTATCCTGTTGTGCTGCAGCACAAGAATCTCGGTAAACTTTATGTTTGCATACATTGTATCCGCACCGCTATTATACTATACTTTGTGTGCTGGCACAACAGGGGCATAAAAACGCAGAGCTGAGAAGTTCCCGCATCTTCTTTTAGAGCATATCCCAAAATCATATCCGAGGTGCCAGAAAAGTCCGGGTGTGGCGAATGCTTCAACTATGTTTGCTTGGGCTTCTGCGAGCAAACTCTACTTTGGCGATTTGCACTTGAACAAACGCCATCCGGCACTCTGGAGATGGGTCTTCACGCAGTCATGAAGGGAGGCGATAGGCTGATTTGCTTGAATGGGAACAACAGGTCATAACAAGACACGGATTTTGCAGATCTACATATAACCTCATCGTTTATACTGGTTGGCGAAATTCATGAAAATGATTCTACCGTAACAACCACTGGACAAATAGACGTAAATGGCTTAAACACTAGGTTTGTCCGTTGCATCAACCTTTAGAGCATATCCCAAAATTATATCCGAGGTGCCGGAAAAATCCGGCGTTGAAGCATTCGCCAGGATTTTTCCGGCACCATTTCGGAATTTTGGGATATGCTCTTAGTCAAAGCCTTGGTTTTAGGGGCTTGATGGAGTTCTTACTGTAGAATCATGAAAATGATGGAGGGACATAACCTCATCGTTTATACTGGTAGGCTAAATTTGTAAAAATGATGGAGGGACATTAAATGAAACAGCGCAACTATGCAATCGAGTTTTTTCGGATCATGTTTGCTGTCAACTTTCTTGCTGTGCATGTTTACATGGTGTATCCAACGGGGTATATGGGGTTGCCGTTCCAAACGATCTATGCCCTGGATAACATTTTGCCGTTTATGCTTTTTTCTGGGTTTTTCTTGATGCACAATTTCAAGAAGCAGCAAAAGTACGCCATAGATCAAAACATTCAACCGGGACTGCAAGCTGGGAAATATCTAAAGGCAAGGCTAATTGGGCTTATGCCCGCATTCCTGGCGGCTCAGCTCTTGGGATTCGCTGTTGTCCGCATGACGCAAAAGACGCCGCTTTCCCAATGGCCGATTGCCCTTGTCAACCATGTGTTTGAATTCTTTGGCCTTCAGGTGACAGGGCTTGGCATGGGAAATGGATTTGACGGAGTATGGGGAGCGGCGCCCCGATCTGTCCAAATGATGAACTCCCCAATGTGGTTTATCTCGGGCATTTTTGTTCTCGGCTATTTTGTCTATTATCTGCTGGCTAAAGATGAGCATAAGTTCATAGGCTTTATTGCGCCGCTTTTTAGCATCGTTTTCTATGCCAGCCAGTTTATCATTGACTCCAACCCGAACTGGTTCAACTTCAGAAACCTTGGCGACTTTGGATACGCTGAAAGCTTCCCTCATATGTTTGCAGGCCTTTCCCTTGGATGCATGCTTCACGCTGCTGTAGAACGCCTAAAGGACAAGCAGTGGTCACGAGGCATGAGGGTGATCCTTACCATTGCCTGCGCCATTTCCAGCCTGATTTTGATATACAAGACCTGGGTTCCTGTAAACATGCCTTTCTGGGGCCAGCTTATAACCATCAATTGGGCATCTGTGCATCTCATATCCATAATCATGTCTTTCTTGATTCTTCTCAACGCTGACGGGTTCACCAAGCTGCTTAATCATAAAATCTGGCGAGTTCCTGGCAGTCTTGCGTTTTACATATACATGTTCCACTACCCTATTATCGTTATTTGCGGAAAGGTTCTTAAAGTTGAAGATCTCAGCCAGATGCACTTGCTCTATGTTGTATCAACGGTTGCAACCATCGCGTTTAGCTATCTGTTCATGAAATTCAATGATAATGTCCTTCAGCCATGGCTAAAGAAAAAGCCGTGGTATAGCAAAGAGCAAATCGCGGCTAGCGTTTTGTAGAAAGGCGGCATGGCAAAGAGCAAATCGCGGTTAGCGTTTTATAGAAAGGCGGCATGGCAAAGAATAGCTCGCAACTAGCGTTTTATAGAAAAGCCCGTGGCATATCAAAGAGCGCTCGCAACTAACATTTTATAGGAGAAAACCAAATGGCAAAAATCGTATCAGCATCAGAGGCGATTGCTCAAATCAAGGATGGAATGACAGTAGGCATCACATCCTTCGCAACCTTTGGCGCAGCGGAAACGCTGCTAAAGGAGCTGGCGAAGAGTTTCCAGGAAAAAGGCTCTCCAAGGAACCTGGATCTGATCGTTCCGACAACTCCAGGAGATATGTCAGAGGATGGCTGGGGGCTCTCGGCATTGCGCGCGCCAGGCATCATTGCGTCCATTGCGACATCGCAGATTTCCAAAGCGCCTGCCATCGCAAGGATGGTAAGCGAGAATAAAATTGCAGGATACATTGTCCCTTTGGGGGTCTTTGGACACTTGTTTCGGGCCATGGCTGGCAAGAAGCCTGGCATTGTCACCCATGTAGGGCTTAATACCTACGCCGACCCCAGGGTTGAGGGGTGCAAAGTGAATGGCATGGCCAAGGAATCGGGACGCCAAATTGTATCGCTTATAGAAATCGAAGGAGAAGAGTATCTGTTTTACAAGTCCATGCCAATGGATGCCTGCATTATTCGCGGCACCTACGCCGATGAGAGCGGCAACATTACCTTGGAGCATGAAACCGTAGTATCCGAGCAGTTTGAAATGGCAAACGCGGTTCATAACAACGGAGGCATTGTCATTGCAGAAGTTAAGGACATTCTGGAGAGAGGCTCCATCAACTGCCGAGATGTGAAAATTCACGGGCTGACGGTGGATTATGTAGTGAAATCCGCTCCGGGAGATCATGTGCAAACCTATTTCAGCGATGTCTTCCGCCCTGAGCTGCTTGGCATGATACGAGTGCCGTCTCGATCCATTGCGCCTATGGAAATGAGCCTGCGAAAGATAGTCGCCCGCCGCGCCGCAATGGAGATCAAAAAGGAAAAGGCTCTGGTAAACCTTGGCCTAGGCATTTCGGACGGGGTGCCAAACATCGTTAATGAAGAAGGCTTTGCTAGCCAGATAACGTTGGGAGTGGAAACCGGCGTTATGGGAGGCGTCCCCCTCAGCGGGCTGGACATGGGAACATCAGTCAATATGGAAGCGCTTTACAAAATGGTGGACACCTTTGACATTTACGACGGCGGCATGCTGGATATGAGTTTCTTGAGTTTTGCTCAGGTCGACAAAGAGGGCAACGTCAACGTTTCAAAATTTGGCTCTCGCGTGGTCGGCCCTGGCGGATTCGTCAACATCTCTCAAAACACCCCAACCATATGCTTTTCCGCTATTTTCACCTTTGGGCATGTGGATTGCGGCATTGGTGATGGCAAGCTTGCGATTAAACATGATGGCTCAGGAATCAAGTTTGTCAATAAAGTCGACCAGATCACTTTCTCAGGGAAAAATGCGATCAAAAATGGCCAAGACATCACATTCATCACAGAACGCGCTGTATTCAAGCTTTCCGAAAATGGCTTGGTGCTCATCGAAATAGCTCCAGGCGTGGACTTGGAGCGGGACGTGCTGGCTAAAATGGAGTTCCGCCCCCTGATTTCAGATGAATTGCGGCTGATGGATGAACGCCTCTTTGCGGAAGGGCCTATGGGCATCAGCATTGAAAGCAATGCGGCAAGGCCGAGCCCTCGCTTATGAATGCAATACATGCCAGTGAGCGAAATGACCGGACTTTTCACTTGCAAGTTTAAGAGCATCGGGCTCCGCGCAGCGGAGCCCGATAAAGGAGAAAACATATGCTGTTCCAAAAGCCGAATACCTCTACAATGGAAGAAATGCTGGATAAATTCGCAGTTAAGGAACTCATAGAGTTTGAGCGCTACTGCCGAGACAACGCTCTTTGGGAGCAAATGCGCAAATGCTTCGCCCAGGACTCCAGAGTTGTGACCTCTTGGTACAATGGGGATGGGCAGGGCTTTGTAGAAGCATCACGCAAAATGCAAACTGTCGCGCCTCACAAAATCAACAATACCCTGGTTTGGCTCAATGGCAGCAAGGCTGTTGCCGTTACTATGGCCTGCATTCAAAGCCGAAAAGAAGTAAACGGACGGATGATGGATCTATCATCCTATGTCCGGCTGATCTACACAGCGGCAAAAGAGGAAACTGGCTGGAAGCTCAAGTCTCTGGATGCAATATACGAAAAAGATTGCTTGGTCCCCGCTTTTCCAGAGGGCATGTCACCGCCGCCAACCGCTCGCGCTAGCTATGCCAATGTTATTTCTGTCATTGGCAGTGAAGGGTATGAGATGAACGACCAATTGGCAGGAGATGACAGGCCTGATCTGCGGGATGCGTTGCTGGGCAGGATTTCAGTATGGCTTGGATAAGGCCTTGCGTCAACATTCCCAAAGCTTTGGCGATATGCCCTTGCATAGAAAAAGAGCATATCCTCTAAACATAAGAGAGGAAGAAAACTATGAGCAAAGTAACAATTCTTAATGCGGTCGTTTTCAATGGAGAAAAATTCGCTCCGCTAGAATCGGTAACGATCCAAGACGGCAAAATTGGATATGACGAATCCGGATCGCTTGAAATAGACGCCAGTGGCTGCACATTGATGCCGTCACTTATCGATTCGCACGTACATCTGTACAATGAGGACAATCTCAGGGAATCGGCAAAGCATGGCGTAACTACTCTGCTTGACATGGGATCGCGCTCGCCAACGGTTATAGACAGCCTTCGTAATAAAGACGGCTTGCCAGATGTTTTGAGCGCTTTCAGCCCCGCGTTTGCCCCAAGAAGCGCCTTGTTTTTGGCCATGGATTTCCCTCAAAGCTCTGTTGTGGTTGACATAGGCGACGCTGCCCGCTTTGTCGATGAGCAAATATCCTATGGGGCAGACTATATAAAAGTTATACTGGAAAACGGCGAGGTTCAGGGACAGACCCCGTTTCCTGTAGAGATCTTGGCGGCTATAACAGCGAATGCCCATGACAAGGGCAAAAAAGTTATCGCTCATTCAGTTTCTCAAGCTAGCTATGAGCTTGCCGCAAATAATGGCGTTGACGTCATAACCCATGTTCCTTTTGCCATGCCTTTGCCAAAAGAAACCATCTCTTTGCTCTCGAATAATGGGTCTAGGCTTGTTCCAACAATGGCAACTATGAAAGGGATTGTAGACGCCATAAAACGGCGCAATCCCTATATCCCGTTTGACTACGGCTTTGTCAGGCAATCTGTTGCCGCCATGCACAATGCGGGGGTTCCAATATTCGCGGGCAGTGACGCTAACACAAACGATCCAACCACGCCATACAGCGCACCTTACGGAATCACGCTGTTAGAAGAGCTGGAATTAATGGTCGACGCAGGACTTTCGATAACAGAGGCGCTTCGCTCCGCCACAAGTTCTCCAGCGGATTATTGGGGGCTTAACGATAGAGGACGGATAGCGGCAGGGAAAAGGGCTGATCTGTTGTTGCTGGAAGGTGATTTGTCAAAAGGCGTTGGCGTGATTCGCAATATCAAGCAAGTATGGATAGCTGGTCAGCCTTTTTTGAAATAGGGAGAATCCCTAAGTGTTAATCACCAGCTAAAAGTTGTTTGGCATATTAAGCTAACTGGTTTAAATCGTCCCAAGGGACAAGTGCAAAGGCCTCTGCTGAGCATCCTTGGACTGACAATTTAAATATTCATTTTGAAAGCGGTGCGGCCGTTCTTTAGAAAAGCTATTTGGCATGGTACGCAAACTGGACTTATCTACCATGATTCAACCAGTCAATAACATAAAATGTTAAGCATACAGCGATTAAAATCAAGCGCTACTTTTTGCGCAGACGAGTCGTTTAGCCTGACTGCTAGAAGAAGTTTGCTGAGACGAATCAATAAGACAGCCTCATTCTCAAACTAAATCCTTCGAACTCCACGATAAAGGCATATGCCTGATTTACGGGCATATGCCTTTTTGCTCCCATGCTCTAATGCCATCTTTTTGACTATTCCGGGGAAAATCAAATCTTAATATGTAATGTGAAACTTGAATGGCAACTCTTTATCATTGGTAAGTATTCTAATCATGATCTTCGCTAAAAAAACGGTACTAGGTCTGGTATTGGTTCTAATCCACTCTCGTTCTTGCAAACTGTCTGGCATATCCAGCCGTTTGAATGCAGCCTCCAAAGCATCAGGTCTATTCATTAATTCTTGTAGCGCTGAAAAGTGTCAAGGAATAATACTTCATAGTAATCTAACGAAGAGCCTCCAAGGAAGGTACCGCAGGGTGCTTGAGCCCGAAACGGGCTTTCAGCCTGTTTACAAACTGCCGGATTTAGCCGATGATAAGCAAATTTTCTCTGTGCTGCTGATTAGTTATAGCTTAATCTCAAACATCAGCGCTGTCAACAGCAAAATAAAATTGTAATTCAAGAGTAATCGCTCCTCTCAAAATAGCGGCGGGTTTGACCTTGCCTCAAGTCAAGCGCAAATGCAGGCTGCGATTCTGCTGTTATTTCACATATAATGTTAAGCATACAGAGATAAAAAATCGAGCGGGGAGAAATCAAACACCCATTTCTCTCTTGCCCTGACGAGCTCTCAAACCCGAAATCCATTTATAGCGGCCCGCCTTTGAATCCAGGCGGGCCGCCAATATTATATTGTTAGCATCTGTTAATCCTCCGGCGCATCCTCTTGTTCATCCCCGTTGTCCAAGCTGTCATCGTTTTTCGAGGTAGCTTTCATTATGGCGTAAGTCTTTGGGGACACCCCGAACTTCTTCCTGAAGAGGGAGTAGAAGTAGGTTTGGTTGGACATGCCGATCATGCTTGAGATATCCTTGATGCTGAGGTTGGAAGAGACAAGAAGCTCTGCCGCTTTCAGCATCCGGGTTTCATTTATGCGCTCGGCTACTGACATGCCTTCGCTTTCCTTGAAGATCAGGGAAAGGTGTTTTGAAGAGATTTTGCACATGTCCGCTATGGAGTCCAGGCAAAGGCTGGCGTCTTGGTGCTTCTCTGATATGATGGCCTTTGCGGCCTCTATTATCTTCGCTCGCCTTTCAGATGTTTTTAATGAGGGCTTTTTCTTTGTGTAGTCAGCCAGCGCAATGTCTAGCTCTTGTCTTGCTTCATCCAAGGTTTCCAGCTGGAAAAAGTTGCGGGTGAGGCTATCCAGGTTGACATACGCGCCATTGCTTCTGTCGCCTTGCTCATTGATGGTGACAATAAGCCGCAGCAGCGCTACAAGGATGCTGTTGTACTTGAGCTTGCCGACCTCGGCGAAAAAGGAGTCTAGCGCTTGAGATGCGGCTTTTGAATCACATTCCTTCACGGCGTCAGAAAGCTTTTTTTCAGCCGCCTTTAGCGCTTGGGTGGTTGGGCCTTGGATGCGGGAGGAAGCCATTTCAGGAGTGATTATGCTGTTTCGGCCAAAAACGAAGCGGTATGACGCGTTTTGCTCCGCTTCCGCCACAAGGGCTGTGAGATCTTTGTAGTTCTCGCTTGTTCCTGAGAAGGCGAAGGTGATTGAGACTGCAAAGTGCTTCATAAGATATGCTCCTGCTTCCCTGGCTAGCGGCAGGAGAGTCTCAGTATCTTCTATAGAAGGAACCTTTATTGCAAAGGCGGCGCCTAGGCCTTGGAGCTTGACTCCCTCGTTGGGGAAAGCCTCTCCAATGATCTCAGTGAAGACGTTTGTCATGACATATTTAAGCAAGTCCTTGTCTTCAAGAGAAGCTGTCTGCTCAAACCCCTTCGCTTTGTCAATGCTTAGGACGCAGACAAGGAAAAGGCCTTCTTTCAAAAGAGAGAGGTTGTGGGCAACGCATCCAGCCTTCATGTCCTCTTCTGAAACGCTTGCTGAGTCAGCCAGTAGATCTGCCAGCCATGCTTGCCTTAAGGATCTGAGGCTGGAGCTCATCTCCTTTTCATACTTTTGGTGAGCCTTGTAGATGTTTTGGAGATAGTCCATCTCATTGGCAGATCCTTGGGTTTCGCCGAAGGACTCCTGAACCCAGTTAACCAGGTTTCCCAGAGGGTTGTAAATGTTGCTGGATACAGGTAAGGCGAAAAGCACTGCCAGAAGAGCGAAAACCAATGTTATTAGAATTATGTTCAGCCTGATCTGCCCCAGGTAGCGGTCAGCCGAGGACTGGGGGTTAGCCATTACAAGGGTTATGCCTGAAGTTCCTATTGGAGCGTAGGAGATGAAATAGGGCTCTCCTGCCACGGTCTTTTCTTCCCACTCCAAGGTCGGCTTGTCTTTTAGATCTATAGAAACAATGTCCCTGATCTCCCTTGAGATGGGGTTTTGCGAGGTGACCAGCTGTCCATCCGAGATCAAGAGAACCATCTCTCCTCCAGACTCATCCTGGTTTAGAGCGTAGATGTTTTCAACAAGCCAGTCAATCGTTACGTTTATGACAAGACAGCCCCTGAGCATGTCATCCTGGTCTATGGTGTTATATACAAAGTAGGATAAGACGTCAACGCTCTTGCCGTTGTACTCGATCTGCCTGAAGACAGGCCTCAGAACCGGAAGGGGAGAGGCGCTCTCAACAAGGCTGTCCAGGTTTTTGTCCTTGAACAGCAACCCCTGGTACGACGAGTAGAAATGGCCGCTATAGCCGTTGTAGATGTAGATCGAATGGACAAACGGGTTCGCTGTCAGGGTTTTCTTGTGAATGTTGTTCATCCTGACTATGTTCGGACCAATGTTTTCATTGGCGTTTCTGTCATGCATGATCATTTCCACGTCAGCGTCAATGTATAGCATGCTGCAGAGGTTTTTGATGGTCGCGTTGACAAGATCCATGTTGTAGCAGATCTGCGTCAGGGTCTGGTTGTTCTTGCTTATCCGCTCCGCGGTTACGGCTCTTGAGACATTCAGGTAGACGACAATCGAAAAAGCGATCACCAGCGCGACCACCACCCCGGCAACCCAGATGAAAATTCGCTTGTGGTAGCTCCGAATTGGAATCAGTTTCATATTCCGCCCTCATACTCCGAAATTTAAAAATTAAAAAATTTAAAAAGGCTTTAACGCGCGTTCACAAGGAACTTGAGAAAAATCGCTCTTAGTGCATATCCCAAAATTATATCCGAGGCAGCGGAAAAATCCGGCGTTGAAGCTTTCGCCAGGATTTTTCCGCTGCCATTTCGGACTTTTGGGATATGCACTTATTCAAGCTTTATCTCTAGCACAGTGTCATCCTCATCCGGCAAAGGATATGTCAGATGGGGCACTGGGCCAAAGCTTGTGAACGCGTCGTCAGGATATTCCCAAGTGTTCCAGAACGGGCCTAGCGGAAGCTCCGCCCCAGTTGAGAGAAGCCTTATGGACTTCGCTCTTCGGGCTAAGCCTGGAAGGCAAAGCGGGCCTATGCTGTTCTCGAAGACATGGGCGTAAAGCGTGTTTCCCTTTTGCGTATAGCATCCCCAATCCGGCTTTGGGAATTCGGACGGGCCAGCGCCGTAGACGCTATCTCCGTTTTGAGAAAGAAACCGTCCAAGGCCGGAGAGGGAAGACAAAGCTTCCGGTTCCAGTTGGCCTTTCGGATCAGGGCCTACTCCAAGAATTAGGTTTCCGCCTTTTGACACGCACTCAACAAGCTTTCTTATAAGAAGGCGAGAGGGCTTGAACATTTTGTCAGAGACGGCGTAGCTCCAGTTGTTGCTTAGCGTGGCGCAAGCCTCCCAAGGGAGCGGCTTGCCTTGCTTGTCTGCCATTGGCCTGGGCGGGATCATCTGCTCAGGCGAAAGGAAGTCCCCGGCGTATACTGGGGGTGTTGGCAGAGCTAACCCGCCTGATAGATCCAAGCGGTTGTTGATGACTATGCCAGGCTGGAGGGATCTTATCATTGAGACCAGCTTCGTAGCCTCCCAGGCTTCGCCGGAGAGCTCATTGTAGGAGAAGTCCAGCCACATGATGTCGATCTTTCCGTAGTTTGAGCATAGCTCTTTAATTTGTCCATGCATGTACTTCAAATATATGGAGAAGTCTCTGGGAGCATCTTTAAAGGCCTCGTTGTCCCGCTCCGGATGGAACCTGTCCCCGTATGGCGGATAGTCTGGATGGTGCCAGTCCAGAAGGGAATAGTAGATGCCAACTTTGATCCCTGCGTTCCTGAAGGCGTCAATGTATTCCCGCACAAAGTCCCGACCGCATGAAGCGGCCGAGTTGTAGGATGTAAGCGCTGTGTCAAAAAGGCAGAAGCCTTCGTGGTGTTTCGCTGTGAACACAGCGTACTTCACTCCCGCATCCTTTGCCGATCTGGCCCAGGAAGCTGGATCGCACCCAACCGGGTTGAACTCTGCCAGATACTTGGCGTAGCTGTCCAAGCCAATGCGCTCTATGCTTCTGACCCATTCGCCTCTGGCGGGGATGGAATAGAGTCCCCATACTATCATCATTCCTAGCCTTGCGTCTGAAAACCAGCTGATATTAGGCACCCCCTAGCTTTCCGTATTTCCACCTGGCGTCAACCATAGCCTGGTAGTTTTCCAATGGAATTCCCTTGAAGATGGCGTTGCATCCAGAAAAAGCGAACCCGCCTCCCTTGCAAGCCTCGAGTATCTCGCGGGACTTCTCCTCCACTTCTTCAGGCGTTCCCTCGTGAAGTATCGAGCAGTCCAGGTTTCCGATGACTGACAAACGGTTTTCATATTTTTTTCGCACAGCCCCAATGTCCATCCCAGCAATGGGGTCAACGCACTGGATCGCTGACACTCCGCATTCAACTGCCCGGTCAAGCGCCATGGATATGTCTCTGTCCGAATGCCAGATGGATATGACGCCAAGCTTTTTAAGGCTGCCCGCCCAAGCTTCAAGGTAGGGGTAGAAAAATTCCTCCATCATGGCGGGAGAGATGAAAAGCCCAGTGTTAAACGCCATGTCGCTGGCGTTAAGTATTCCGTCAGCCCCGGCTTCGAGAAGCTGGTCTTGCTTGATCAAAGCTTTCTCAAGCGCCGCTTGGCATCCGGATTTCACGTCGTCCGGGTTTTCAAACAGATCCATGCAAAAGCTCTCGAAATGCTCTCCGTCAGGAAGGCACATGGTAGGCGAGCACGATCCAAGCAGGAAGAACTCATCCCCGGCCTCGCGGCGCAATGCCCGCACTTGGTCCAGCTGATCAACGCTTTCCGGAAACCAAAGGTATGCCGGAAGCCCCGGGGACAGCTCCCAGTACAGCCCGATATCCTTAATGGCGTCATGGCCGAAGCGGGACGCGGTTTTTACCATAAGCTCCGCATTCCTTCCCAAGGCCAGATCCCTTTCCCTGCGGGACAGCTTTCCCAGCTCGAAACCCAAGACGGGCTCTTCGCCCCAGGCTTCCTGGTAAAGGTGAAACTCCAGCTCCATGGCGGCTGCGAAATCATCAGGCGACTGGTGCCGCATCGCGGCTTCAAACCTCTTTTTAGGCGTCATGTCAATCCTCCGTTAAAGCGAAAAAAAGGCTCCGTTCCGGAGCCGGGGCAAGGCAGGCAGCCGCAGGCTGCCTGCCTTGCCGGGTTGTCTTTGCGTTTGATGTTTTGAAGTTAAAAGATATCCCAAAATCCTATTGGCTTGGAAAAATCAATGATTATTTTGATCCTTGGCAAAAGCAGCGCCTTTGTAAAAATTTTGGGATATGCACTTATTATATCTCATTGCGGCGAGTTTTTGTTTTTAATAATTTATTGTAATAAGTGAGAGTGGCCCGCTATTATAATAAAAAAATAATAAAATTATGAATTTAAGCGCTCGTCAGCCTATTTCCCGTTTGCCGCCTTCCACTCATCTATCTGCCGCTTGCAGTCATCCTTTACAGCTTCCCATCCAGCGTCAATCAGCCTTTGCTTGAACTTTGGAAGCTCAACGTCCGGATCATAGGTTCCGCTGTCGAGAAGAGGGGCGACCTCGGATTGGATTGAGGTGATTGCGGCGCCTTCGTTCTTCATGACCTCAGAGTCATAGGTGAACCCCATTAGGGCGGAGGCTGGAACGTTGTCGTTTAGGGCCAGATCGGCTTCGATGTCTTCCCTTGTCTGGCCTTCCTTGCCGTAGATGTTCATGGTTGAGCCTAGCTGGTAGTTGATGTAGGCGGTATACCCGGAATTGCCTTTGTCAGTTATCTCGATTAGCTCAGCGTCTTTGTCTTTCCAGTTCCAGTGAACCCCCTCTATGCCAAAGCAAAGGGTGTTGAAGATTTCCTTGTCTGCCCAGACGGCGTTAAGGAGCATCATCGCGCGGTCAGGCTGCTTGCTGGTGGTTGAGATGACTGACTCTCCAACCTGAACCATGGCCGTGCGTATGGGAGACTGGGTGTACAGAGCTATGTCATAGCATCTGAACCCGTAGTCCGCTGTTGACTTCAAGCCGTCATTTACATAGGCGAAGTTTGGAACCACGGCGTAAAGCCCGGTCCTGATCTGGTCTCCCCAGTTCTGCTTGTCCGTTGAGGCGGCGTCTTTGGCGATGAAGCCCTTCTGGTACCAGTCATGAAGCTTCTGGAGATATTTCACGTAGGACTCGTCTTCGTACTGGAGCTTTAAGGAACTGTCCTCCGGGTAGTAATTTATAGCGTAAGCCAATCCTTCAGGCGGGTTGCCGGTTGGCGGGTACATGCTGAAGACGTCGGTGCCAGGAAGAAACGGCACCAGCTCCGGCTCGTTTTCCAGGATGGTCTGGAGGTACGGCTCAACGTCAGCCACTGACTTGATGGACTTGTAGTCAAACCCGTACTTGTCCACGAGATCGGCCTTGAAGGTGAGCCCTTTCCTCTGGGCGTACCCCTGGACATTCGGAACCCCGTAAATTTTGCCGTTGAACTTCATGCTGTCAAAGAACCTTTGGTCTACCTGCCTGGTTATGTCCTGCCCATAGCTGGACAAAAGATCGTCCAGCGGCTGAAGGGATCCGTTTCCAGCCAAGACATTAAAGAGGTTGATCCAGCTGGATGCGTACATCAGATCAAAAGGCTCTCCAGACTGAACCATGAGGCTCATTTTGTCACCGTATGTTCCCCAGTCAATCACCTGGAAATCCAGGGTTGTGTTGATGCTGGTCTTCGCAGCCAAAAGCTCGTTCACTTTGTCTACGACTTGCTGCGTGTCTGGCTGGATTGAGTTGACAACGTACCAGCTGACCTTTGCTGGCGGCAAGCCAGTGTCAGGCGCCTGCGGCGCCGGGTCTTGCCCTGCCGGGGCTTGCGTTTGGACAGGCGCCACTGGCGCCTGGGTGGGGGAAGCGCCGCCAGCGCATCCGGCCATCAATAGAGTGAGAGCGAGAACTAGAGCCAGCAAAGCCTTAAATGACTTGAACATGCGAAAGCCTCCTTAAATTAAAAAAATAAAATAAAAATAAAAAAATAAAAATTTCAGGCGAAAAGCTCGCCCGCCCAGGCTTTACCCTTTAATAGATCCTACGGTTATCCCTTTTATGAAGTACTTTTGAAGGAACACAAACGCCACAAGCATCGGCCCTGCCGCTACAACGCACATGGCCATCCTGGCTGAGAGAGAGGGGAGGCTCATGACATCGATCTTAAGGCCTGCGATCTGCGACGCTATGGACTTGAGGAACTCAATGTTTGACATGGTTTTGTACAGCAGGAACTGAAGCGAGACCAGGTTGGGGTTGTCAATGTAGAGAAGGGAGGCGTACCAGTCATTCCAGTAGCCAAGGGCTAGAAACAGGCCTACTGTAGCCATGCCGGGCACTGAGATGGGGAGGACGACCTTTGTGAAGGTCTGAAGCTCGCTGGCCCCGTCAATCTTCGCGGACTCAATGACAGATGAGGGGAGGCTTGAAAAGAAGCCTCTCATCAAAAGCACGTACCAGCCCTGCATCGCGCTTGGCAGGATGAGCGCGAACAAAGTGTCCTTCATGTGAAGCCCTCTTGCCACAAGCATGTAGGTGGCTGTCAAGCCTCCTGAAAAAAGCATGGTGAAAAAGACAAATCTCATTGTCATGTTTCTGTAGGCATAGTCCGCGCGGGATATGGCGTAAGCCAGGGTTGAAGTGCACCAGAGCCCTATGGCCACGCCGCAGACAGTAGTCGTGATCGTCACCCCATATGCCCTGACGATTTGCATCGGCTTTAGGAAGATGTACTTGTAGGCTTCCAAGGACAGCTTTGATGGGATCAGGGAGTAGCCATTGACCCTGATCACGCTCTCAGGGGTAAATGATATGGAGATGACCATTAGCATGGGAAGGAGGCAGAAAGCGCAAAACCCCCCAAGGGCCAGATGGATCAGGATTTTGGATAAGCTGGCCTTTCGTTTTTTCATACTGTCACCTCTAAAAAAGCGAGCTCTCTGGATCCACTTTTCTGACCATCCAGTTGGAAGCCAGAACCAGGACAAATCCCACAACGGACTGGTACAGCCCTGCGGCGCTGGACATGCCGACGTCCTGAAGCTTTCTCAAGGCCCGGTAGACATAGGTGTCTATCACGTCAGTGACAGGGTACAGCGCTTTCGAGTCTGTGGTGAAGCTGAAGAACAAGCCGAAATCAGATCTTATGATGCCGCCTATGCTCATAAGCGTGAGCATGATGACAAGGGGTTTTATTAGTGGAAGCGATATGTGGATGACCCTTTGCCATTTCCTGGCGCCGTCTAGCTCTGCCGCCTCATAGAGCTCGGCGTTTATCCCAAGGAGCGCAGTGTAATAGATGATTGTGGAATAGCCTACCCCTTTCCAGAGGTTGGCCAAAGGGGCTATCACATACCAGTACTTCGGGGTGTTGTACCAGAGATTGGCTTCGCCTCCAAAAAACTCGATTATCCTGTTGAGGAAGCCGTAGTTCATGTCCAAGAGGCACATCCCTATGTAGCTGGCTACAACCCAGGATATGAAGTAGGGGATGAAGAGCACGGTCTGATAGAGCTTCACGAACCTAGCGCTAAGCTCAAAGAGCATAAGCGCGAAGGAGACGGAGACGATCAGGCTCAGCGCTATGAAAATGGCGTTAAAACCTACTGTGTTTCTTGTTATCCTCCATGCGTCTCCTGAAAAGAGGAACCTGAAGTTGTTGAACCCTGCCCAGGCGCTTTTGAAGAACCCTTCATTGGCCTTGTAGTTCTTGAAGGGAAGGATGAGCCCATAAAGCGGCAGGTATGAGAATACAAAAAACAACAGGGTTCCAGGCAGCGCAAGGAAAAAGAGCTCCTTGTTCTTCTGGAATCGCATGGCGGGCGAGATCTTTTTTTTCTTCCCCAAGCGCGTTCCCCCCTTTGCTGGGACATGAGATCAGTATAAAGTCTTTGAAGCCCAGGGCCAAGTCTGAAAGCCCCTGAAGAGTCCAAATAAGGAGTTTGGCTCTGTTTTTGAACTTTTGCTCTCATTTTGAAACTTGACACTAAAGGCCAAAAATGCGATTCTTAGAGCATATCCCAAAATTCTAAAAAAGGCGCCGGGTAGTGATCGCCAAAAGGCATGCGATGCTTTAAGCGTTTGTCTCGGGCTTCAACGAGCGAACTTGGCTTTGCAATTAATTTTGGGATATGCTCTAATGAGCGATATGAGAACTCCCAAGAAGGGGATCGGGGATATGGGAGCAATAGCATGGAACAAGGATTCATGCCTTGTAAATGGAAAGAGCGAGTTTCTCATCTCTGGAGAGGTTCACTACTTCAGGGTGCCCAAGGCTGATTGGGCGAAGAGGCTTGATCTCTTGACAGCGGCTGGAGCGAACGCCGTGGCCACGTACGTGCCATGGATACTCCACGAGCCGGAGGAAGGGAAGTTCAGGTTTCAAACCGCAGTTTCGGATCTGGAAGGCTTTTTGACGCTTTGCGAGAGAAAGGGGCTCTTTGTCATAGCCAGGCCGGGCCCTTACCAGTACTCTGAGATGAAGTTCTGCGGGTTGCCTGGATGGCTCTTTGACAAGTACCCAAGCATTCTGGCCAGAAATGAGAACGGCGAGATTTTGTCAAACTGCTCTGTCTCTTACCTGCACCCGATATTTCTGGAGAAGACAAAAGCTTGGTTTGACAAGGTTCTTCCCATCATAGCCAGGCATGACACAAAAAACGGAGGCAATGTCGCCCTGGTTCAGTTTGACAACGAGCTGGGCGGAATACATGAGTGGTTTGGCGGGCTGGATAGGAACCCTGAAGTGATGGGATGGCGGTGGGAGAAGTTTTTGAAGGAAAACCCAGGCGCCTCTTACAAGGACTTTTATCTGGGCACGCTGGCGGAGTACTCAAAAATCCTGGTTGGCTGGCTGAGGGAAGCGGGCATATCCTGCCCCATAATCCACAATGCCGCCAATCCGGGAATGGCCTCCTACTTTCTTGAAACCCGCAAGGCCTTGGACAAGGATTTCTTGCTGGGGGTAGACATGTACTATAACCTGGGCATGGACTTCGAGTCAAACCAGCCATCTCCCAAGCAGGCGGCAACAGCGTTTCTGGGGTTGGAGCAGCTGAGGCTCATGGAGTACCCTCCCGTGGTTCTGGAGATGCAGGCGGGCAATTGCGTGGACTGGCCTCCAGTTACCCCGGCAGACATAAAGTGCTGGCTGTTCCTGAACCTGGCATTTGGGATGAAAGGGGTAAACTATTACGTTTTCACTGGCGGGCCTAACCCTCACGGCATAGGCGGAGACGGGGACATGTATGACTATTGCGCCCCAATAGGGCCAGCAGGCGAGATCAGGCCGACTTACGAGGTCTTGAAAAGCTTTGGCGCTTTTGTAAAGAGCAACTCCTGGCTTGCCGCGTCCTCTCTTGAAAGCGACTACCGCTTGGGGCTTAACTGGGATCACGCCAGAAACAAAGGGCCAGCTTGGGATCTTTTGTTCAAGGGGGTTCTTCTTACCTCCCTCTGCTCTGGCTATACCCCAGAGCTGTGGGATCTTGACAAGGAAGCTCCCATGGACAAGCCCTTGGTAGTTTGCGCGCTGGACATCCCGGAATCTCAGCAAAGGATCTTGGCTCGCTTTGTCAAGGCGGGAGGAAAGCTCCTGGTTTTGCCATGCATCCCGCCTCTTCTCCAGAGCCTCTTAGGCTTGAACGTCTGCGAAGAGTCCAATAGCTTCAACTTCTGCTTCCAAAACCTGACGAACATAAATTGCAACGCGCTTTGGGCATGCGATGCTCCAAAGGGTGCCACAATCCTGGGGACTGACAGCGTTTCAGGAAAAGCGGCCGCCTTTTCCGCAAAAGTCGGCAAAGGGGAAGTCATATTCCTTGGCGCCTCTTGGAAGTACTCCAAGCACACACACAGGAAGATGTTTGCAAGCCTTATGCAAGCGCTTGGCGTAATCCCCGTCGCCCAAAGCGACAACCAGAATGTCTGGGCTGTCGCAAGGAAAGGGGAAAAGCGCATGCTGTTTGCCATGAACCTATTCTCATCTCCTATGGAAGCCAATATTGAGGTCGATGGAAGAACGCTGCCGATTAGGCTGGGGCCGATGGAGACGGTGATGGTGGAAATTTAGAAAATAGGCTGGAAGTCAAAAAAAGGCTTGCGGAAGTCATCGAGATGATTCTTGCGAAATAATATTGGGTTATTGGGTTTTGCATTTAGAGGTTTGCGGGAAATTTGAATAGGGCGAGGCGAAAGGCTTTAAGCGCATATCCCAAAATTCAGTTTGGCTCCCCCCGGCTATGCTGGGGGGAGTGGATTCGGATGGATCCAGTCAACAAGCGGCGGCGCGATGCCGACATACACAGTAGCAGAATCGGAAAGCCATGACATTGTGGCAAAGTGCCCCAACGGCGGCATCGATTGGCTCAAGGCGGGCCGGAACCCCAAAACCCAAAGCGCTTTATCCGATCCAGTGCGCGGACATTGTGTTTGTCGCCCAGCCGGGCACAAAGTCGACGATCAAGTTTCTAGGCAACCCCCAGTACATGTTCTACGCTCATCTGGGAGAGTCAAGCCGTAAGAATAAACGCATCCGAGATCATTGGTGATGGGTTTTTAACCATGGGCATGTAGCATGTAGGACATGCCTAGCGTTCGCTGTTCAGGATTTAAAGTCAAAGGTCACCTGAAGCTGACTGCTCATGGCGACAAATAGACGAAGGTGGCGATTTTATTCTTATAACTATCATAAGCATTATCGATTATTCTAATTTGTTGATCAGATTTTCTTGTGATTTAGGAGAGGCAATTGGAATTTGGGTTTATGGGTATCCCAAAATAGGAAAAGAATATTATATTGAGATAGATATAACACAAGAGATTGTGAATTGGACATTCAGTTCGAGAGAAAAGATTGGTATTTTAGTGAATAATAACTTTATTAATATGATTTGTTCTGTTGATGTAATTGACGACTCTTCTAATCTTGTAATGGTTAGAGTGAACCATGATACATTTCATATTGCTTTTCAGGATAAATGCGGAATGAAAATTGGTGACTGTATTGAGATATCGCTAGAAGGCACTCAGGTTTTGTTATATGATTATGATTTTGAAAATGGCCAAGCTTACGATGGCATATATGACTGAGAATCAGCACAAAAAATCCCTTACCTCAGCGGTCAGGAACTAGCGGGGATGTCAGACAGTCTACACCTTCGACAGCCGAGGGAACGTAATTTCGGCCACCGACCCCTAAGGGGTACGCGGAAATGGCATGCCAATATTAGACATTCTTGAACTGAGGTGGGATTAATATGTTTAGGATAATTCCAGATGATGAATTTGCTTTTCGGAACATATTATTGAGTTCGATAAATTTCATAAACAATAGAAATGACAGGAAAAGGACGCCTAACGCGGAACGGGCTAAACTGAGTCAAATTCAGCTAAAATTACGTGCGATAAAAATAAATAAAAAAAATCCCGCTCTTTTGGAGCGGGATTTGAGTCACCAAACTATTTTCAAAGTTTCAATGTTGGACGTAA
>JAISWZ010000227.1 GCA_031270945.1 Clostridiales bacterium | reverse complement strand
TCTTTTCGCCCGCGCTATGAGGCCAGGCTGAGAATGACTTTCGCGTCTTTGTTTACTACTTCTCCAGGAAGCGGAAACTGGCCAGCAACCACGCTTCCCTCGCCCTGGGTCTCAAAGGCGAGGCCCAAATCGGCAAGAGCCTTCTTGGCGTCAGATATGGACAATCCTCTGACGTCCGGAACAGTTATCCTGGCAGCCTCTGGCATATCCGCTTCTTGCTCGGAATACTCGGGCTCGATGTCAAGGTATGGGAGTGCGTTTTCCAAAAGCTCCTTCATGACAGGGCCAGCAATCGCGCCGCCGTAGTAAACGCCCTGGGGCTCATCAATGAGAACCAGCGCCATGACTTGGGGGTCCTCTGCTGGGGCGAACGCCAGGAAAGACGCTATGTACTTGCCGTTGCCGCGCGGGAGCTTCTGGGATGTCGCAGTTTTCCCGCCTACCCTATACCCTGGTATGTAAGTCTTGTTGCCTGTTCCGGAAAACACTACGCTTTGCAGGATCATGCGCATTGTCTCAGATGTTTCGGACGAGATGACCTGCTCGCCTTTTTCGTACTCGAATGTCTCTGTCACGATTCCGTCGCTTCCAACAACGCCTGTTCCCACGTGCGGCGTGATCAGGTATCCGCCGTTGACTGTGGCGGCGGCCGCCCTCATAAGCTGAAGGGGGGTTATCGAAATGGACTGGCCAAAGCTCATTGTCGCAAGCTCTACAGTTCCGATTTTGTCAACTGGGTACATTATGCCCTTTGCCTCTCCAGGAAGATCGATGCCGGTCTTCTTGTCGAGCCCGTACTTGAGCAGGTACTCGTAATACTTCTCAGCGCCTAGCCTAGCGGCCACTTCCATGAAAACCGGGTTGCAGGAGTTTTCGACTCCCTGCAAGAAAGTTTCGCCTCCATGGGCTCTAGGGTATCTCCAGCACTTGATCTGCCTTCCGCCAACAGTCAGCGCCCCAGTGCAGTTGAACGGGCTGTTTATGTCCACTACTCCCTCTTCAAGCCCCGCCGCAGAGGTGACGATCTTGAATGTTGATCCAGGCTCATAGGTGTCATTTAACGTAAAGTTTCTCCACATCTGGTTCAGGTTGTCGCTTTTCTCTTTGTCGGTAAGCGTATCCCAAATCGCCGCGATCTCAGGATCCTGGATAGTGAAAGGATCATTGAGATCAAAGTCCGGCTTGTTCGCCATGGCGTAAATTTCGCCATTTTGCGGGTTCATGAGTATGATCGCGCCACGCTTGGCGCCTTTTGCCGCTATCGTCTTTTCTATCGTTTGCTCAGCGAACTCTTGAAGCGCCACGTCCAGACTTGTGACCAGGTTGCTGCCGGCAATGGGCTCTTCTCTGTATGTGTGCCCTTGGGGAAGCTCGCGCCCCTTCACGTCGGTCTCGGTCAGAATTTTCCCTGCCGTTCCCGCAAGCTGCTTATCGTATTTAGCTTCAAGGCCTATTATGCCTTGGTTATCTTTGCCAACGAATCCGATTACCTGTGACGCCAGCGTAGAATAAGGATATATCCTTTTTACGTCTTCGTCAACAGCCACACCTGGAAGGTTAAGCGCCCTTATCTCGTCAGCCACTGTTTTTTCCACTTTTGTCTTGATGCGCTCAAGGGCGACCTTTTTTGTTACCTTCGCAAGAACAGTGCCATAGTCCAGTTCGAGCTTCTCTGAGAGGATCTTGGCTACGCCCTCGGGATCCTTCACCTGGGCGCGCATGACGCTCACTGACGCCACAGTCTCGGTCACTGCCAGGCTCTCCATGTTCCGATCCAGTATCTCGCCTCTCTTTGGAGCGATAAGCCTATCCCTTGTCTGCTGCTCGTACGCTGCCTCCTGAAGCTCCGTGCCTCTGACCGCTTGGATATAAAGAACTCGCGCAATCAGGGCTATTATGGCGAACTCTATCGCGGCCAGAAAGAAAATGAGCTTCTTGCGGGATTCTATAGACAGTTTATCCACTAGCCATCCACCTCTTCACCTTGCTGCCAAATCACTCACTTCAAGCATATTCAACTTGCGGCAGCATAATGCCTTAGGTAAAGCGGGGCCTAAGGGTCTTGAGGGTGCTAAGCGGCTTAACGCCTAAAGCGCCTAAAGCACTGAAAGCGCCTCAAGCGCCTAAGGGGCTTTGGGAACATTAGCCCATGTCTGGTTCAAGATTGGAGAATAAGAGCCTTTGCTTGCGGCCCTAAGTTTTCCCTCTTCCGCCTTCGGAACTTCGGGACATGCACTCATTATACATCATATCTTATAAAAAGTTTAGCCTTTTTTGGCCCTGAATTTTCACTCTTGCAATCATTTTTTTTGCGACAGCAGATTTCGTGCATATGCAAAATAGTTCTAGACATGCAAATTGCTAGGTTTGGTCTCAAATCTCGATATCCTGTTAGCCTTTATGCGCTAAAGCTGCGCATTTGCGATCAGGATGATTTAAGCTTGGAATCAGGCGAATTTAAGGCTTAACTTGCCTAAGTGCCTATTGTATTTTTAAGAACAATAGCCGGATTTTCTTTGCTTTATTCGGAATTCTTTGTGCGGTTTTGCGTACGGCAAGCGCAAAGCTTAGAGCCATTCGGCATAATGACGGAGGATCACAAAAAATCAGATTATTCCGTATTGACATTTGCGCAAAAGTACCCTATAATGCCCCCATCAACGCAAGCCCGGCTGCGCGGAGGCGTTGAGCTTAAAATTTGCAGTCTTGCGCAAAAGGAGGGAAGCCAAATGTATACAGTGCTCATAGTTGACGACGAGGACGAGCTGCGCCAATCGCTGATTCGCCAGACAAACTGGGTTTCAGCGGGCTTTAAGGTGGTTGGCGAGGCCAAGAACGGGATAGACGCCTTGGCAATGATTGAGGAGC
>JAISWZ010000219.1 GCA_031270945.1 Clostridiales bacterium | reverse complement strand
GCAAAGAGACAGTGATTCCAAGGGCAATGGAAATGGTGCAGGATCAAGCCTGAAGAATGCAGCCCGGAATTTTGATTCCGGGCTGTATTTAAATAACTTTGTATTCGCAAGAAGACTGGATGTAAATGACAGTCTAAAAGATTGATCTCAAAAAAATGCGATTTATAAAAGAAAAAGGCGATCCGTTCGGAAAAAATCTCAACATTTTTTCATTTCATGTAGCTTCCGTGAACTTGCGGAAGAACCCCGAAAGATCCAACCCCTTCAGATCCATATACAAGAGCACCGGAATCAGGTTTCTGGCACAGCTTTCTCTCAGACTGTAGGTCATTGCCACATTTGAGACAGTTGAGACATTCGAAATATCTGAGATCCTCGAAATATCCGAAGCCTTCGAGATACCCGATGCACTCGAAGCATCAGCAATAGTCATCCCCATAGACGCACCCTTAACCAATTCCCTGTACTTTTGGAATGACAGCGCCAGGAATACCGCTTCCGCTACATCCATTGCACTACAATGGGTCTCGCCTCCTTTTATCGTATGTAGCAACAGCTCTATGGCATATTTGTCACAACTGCACTCTTCCACCAAAAGGTTGTCATTTTCTATTATGTCCAATAACCTGTCCCGCTCATCATCTTGTCTTGGAATCGGCTTGTATGACTCAATAACGATTCTCGATAGCAGCCCTTTTATAAATTCCTTATTGCTTTCATGCAAGATGCCTTGCTTGAAAAAAAGATGGCCGATCTCGTGAAATAAGATAAAGCAATGCTGGATTGCCGAGTAATTCCTCGCCAGCGCTTCATCTGAAGCCGCAAAGTCGTTGTTGATCGTGTACCGCTCATTGTAATACGGCTTAATCATCTGGAGGGCATCCAAGGGCATATCGCTGTTGTAAAAATGCTCCGCTAACAACTTGCAAGCATACTTTTTGTAATCGGCACCGCTTGCTTTATGCAGATAGAACAGGTTCAAGGCATTCAGCGACTCGGTTAGGCTTAGATCGTAAATAATTCCAAAAAACGTCAGCCGATAGTTGTGCCGTATCAACGTTTCACCAGCAAAAGTATTGCATTGTACGATTTCCACTTTGCATGCGTTACCGCCATTGAGCCTTGAAATCGCCTCGCTCATGCTGTCAGCTAGATGATCAAACCCAGCCAGCGGGTCCGGATCTTCAGTGGAAACGCTCTGACGATGCTTCTGCTTGTCAAGGTAGTCACTGATAGTTCGTCTAGCCTTGCTTAGATGGTCTATAGCCATTATGAGCAGTCCTTTTTATCCTTAATGCTCTTCTCTATCGAAGCCACTTCTGGAACTCCATTGCTCTTCCCCGATGACGCCACTTCTTGATCTTCACTGCTCTTCCACGACGACACCACTTCTGGATCCTCGTTGCTCTTCCCCGACGAATCTACTTCTGGATCCTCACCGCTCTTCTCCACCGAATCTACTTCTGGCTCTCCACCGCTCTTCCCCAACGAAGCCTTGCCTAGCTCCACTATGCTCTTCACCAGTAAAGCCACATCCGGATCCTTTGCAATGGATACGGGCATGTTAGACATTATCTCTTTAACCTTCTTAAAGGCGTATCCCTTGATCTCCATTTCATATTCCGCTCCGCTTGGAGCTTTCAGCTTAGTCCTACATGTCTTGCCCGCGTTCACCATCGCCACTGCTATAGCTGTTATAGACGGAATTAAGATGGGCATCAAATCTACGATAACTTGAGAAAACTGCACCGTTCCAAGGAATCCTTCTGAGCTGATCATGTCTGCATTGTCAGGATAGTCCTCAAGCAATGCGTGAAACAAGCCTTCATCTTCAGGGTTGACCTCCAGTATCAATTCAACCATGGTTAAATCTCCCTTCTTTGCAAATTCTGTATTAAACCCAATTTGAAAATGGTTTTCAAGGCTCCGAGATTCCTGAGCTCGCCTTCAACCTCTCTTGAAAGAATCGGTTCAGCATCGCTCGACGTGCGCCAGAGGCCGTTTGCCTCCTTGAAGAGGCGAGGTATTAGCCTGGCCTCAAAATATCAAATGGCAGGCGCTCTCGCTAGACCCAAAGGCGGATCCGCCTCGCTACGTTTCGAAAGTGTCGCCATCTCAAAATGGTCTGCTTGATAAACTTTCACTGCGTCAAAACCGCATGATTACGCCATTTCATGAAAGAGCAACGCAAACTTTGGATTGGCAGGAACTGATGTACATGATAATCTACTAAAAACGCCTGACTTGTGCGCTCGGTCTAAACCCCTTGTTTTAGCCATTTCTGAGCGCAGTTAATGCATTGCGGTTGAGTGATCCTTCCAACCTCGGCTGGGCGGAGATGTTATTAGCCTGGCCCCAAAAGACTAACTGGTAGGTACTATCGATAAGCCCAGAGACCGATCTGCATCGCTAAGCATTTCGGAAGTGCGCCCCATAAAAATGGTCTTTTTGATAAACTTTAACCAAGTCAAAATCCCTTGATTCCTCCATTGTCTGAAAGCGCAACGCAAACTTTGAATTGGCATTAACCAATATACATGATAATCTACCAAACATGCCTGATTTGTGCGCTTAGCCTGAATCCCTTGTTTAAGCCATTTCCGTGGGCAGTTAATGCATTGCAGTCGAGTGCTCCTTCCCATCTCGGCTGGGCGGAGATGTTATTGGCCTGGCCTCAAAATACCAATCGTAAGGCACTCGCTAGACCCAAAGACGGATCCGCATCGCATCCGTTTCGAAAGCGCCGCCCCCTCAAAATGGTCTGTTTGATAAACTTTCACCGCGTCAAAATCCCTTGATTCCGCCGTTTTCCGAAAGGGCGACGCAAACTTTGGATTGGCATGAACCAATATACATGATAATCTACCAAACATGCCTGATTTGTGCACTGCCCCTAAATCCCTTATTTAAGCCATTTCTCGATCAGTTAATGCATTGTAGTCGAGTGTTTCTTCCCATCTCGGCTGGGCAGAAGTGTACTTAGCCTGGTCTCGAAATACCAATCGTAAGGTGCTCTCGCTAGACCCAAAGGCGATTCCGCATCGCTTCCGTTTCGAAAGTGCCGCCCCCTAAAATTGCTCTTCTTGGTAAACTTTCACTGCGTCAAAATCCCTTGATTCCGCCATTTTCTGAAAGCACAATGCAAACTTTGAATTGGTAGGAACCGAAGTACATGATAATCTACTGAACTTACCTGACTTGCGCACTGCCCCTAAATCCCTTATTTAAGCCATTTCTACGAGCAGTCAATGCATTGCAGTCGAGTGCTCCTTCCCACCTCGGCTGGGCGGAGATGTTATTGGCCTGGCCTCAAAATACCAATCGTAAGGCGCTCTCGCTAGACCCAAAGGCGGATCCGCATCGCATCCGTTTCGAAAGTGCCGCCCCCTAAAAATGGTCTACTTGATAAACTTTCACTATGCCTAAATCCCTTGATTCCGCCATTTTCTGAAAGCGCAACGCAAACTTTGAATTGGCATTAACCAATATACATGATAATCTACCAAACATGCCTGACTTGTGCACTTGGCATAAATCCCTTGTTTAAGCCATTCCTCCGAGCCGTTAAAGCTTTTCAGTCAAGGTTCCCTTCTCATCTTGGCTGGGCGAAGAGGTTATAAGCCTGGCCTCAAAATACCAATCGTAAGGCGCTCTCGCTAGACCCAAAGGTGGATCCGCCTCGTTGCCGTTTAGGAAGTGCTACCCCATCAATGCGGTTTGCCTGATAAACTTTCACTATGCCTAAATCCATTGATTCCGCCATTTCCTAAAAGAGCATCGCAAACTTTGGATTGGTATGAACCGATGTACATGACAATTTACTAAACATGCCTGACTTGTTCACTGCCTCTAAATCCCTTATTTAAGCCATTTCTGCGGGCAGCTAATGCATTGTAGTCGAGTGCTCCTTCCAATCTCGGCCGGGAGGAGATGTTGTTGGCCTGGCCTCAAAATACCAATCGTAAGGCGCTCTCGCTAGACCCAAAGGTGTTCCGCCTCGCTTCCGTTTCGAAAGTGCTGTCCCCTAAAAATGGTCTGCTTGATAAACTTTCACTGCGTCAAAATCCCTTGTTTCCGCCATTTTCTGAAAGAGCAACGCAAACTTTGAATTGGCATGACCCAATATACATGATAATCTACCAAACATGCCTGATTTGTGCGCTTGGCCTGAATCCCTTGTTTAAGCCATTTCTGTTAGTAGTTAATGCATTGCGGTTGAGTGATCCTTTCAACCTCGGCTGGGCGGAGATGTTGTTGGCCTAGCCTCAAAATACCAATCGTAAGGTGCTCTCGCTAGACCCAAAGGCGGATCCGCATCGCTTCCGTTTCGAAAGTACCGCCCCCTAAAAATGGTCTACTTGATAAACTTTCACTATGCCTAAATCCCTTGATTCCGCCATTTTCTGAAAGCGCAACGCAAACTTTGGATTGGCATGAACCAATATACATGATAATCTACCAAACATGCCTGATTTGTGCGCTTAGCCTGAATCCCTTGTTTAAGCCATTTCTGCTAGCAGTCAATGCATTGCAGTCGAGTGCTCCTTCCCATCTCGGCTGGGCAGAGATGTTATTGGCCTGGCCTCAAATTACCAATCGCAAGGCGCTCTCGCTAGACCCAAAGGCGGTTCCGCATCGCTTCCGTTTCGAAAGTGCCGCCCCATAAAAATGGTCTGTTTGATAAACTTTCACTGCATCTAAATCCCTTGTTTCCGCCGTTTTCTGAAAGCGCAACGCAAACTTTGAATTGGTAGGAACTGAAGTACATGATAATCTACTGACCTTACCTGACTTGCGCACTGCCCCTAAATCCCTTATTTAAGCCATTTCTGCCAGCTGTTAATGCATTGCAGTCGAGTGCTCCTTCCCATCTCTTGCTGTTCCTAAGACCCAGGCAGGACGATGCCTAGCGCTAAAGCCCTGGTTGCACTCTCGTTCTTTTGATATGTACTGGCTTCCGGTCTCGCTCGGTCGCCTCATCTTGCCCATTATGTGTTTTTTCAAGTTATTCTCATTATTCGACATTTACAAGCCCACGTCCCAATATGAGCGATGCGCCTGTCTCCGCACCGCAATTCAACCCTTTCATGCAACGAACCCGCTTAACGCATATCCCAATTATAATTCTATTGCTCGCAAAAGTCCGCGTTGAAGCCTTCGCAGGACTTTTGCATCTCCACTGCCGGAACTTTGACACACACACTAAGGCAAGCATACCATAAAATATCCAAAAAATCAACATCTCAGTATGGCACACTTGCCTTGATTCCCTGCTCTTGCGTAGCATGCTGTCATCGTTCTGTGCGTATCGCCTTCGTTTTCGCTCACTTGCGATTCTCCCTGCACTCGTTAGGCGTAGTGCCGTACTGACTCTTAAACAGCTTGTAGAAGAATGTTCGGTTCGAAAAGCCCATCTCCTGCACAATTTGTGAAATGGGTGTAGTTTCTGATAGGATGCGTTCCCTCGCCTTTGCCACGGACAGGAATCGAGATAGCTCTCCAAGGGTCTTGCCTGTGTACTTTTTCACGATGCGGTTCAAGTAATCGGCGTTGTAATGCAGTTCTTGCGCAATGTCCTCTCTATCTGCCTTGCTTGAGCCATTTTCCATAAGCGCAATAATTCGGCCAAGGATCTCCTCTTCCTTGTTGTCGGCAACGCTGACGTAACGCTGTTCGAAATGCTCTGTGCAGCCCAAACCGTAAAGGATGCGGGCAATCATCGCTATAGCAAAGAAAGAGCTGCCGATCTTGTTTTCCATTGCGTCTATTGCAAGATCGTTGAGAAAGGGCAACAAGATGTCCAAGCTGTTTTCTTTCCCGTCTTTTGTGATCGGGTGAAAGTCGATATACTCTTTCGCGTCGTAATACTTCTTCTTTTCATTCAGCCTTTTCAGATGGCAAAATGGCTCCAAGGCTGTCTCATACTCCTTCTTGTGCAAGGAGGGCATTCCTTCGACCAATATCTGATCCAGAAGCTTGTCGGACAGCTCGATGTATACAACCTCAAAGATCGAATCAAACCGTTCAAAGTGCCTGATGTTCTTATTCAAGATGCAGGCGTCGCCCGCTTTGTAAACTATCTCTGTATTTTCGATGACTTGAGTTACCTGCCCGGACAGCACGATCATAATCTCGAAATAGTTGTGCTTATGAGGAACGCGCTTGATATAGTCACCGAGCAAGTAAGTAGAGACAAAGCAGGAGGACGGGCCAAGCATGAAGAGGGTCTGGGTTGAGACATAGTTTGATTGGTATATCAGCAAATAGGGATCAGCCAATTCGTACAGCTCGGAGAACGCGTTTCCCTGGTTGTGTATCGATATGGCGGATTTACACTTTACGTTTGACTGTTCGGCAAGTATGAACTTGTCCATTTTTTTCTCCATGTCTAAATTTGATACAGGAGAGGCTTTCAATTTCTGCTCCTGATATTGAGGCTTACAGAGAAAGGACTTATGATAGAGATAGTTGCAGATCGCGTATATAGCGTCCTCACGCGCAAGCCCTTATTGCGTTAAAGTTCTGCGAGATCTTTTCAGCGCCTTTTCCGCAATACTGGGGTATGTCAATATTTTAGCACAAGACTGGCGCTGTATCAACCAGCAAATATAAGGGGATGAGAAAATGAAAAAATCAAGCTTTAATGACAGCTGGCTCGTCAAGAAGGGATCAGCTAACCCCCTCATGGAGATGTTTAGGCCCTCGGAAAGCTCGCCCTTGCTCGTGGATCTTCCTTATGACGCCATGATAGCCGAAGAGCAAGACGCGGACACGAAAAACCAAGGGCAGACGGGTTTCTACCCAGGGAAGACATACCACTACATCAAAAAGTTTTTTGTGCCTGACGAATGGGCAGGCGGCCATGCTTTGTTGGAGATTGAAGGGGCCTACATGCAGGCTCGGGTATTTGTCAATGGCGATTACGCTGGCGGACACCCTCACGGCTATTCCAACTTCTACATTGACTTGGATCACTTTTTGCGCTACGACTCTGAAAACGAGATAGACGTGCTCGTGAACAACTCAGAGCTGAACAGCAGATGGTATTCAGGATCTGGGCTATATCGCAACGTCAACATCCTGACATCAGGATCGGTCTATATCAAAGAGGACGGAGTGCGCTTCCTTACTCCAGAAGCGGACAGCGAAGTGGCGGCAGTCGCGGTATCTATAGATATAGCAAATGTTAGCAATACCAGCAGGAGAACAACGATTGAGACAGTCATAACAACGCCAGACGGAAACGTTGCCTGTGTTGAAACCAGCGTTGTGCACCTCTTCTCTTCCAGCGATCTGACTGTGAGACAGAGAATGTACATAAAGAACCCATGTCTTTGGGACTGCGAGAACCCGAACCTGTACCAGTACACAGTAAAGGTCTTAGATGGAGACGCTGTGCTTGACGAGGTTTCCGGAACATTCGGAATACGTAGCTTATCTCTGGATCCAGTGCGGGGGTTGCGGCTAAACGGAAAGAGCGTCAAACTTCGAGGCGCATGCATTCACCATGACAACGGAGTAATCGGAGCTAACACTTACTACCGGGCAGAGGAACGCAGATGCCTTCAGTTGAAAGCGGCAGGCTTCAACTGCATTCGCTCAGCGCACAATCCAATAAGCAAGGCAATGCTTGAGGCATGTGATCGGCACGGGATGCTGGTGATGGACGAATTGTCAGACATGTGGACCAGGCCTAAGAATACCAACGACTACGCTCAGTATTTCCCGGACTACTGGGAAAAGGACGTTGAGCTGATGGTCGGGAAAGACTTCAACCATCCAAGCGTAATCATGTACTGTATAGGGAATGAAATTCAAGAGATAAGCACCGCTAACGGAGCGGCGCTAAACAGGAAGATCGCAGAGAAGTTCAAGCGGGAAGATCCATCGCGGTACACAACCAACGCTTTAAACGGCCTTATAGCTGTAATGCAAGATCTAGGAAAGATTCTGGCGGACATCACAGGAATCACGCCAGAAGAGATGGCGCAAAAGGCCAGCAGCGCAAATAGCGGCGAGAGCACTGGCTCAGACGAATTAAACGGAATGATGAACGTAATGGAGGGCCCGGTAGCAGACGCGATAGCCAGTCATCCAATCATGACAGAAAAGCTGGAAGAAGCGGCAGGGGCTTTGGATATCGCGGGCTACAACTACCTGACAGGTCGACATGAGTTGGACGGCACAATCAGGCCAAACCGGATCGTGCTGGGAACAGAGACCTTTCCTCCAGACATCGCTAGGCTATGGGGTATCGTGAAAAGAAACCCGCATGTCATAGGCGACATGACATGGACTGGTTATGACTATTTGGGAGAAGCGGGGATCGGAGTATTCCAGTACGAAGGCAAAACTGCGTTTAGCGCCACTTTCCCGGATAAGGCCGCATATGTCGGAGATATCGACTTGATCGGATACAGGCGTCCCATCAGTTTTCTGCGTGAAACAGTCTTCGGTCTGCGAAAAGAGCCTTACATCAGTGTAGAACGGATAAACAGGAATGGCCAGAAACCAGGCAAAACATCCTGGATGCATAAAGACGCAATAAGCAGTTGGACTTGGCCAGGGTTTGAAGGAGAACCTGCTTCTATCGATGTGTTTTCAGACGCGGACGAAGTGGAGCTCTCTTTGAATGGCAAGTCTTTCGGCAAACAGCCAGCCGGAGAGAGCAACGGATTTGTGGCTCATTTCAACATACCCTACGCTTCAGGAACGTTGACAGCAACCGCCGTCAGAAACGAAACGCCCTGTGAGTCCTATTCGTTGCAAACCGCCGAAAGCGCAGTTGCCTTAAACATCGATATTGACAGACCAAATTTGTCCGCAGGCTTGCCAGATCTTGCATATGTCACAATCACTTTGGAAGACAAAAATGGTCTGCAAAACTTGTTCGAAAGCCAGGAAATAAAAATCTCTGTTGAAGGTTGCGGGAAACTCTTGGGATTTGGAAGCGCCGATCCCAAAAGCCCAAACAGCTACCAAAACACTGCTTGGACTACGTATGACGGCTATTTGCTCGCCGTAGTGCGCTCATCCGGCGAAGCTGGGGAAATCAGGGTTAAAATCTCGTCAAATGTCTGCGGAGAAACGGAAAAGGTAATTGTAGTATCATAAAGTATCTCAGACCCAGGGAAGAGCCATAAAAGCCCAAAAAAGCTTTGTCTATGGCTCTTTCCTATATTTTCGAGATACGCAAAGGAGGATGTAGCATGAACGAAAAGAAGTACTTGAAAAACTGGCAGAAGGTAGCGTATGGCTCAGGCGATATGGGATCCAACTTCATGTTTACCTTTGTATCTTCCTTCATCCTCATATACCTTACCAATACCGTAGGCATGAACTCTGGCATTGTCGGAACCCTGATGATGGCTTCGAAGCTGCTCGATGGCGTAACGGATGTATTTTTTGGCGGGCTTATGGATAATACTAAATCCAAGATGGGAAAGGCGAGACCCTGGATGTTTTGGTCTACCTTCCCGCTGGCTTTGTGCGAAATGCTGCTGTTCATGATACCAAATACATCAGAATTCATACAGTACGCCTACTTCTTCATAATCTACACATTGCTTAACGCAGTTTTCTATACAGCGAACAATATCGCCTACGGTTCGCTTACAGCCCTGATGACCAAGAACCCCAATGAGCGTGTGCAGGTTGGCTCAATTCGTTTCATGTTCGCATTAGTAGCCGGAATAGGCATATCTTCAGTTACCATGGGATTAGTTGGCACGTTCGGCGGCAACGAGGGCAACTTTGTTGCTGGATGGCGGATGACTGCTATCGTCTTCTCACTGCTAATGGTGCTCTTTAACATGATCTGCGTCTTGTCAGTCAAAGAGGTTCCCGAAGAGGACTCAGTCGCTGGCAACAAAGTTCCTGTCACGGAAAAGCGTTCCTTTGCAAACAACATAAAGTTGCTGGTTAGCAACAAGTTCTATCTTTTGATTCTCAGCTATTACATTGTCACCTACATGCTCCAAGGCATCTCCTCTGGTGTCGGCATATACTTCTGCACATACGCGCTTGGTGATCCGTCACTCTTGGGACTAATCTCCATGGCAGGCATGATACCTATAATCATCGGACTGGCCGTCACTCCTATGCTGGTCAAAAAATTTGGCACATACAGAGTCAACCTGACTGGCCTGATTATCAGCGTCATCTTCTCGATACCCGTTGTTATATTTGGGTATATGGGAAACCTGCCCCTTTTCTTGGCGTCTCAAATGATCAAAGGGTTAGGTTCCGCTCCCATGATCGGAACTCTCTACGCTGTCATCGCTGACGCCGCGCAATACACTTTCCTGAAAGACAATGTTCACTTGGACGGCACTATGTATAGCTGCTCCTCAATGGGCATGAAACTGGGTTCCGGCATTGGCTCGGCCATTTGCGGCTGGCTGCTTGCCTTAAGCGGATACAACGGTCTTGTCGAAATTCAAACGGCAGGCGCTATCAATATGATCCGCTTTATGTACCTGGCTATACCGGCTGCAGCTTCTGTCCTGGTTGTCATTATTGTGGCATCGCTAAATGTCCAAAAGGCTGTCAAAGAACTGGAGACTGCAACTCAGGCTTAACCCCAACAGCTGTCAAATCGCGGGGTGTGGCTTGCCGCCAGCTTGGATCGCGGGTATGAATCCGATGGGCAGATGGGAAGACGCGCCTCGTGACGCTTTTCGCCCACCCCTGCCATGGCGAGGCCCGCAACTGTTGACAAAAGCATCCAATGGCCCATGTGGCTTGCCCCCAGCCTGGTTCGCGGGTATGAATCCGAGGGGTAGATGGGAAGACGCGCCTCGTGACGCTTTTCAAGATACAAGCATAATTCACGCCATTGCTGGCTAAACTATGCTTGAGAAAAACCGAAAAACCTGCTCCAGCTCAACCGACGCATTGAAGGCAAGCGTCAAGCGCTCACCTTATGTTGGCGTATAATTCTTGGCTTATTGTCAAAACTATTCTTTGTCGCCACACCCTTAAATGGCACAGATCAGCCCGTGGTACGCCTTCAGGCCTAGCCGCAGACCCTTCTTCAAATATCCAAAAACGAACCCCCCTGGGCTTGCCCAGGGGGGTTTTGCGGTTTTCTTTAAAACTAAAGTTAGCCTCATGCTCGCGCTTGACGAAAAGCGCAGATCCCAGGACTTTTCTCTAACGGAAGCACACACAACCATTATCCTATGCTGTCAGACGGCCATCAGGATACCTCTCGCTCTACGCCATAACCAGGCATCCCCAAATCCAACCTTACCAGCGATTGCCGCCAATCTCGCCTTTTGACCAAAGCTCGCCAAGAGAATACTGCTCCAGCAATGGCTTGAGCTTTTCTCCGTCAAGGCGGGTTAACTTTGTGCCTTTGTCCGTTTTCTCGCATACCAGCACCGCTTCAGGAGTTTTTGACAAGACGTCGACGATCATCTGAGAGTGTGTAGTTATGATGATCTGGCACTTTTCAGAGGTTTCTCTGATCAGTTCCGTAAGAGACAGCAACGCGTCATTGTGAAGCCCCAGTTCAGGCTCATCGATGCATAGAAGAGGGGGCAAGTCAGGATTCAGCAATATTGCAAGGAAACTCAGGTATCTCAATGCCCCGTCTGACAAGCGGCTAGCAGGAACAGGAGAAGAGAGTCCTTTTTCTAAGAAGACGAGTTGAAGTGCATTGCCATCTACAACCAGGTCAAAGTCTTCAAACCCAATGTAGAATTCTTTGAGCTCTTTCAGGAGTCTTTGCTTTACCGCTTCATCCTCTCTTAT
>JAISWZ010000596.1 GCA_031270945.1 Clostridiales bacterium | reverse complement strand
GTAATAGTCATCTAACGGCAAATTTGAGTTTGATTGATTTGAGATTGGGCTGCCAAGCTCCAATTTTTCTCGATCATAAGTCAGGGCAATTCCAAGGCTGGAGATTCCCAAAGTGTTTCCTGAAATGCTAATTGTTATATTTACCGTATCTCCTGGCTTTCCGCTTGCTGAACTTACTGCAAAATTAATTGTTGGCTCAGATGCGTATACAATTGTGCTAGCTTCGAAGACTAACGCAACTGATAGGAGCATAGCTATTATAAATCCCATATATTTACTCATAATCACACACGTCCTAATATGATTCTGCCGCAACAGTTCTGTAATGCGAAAATGGCTTGAACAAAGGATTTTCTCTTAGAGCATATCCCAAAATTATATCCGGGGTGCCAGAAAAATCCGGATGTTTGCTCGCAGAAGCCCGAGCAAACTAGTTGAAGCATTCGCAAGGATTTTTCTGGCACTAATACGGAATTTTGGGATATGCACTTACTCTTCTCCGTTGTTTTTCAGCATCGCTTGAATTATTACGGGAGAATCCTAATTTTTTTCAATTTAGAATTAAAAGCATATCCCAAAATTAATTTTAAGGATTGTTGCTCACGGAAGCCCGAGCAAACGCTGTCAAAGCACCGCGATCCTTTTTTGGAATTTTGGGATATGCACCAAGTCAAAATGTTGTTGGCATCAAGCTGATCACTGGCCTAATGCAACTTCCCAACCCGCGTAATACTGCCTCATTCTCGCAAGGTCCGCGCGATCAACAACGCCGTTCACCACGACATCAGCGGCAGCCTCATTGATTTCAACAGGCCAGCCCGCGAAATACTGCCGCATCCGAGCGAGATCTGTCCGGGTCAGCGATCCGTCGCCGTCCGCATCGCCATAGAGGATGTTGCCTGAAAGCGCCACTTTGATCCTGACCGTGGTTGAAACTTGGTCGGTATCCGCTGTTACCGTGAGCTCCTTGGCGGTTTCATCCGAAGCTATCGTCAAAACGCCCGTTGAGGCGTCTATGGCTGTGCCGGCTTTCGCGCCGCCTGACACAGACCACACCGCAGAGACGGAAGCTCCGCCGGATGTTGCCGAAAACGCCAGCGTCCCTCCCCTCATGACTTCTGTTCCGTCGCCGGGTGCGACAGTTAGTGCGCCAGCTTCAGGGACTGCCGACACGGACAACGGAATTATATGGAGTATGCCAGCCTCGGGAACCATTACGACAAGATTCGTCTCTCCCGGCAGTATGCACTCGATTTTTAGGCTTGCCTTTCCGTTTGCATCAAATGAGGGTTGCCCGACTACCTTGGCGATTTCCTCAAACTCGCAGAAAGCTTGGATAGTCAGTCCTGTAACGTAGTTTTCAGCCAGGATGTCAATTGTTGCTGGTTGTCCGTAGCTCAAGGCCAGGGACTTGGGCATCGTAAGGGACACTGGCTCAGCGCAAGCTGCCGTCCTGCTTGCCGGGGTGATTGGGGTTCCGGCGTAGTTCTTTGCCGCGCCAGTGACCGCAAGCGAGTAGCCCTCCCCTGAAGCCTTGTAGCTGTCTGCATAGGCCAGCTTGAAGACCTTGGCATACACTGTGCCGTCGAGCGCTTTTTCTGTTGAGGGGAATGACAAGGCGAACGGAATGCTTGCTCCGTCTTTCGCTTTCAGTAAAACAGAGGAAGCTGTTACCGTTGTCGGATCCATATACTGAGAGAACTCAACCTCAGCGTAGGAGCTGTAAACATTTAGCCTGGATATTTCAGGCGCTGAGGTGGAGGCCATGGCGATGTTAACGTCAGTCTGCGGAGGCGGGACGGGCAGCCATTCGCTGTATACGGTGGTGTACCCAGCTTTCTCAGCCTTGACCTGCCACAAGCCCTCAGGCACGTCCCATGCGTAGCGCCCCTCAATGTCAGTTGTCAACGGGTTGTATTGATCCCACTCTGTAGCGTCCCACAGCGCTTCAGCTGCATAAGTGCCGTCTTGCAGCAGCTCCGTCCAGTAAGCTGTGGTCGTTACCCCGATCAGCCGATTGGACGTGACTGCCTCGAAAATATAGCCTGACGGATCAATGCTGAATGCATAACAATCTTTGGATGGGCCAAACTCTACAAAGTTTGATTCGCCCTTTATAAATAATCTTATGGTGATAAAACCTGGGACATAGTTTGGATCATCGTTGAACAGTCCGCTTGCAATGAAGATATTGCGTTCTTGGTCGTATTTTGCTTCAAGCGTGCTGTTGATGCCATTGCGCTCACTATTTACAAACAATTTTTCTATCATTTCCGCGTTTTCAATTTTCACTTCAAACGTGAATATTTGTCCAGAACGGAAAATTAATATTTTGCGCCTATTATCAGTGGCGAGCAAATTGACTTTTTGGCTGTTGTGAAACATATTAAATACAGTCACTCGTGGAGCGCCTAGCTGATAAACTATTGATTTTGAGGCGACAATAACGGCACCAGTGTCTGAAGTTATTTGCGCACGGATTGTATGCACTGAATTATCAATAGGGTCAGTGAGTTTGACCGAACCGCTAAACCTGCCACTTTTGTTGGAAATGAAAGTTGCAATTAATGTGGCTCCGTCATAAACCTGAATTTCTTTGCCTGGAGCTGCAAATCCATGCAGGCTAAAATTTTCATTGCTTGTCCTGTCGTCGAACATTAAAGAAACATATTTATCGTCTGTTAACGGGAGAAAGTCAATCTTCTGTTTTTCAGCGTATATTTGCGCATAGCTGTCTATATAACCGAGAATTACTAAGTTTTGGCTAGCACTAAGAAAAGCGTTGCTGGAAATGCTTGTGACACTTGGAGGAATATATAGTCTTTCTAAAGATTTTGTATTGTAAAACGCTGAATTGCCAATAGCTGTGGCACTCTCGGGTATAATGACATATGTTACAAACTGAGCGTTATAAAGCGCATTATCTAAGATTTTTGTCGTTCCGTCTTCGAAGGTGACATTAGCGAGATAATTTGCGCCGTCAAAAGTCACTCCACTTAATGATATGACAGTCTTTGGAATGGTAATAGACGCCACCTTTGTTCCAGACAGAAATAAACTGCCGAGTTTTTCAACTTTAGCAGGGAGTGATATATTTTCGAGGCTAGTGCAACCCGAAAATGCAGATGCCTCGATTTCTATTATAGAGTCAGGAAGGTTAATGTTAACTAGGGAAACACAATTATAAAATGCAGTATTGCCAATTGATGTTACACTGTCTGGAAGCACGACTGTTGTCACAGACTCAACTTCAAAAAGGCTTCTGCTAAGAATTTTCTCAGTGCCATCCTCGAAAATGACTTCGGCAAGATAATCAGCGTCTTTGAAAGCGCTGTAATTGGGAAACGTTGTAACTGTTTTGGGTATGGTTAGAGTTGATACTTTAGTTCCTTTGAGGATTAAATTTCCTAGTTTTTCTACTTTTGCAGGCAGTTTGAAATCATCAAGATTAGCGCAGCCGATAAACGCTTGATTGCCTATTTCTTTAATCGTGGCTGGCAGATAGATATTATCGAGAGCTACACAACCCTGGAATGCATACTCTCCTATACTCAAAACACCATCAGGAATAATGACAGATGATACCTTAGTAGCGTTTGAAAGCGCGTAATCCGGAATTTTTGTTGTACCTTCTTCAAAGATGACTTCGGTGAGATATTCGGCCCGATAAAAAGCATGTGGAACCATTGTTGTGACTGATTTAGGAATGGTTATTGAAGCCACTTTAGTTCTGCTGATAAATGCTGAGCCAAGTTTATTCACGTTTGCAGGTAAAATTAAATTATCAAGAGACGAACATTCTTCAAATGCGTCATCTCCGATTTCTATAATAGAGTTTGGCAAAACAATGTTATTAAGTGCTATGCAACCACTAAAAGCGCCGTAGCCAATGACCGTTACTGTGTCAGGGAGCGTGACAGACGTTACGGCGGCTGAGTTAAAGGCGTAAGGAGGAACTCTAGTTGTTCCATGCTCGAAAGTTACTTGTGTGAGATTTTTCGCCCCAATAAGCGCACCCGACATTACTGTGACTGTCTTGGGTATAATGATAGAGGCCACCTTTGATTCTCTAAGGATCGTAGAGCCTAGCTTTTCTACATTTGCAGGAAGAGCGATGGTTTCTAGAGCCGTGCATCTCTCAAATGCGTTATTGCCTATTTCCTTAATCGTATCTGGCAAAGAAAGGTTCTTCAAGGAGACGCATGCATAAAATGCATAATCACCGATACGGGTGATTGTATCAGGGAAAACGATTGATGTAAGTTCAATCGCTTGAAAAAGAGCATAGTTTGGAATTTCAGTTGTTCCAGCTTCAAAAATCGCTTGCTTGAGGTTTCTGGCGCCATTAAATGCGCTGTTGTTTTTAACCGGCACAAACGTTTTCGGTATAGTAATCGACGTTACTCCTGTATCGTCAAGAATGTTGTTGCCAAGCTTTATTACTTTCGCTGGAAGAGATATGTTCTTGAGATTTTTGCAACCCGAAAATGCATACTCTTCTATTTCAGTTACTGCATCCGAAAACGTAAGGTTATCAATGGCAGTGCAATCTAGAAAGGCATATTTTCCAATAACTGTGACAGAGTCGGGAATTGTGACAGATGTTATTGATGATGCGTCATTAAGAGCGTATTCCGGTATTCTTGTTGTCCCATCCGCGAAAACAATGTTGGTGAGATTGTTCGCTCCATAAAATGCGCCAGTGGAACTCTGCATTATTGTGACTGTTTTTGGAATCGTGATAGAAGATACTCCAGTTCCGCCAAGGAATGCGCTGCCAAGTTTTTCTATTTTGTCAGTTATCGTAAAATTCGTGAGAGACTGGCAGCCATTAAATGCGTAGTTGCCGATTTCAGTGACGCTATCAGGCAAAATGATTGATGTCACTTTTGTTGCATTAGAAAGCGCATAATTTGGAACCTTAATTGTTCCGTCCTCGAAATCGACTTGCGTTAGAAGCTCAGCGCCGTTAAATGCGCCATCGCTGCTAAACGTTGTAAGCGTCTTCGGAACGATGACAGAGGACACCTTTGTTCCACGAATGATCGTGCTTGAGAGCTTTTCCACTTTCGCCGGAAGTGTCAAGCTTTCTAAAGATTCACAGCCTTCAAATGCAGAATATCCAATTTCCAATATAGTATCAGGCAAAGAAATGCTTTTTAGGGCAATGCATCCTCTAAAAGCATTATCTCCTATAATGGTGACGCTATTGGGAATAATGACCTCAGTTAGTGATTTGGCGCCGTAAAGCGCATAATTCGGAATCGCCTTAATTCCATCCTCGAATGTGGCTTTAGTTAAGTATTCCGCACCACTTAATGGTCCATTGCCGCCTGACATTGTTGTTTCGGTAACAGATCTCGGTAATGTGATAGAAGAAACTTTGGTTCCTCTGATAAGCGAGTTTCCAAGCTTTTCTACATTGGGAGGAAGGATTAAATTTTCAAGGGATAAGCAACCGTCAAATGCGCTATTGCCAATTTCCTTGACACTGCTCGGGATTGTGACTGACGTCAAAGATTTTGCATTAGAGAGAGCATTGGCAGGAATTTTAACAATGCCATCCTCAAATGTTGCTTGGATAAGGTAATCAGTTCCGCTAAAAGCATAACTATTTACTGTAGTTACTGTTTTTGGTATTGTGATGGAGGATATGCTCGTTCCTTGGATGATGTTTCCGCCTAGCTTTTCCACTTTTGCTGGAAGCTTGATATTCTTGAGTGATTCGCATCCGTAAAACGCTAAATTTTTGATTTCAATAATCGAGTCTGGCAGTTCGACGTTATCTAAAGCTATGCAATAGTTAAATGCATGATCATCGATTGAGGCAACGCTTTCTGGTATTGAGATTGATTTTACAGAGCGCGCTTGGTAGAGCACATAGCTTGGAATATTAATTGTGCCTTGCTCAAATGTAACATGAACTAGGTTTGAAGCATCTTTAAATGCACCTAAATCCGAAAATGAGGTAACAGATTTTGGTATAGTGATTGATAAAATCTTTGTTCCCGAAATGAACTTTTCACCTACAATTTCCAAGTTTGCAGATAGGGTGATATTTTCCAGCGAGGTACAAAGATTAAATGCATTATTGCCTATCTCAGTTACTGTATCCGGAAGAGAAATATAAACAAGTTCTTCGCAACCCCAAAACGCTCCGTTACCGATAGCGGAAATTGTATACCCTTCATTAATAATCGTTTGAAATCCTGCTTCAACTTGAGCAGAGGTAGCAGTTAACTGGCAATCCGTGATAATCGCGTTTGTTCCGTTGACTGTGTACGTAAGAACATTTTCAGTCGCATCAAGTGCCAGAGCAGTTTGAAGTGCATTTATAGATTTTTCATAGAGGTTTGGTTCATCTAAGGCAATTTCATCTGCTTCATCTAAAGCAATTTCATCTGCTTCTTCTAAATCAATTTCATCTGCTTCTTCTTCAGCATGGTCTTCTGATGTTATTTCTGGCGTATCACTGGAGGTTGCTTTCTCAGTTGAGTCGCTTTCTGCCTCTAAAGCAGTTTCTGCCTCTTCAGTAAATGATTCGGTTGGCTCAGCAGATGATGATGATGATGGCGTTTCAACATTTTGCGCATTTGAATCTGGCTCAACAGCTTCTACAGTTATGAATTCGTCTGACGATTCAGGGTTAAGAGCCTTATTATCGGAGACGGCATTAGCTGTCAATGCGTATGTTGGGGAGCTATATGATCCCATAAACGCGATAGATAGCATGATAGCAACAACGCTTTTAAGAAATTTGATTCCCAATTTTTTTCCTCCTAATATGACGCAAGCGCGATTTAACAAAGTAGTTAATTGCATCTAGCTTTAAAATGTTCGAAATTGCAACGAAACAATTTAGATGAATATTTCACGTCAACCGACAATCGCATAAGCTCTAAGAGCCAATGCGATTGTCAGGAGCAAGTCAAGCGCGATTAATTTATTAGAATATGCTTGCAATTGCTTTTCCAATTAGTAATGGCGAAGAATGAGCGCCCTTATCCTAACGTGACTTCCCAACCCGCGTAATATTGCCTCATTCTCGCAAGGTCCGCGCGATCAACAACGCCGTTCACCACGACATCAGCCGCAGCCTCATTGATTTCAACAGGCCAGCCCGCGAAATACTGCCGCATCCGAGCGAGGTCCGTCCGGGTCAGCGCTCCGTCGCCGTCCGCATCGCCATAGAGGATGTTGCCTGAAAGCGCCACGGCGATCTTGGCCGTAGCCGTAGCCTGGCCGACAGTTGCCGTCACAGCCAGCTCTTTGGCGGTTTCGTCTGGTGCTATTGTAAGCAGTCCGGTCACTGCGTCGATGGCTGTGCCGGCTTTCGCGCCGCCTGACACCGACCACGAAGCTGAGACGGAAACTCCGCCGGAGGTCACAGAAAACGCCTGCGTCCCGCCACTCATGACTTCTGTTCCATCGCCAGGGGTTATGAGCAAGGCTGCTTCATCCTCTGGAATTGTAGCCACAACCAAAGGTATTATATGGAGTATGCCGACTTCAGGTATCATTACCACAAGATTGGTTTCGCCTGGCAATATGCCTTCGATATTGAAGCTTGCGTTGCCGCTTGCATCAAAGGACGGCTGGCCGACCACCTTGGCGATATCATCAAACTCACAGAAAGCTTGGATAGTCAGTCCTGAAACGTAGTTTATAGCGGTTATGTCAACCTTGGCCGCTTGCCCATAATTCAAAGACAAGGATTTAGGCATGACGAGCGACACAGGATTGGCATAGCTTGCTGTGCTGGATGTTGCAGAAATTGGCTTTCCGGCGTAGTTCTTTGCCTCGCTTGTGACAGCCAGCGTGTACTCTCCGCTTGAAGCCTTGTAGCTGTCTGTGTAGGTCAACTTGAAGACCTTGGCATAGACAGTGCCGTCAAGCGACTTCTCTGTTGAGGGGAATGACAAGGCGAACGGGATGCTTGCTCCGTCTTTCGCTTTCAGCGAAACAGAGGAAGCAGTTATCGTTGCTGGATCCATGTATTGCGAGAACTCAACCTCCGCATAGGAGCTGTATACGTTGAGCCTGGATATTTCAGGCGCTGATGTGGAAACCAAGGCGAAGTTGACATCAGTCTGCGGCGGCGGAACGGGCATCCATTCGCTGTAAACCGTGCTGTATCCAGGTTTCTCAGCCTTGACCTGCCACAGCCCCTCAGGCACGTCCCATGCGTAGCGCCCCTCAGCATCAGTTGTTAATGGATTGTACTGATCCCACTCTGAAGCGTCCCAAACAACGGGAGTGTCATTCTCGCTCGCTTTGTAGTATGCTGTAGTTGTTACGCCTGACAGGCGGTTGGAGGTGACTGCCTCGTAAATGTAGCCTGACGGATCAATGATGATTATGTATCCGCCAATTGAGAGCCTGTACTGCGATAGGATGAGATCGAGATAATAGCTGCTGATATAGTCCCAGGACTTTGACACTACAATGCCTGTCAAAGCGATTCCTAGGCCTGCCCAGCCAAACGGCCCTCCAAAGAAGCTTGTTGCCAATGAACTGCCAAGGGATATAAGAACATTTACAAACCCGGTAGACAGAGTGATGTCTCCAGCTCTTTTCCGAAGTTGCCGCGCTGTTTCTTCATTGATTTTGCCGGTGCGCACTCCTTTGTCTATTTTATCAAGAGCGTCAGCATAATCCAAGAGCGTATCAAGGCCGCCCAAAAGATACTCCAGCCCGCTGGGCAGGCTGCCCATGTCGAGCGATTCCATGACTGAAAAATAATCAAGCGTTTTTGAGCCGATGTCGACCCAGGTTTGCGAAACCTCAATGAATTCATCGGTCAGGTCTAGCAAGTCAAGGTCAGGATAAACTAGCTTGTAGTACTTTGTGCTATCCCCAACACGCGTATAGCCGTTTGCTATCAATTGGCTGTGTGTATAGCTTACGTTATCCTGATGCTCAAACTTTGCGTTAATTCTGGTTTTTGAGCTGTCATCCAAAGTCAAGACATATTCTGCTTTTCCATCGGAGCTTTCGATAACCTGGACTGTGGCGTTGCGCCATTCATCACTCTGCTGATCGCGAAGCGCCTGAAGTTCCTCCAATGTATAAGTCTTGCTGAAATCCGCCTCATATTGCTTGAACCTAGTTAGCAACTTTAGGCTTATTGACCCTGGAACGTAGTTTGGATCATCGTTGAACATCCCGCTTGCTATAAATACGTCCCGCTTTCTGTCGTACTTGGCTTCAAGCCTACTGTCTATTCCATCGCGTTCGCTGTAAATAAACAATCTTTCCACTGTATCTGCGTTTGCGATCTTTACTTCAAAAGTGAAAATCGATCCGGGCTGGAAAGTCAAGGTTTGCCGTCTGCCGTCAGCAGTTATCAAATTGATTTTCTGCCCATTATGAAGCATATGGAAGCTTGTGACTTGCGGAGCGTTAATCTGGAACAAGATCATTTTAGAAGCAACGCCGTCGCCAGCGTTGGAGCTTACTTTGGCGCTTATTTTGTGCCATGAATTGTCTACGCAGTCAACAAGCTTCACGGATCCGTTGTACCTGCCGCTCTTATTTGTTTTCAAATTCGCTATGAGCGTGTTTCCGTCATATATTCGCACTTCTTTGCCAGGCGAGGCTAAACCGAATATGGAAATGGTATCGGTGTCTGTTTTATCATCCGCATTTAGAGTAACATAATTTTCTTCTTTTGAAATGAATGGGATGCCATTATCTTCTGCATAGCTACGAGCATAGCTGTCCAATTCACCTATGATTGCAAAATTCTTGCTCCGTTCAGTAAAAGCGTCGACGGAAATTGTTATAACGCTCGGCGGTATATACAGTCTGTCAAGCGATGACATGCCGTAAAATGAAAAAAAGCCAATTTCGGTAACGCTGTCCGGGATCACAACTTCTGTAGTTGATTGAGCGCCATAAAGCATGTAATCGCATATTTTCTTTGTGCCGCTTTCAAACGTGACACTTGTAAGATATTCTGTTGCCTCAAAAGCTTGAGCATTAATATTTGTTGCTGTTTTCGGTATTGTGAGAGATGCTACTCCTGTGCCGCTTATTATATGGAATCCGAGAGTCTTCACTTTTGTGGGGAGAGTGAAATTTTCAAGGCGCGAGCAGCCGTTAAACGCATAGTTATCTATTTCTGTTATCGTGCTTGGAAAATCAATATTATCCAGTTTTATGCATCCATTAAAGGCTTCACGACCTATGCCGTTGATATTAGCGGAAAATTCGACACTTCTCAGGTTTTGGCAATGACTAAATGCACCATCTCCGATTTTATAAGGGACAAAATACTTGTCTGCACTAGAGTTAAACTTGACACTTGCAATTGGTGTTGCTGAAAATGCCAAAATTCCTATTGACTTTACTTCTGGCTGGATAACAACTCCCGTAACTCCGTCGCTATTGACATCTACAAGAGATGAAGCGTTACAAAACGAATAATTTCCTATCTCGATGGCGCTCTCAGGCAATGATGCAGATGTCACTGACTGCGCGTAATAAAGCGAGTAATCAGGTATTCTCTTGATTCCATCCTCGAAAGTGACATGCGTAAGGTATTTGGCGCCGCTGAGTGCGCCGTCATAACCAGAATAAGCCATTGTTGCTATTGTTTTTGGTATGGTAATAGAGGGCACTCTTGTTCCACTGATAATATTTATGCCGAGTTTTTCCACTTTCAACGGGAGCGTGAAATTTTCATAACGTATACATCCCTCAAACGCTCTATCTCCGATATCTGTTATTGTATCTGGAAAAGCTAAATTATCCAAGGCAATGCAACCAGCAAAAGTTGAATCTCCAATGCCTTTGATGTTTTCGGAAAATTCGACCTCTCTAAGATTTTGGCAATCGCTAAACGCATAAGAACCTATTGTGTATTGAGGGAAAAACCTGTCACTGCTTTTTTCAAATTTGATACTAGAAATTGACGAGTTAGAAAACGCATAGTCTCCGATTGCCTTTATTTCTGGCAGGATGATCACTCCCGCCTCACCGCTTGCGTTAACTGCCTTTAGAGATGACGCGCCATTAAATGCATACCTGCCTATCTCTGTGACACTTTCAGGAAGAATAGCTGATGTCACAGATTGCGCACCGTAAAGAGCATAATCTGGTATTTTCTTGGTGCCATCCTCAAATATGACCTTTTCGAGATAGTCTGCGCCGCTAAACGGGCCCAATAGTGAGCTAGCAAAATTCATCACTGTGGCTGTTTTAGGTATTATGACTGATGAAATCCTTGTCCCTTTTAAGATCTCATAACCGAGTTTTTCCACTTTCGCTGGGAAAGTGAAATTATCATAACGAGTGCAACCGCTAAAAGCTTGGTTGCCAATTTCTGTTATTGTATCTGGAAACTCTAGGTCATTTAGAAGTGGGCAGTCACTAAATGCTGAATCGCCGATGCCCTTGATGTTGGTTGAAAATTCGACTTCTCGCAAAGATTGGCAATTTGCGAACGCGCCTGTTTGGATTACGTAACTGGGAAAATACTTGTCATTGCTTTCTTCAAATTTAACTTTCGATATAGCTGTGTTTGAAAATGAATAATAGCCAATAGCCTTTATTTCTGAAGGAATGATCACCTCGTTATTGCTGTTCATATACCGCAAGGAGCTAGCGCCATTAAACGCATAATAGCCAATTTCTGTGACGCTGTCAGGAAACACGACTGAAACTATTGAACTTGCGTCGTAAAGCACGTAATCAGGAATCTTTTTAGTGCCATCCTCGAATATGACATGCGTAAGATTACTCACACCAGAAAACGGGCCATTATTACCGATAATGTTAACTTCAGTGAGCGTTTTCGGTATTATGATAGCGGATATCCTAGTTCCACTGATAAAATTGCTTCCAATACTTTCTACTTTCGGTGGTAAAGCAAAATCCTCAAGCCTTGAGCAGTTTTCAAAAACGCCAGAGCCTATCTCAGTTATAGTGGTTGGAAGTTCCAAGTTTTGAAGCAAAGTGCAACCTGCAAAAGCATAATCGCCAATGCCCTTGATATTTGTTGAGAACTCGATGCTTTTTAAGTTTTGGCATTCTTCGAAAGCTCGATATCCAATAATGTATTGGGGAAAATACTTGTCAGAACTTGCTTCAAACTTAAGGCTTGTAATTGCCGTATGATAAAACGCATCATTTCCTATAGATTTTACTTCTGACGGGATGATTGCTCCACCTATGCCGTCCCTGCTTATATTTGCTAATTCACTTGCCCCGTTAAATGCATATTGTCCGATGTCAGTAACGCTGTCAGGGAGAATTACAGTAGTAACAGACGTTGCAAGAGAAAGTGCTTGATCTGGAATTTTCTTTATCCCATCTTCAAACGAGACATTGTAAAGATACTTAGTGTTTGCAAATGCACTTACCATTTCTTTCACTGTTTTGGGTATTGTAATAGTCGTGACCAATGTTTGCCCGATAAAAATGCTTCCCAGCTTCTCAACTTTTGAAGGAAGAGTGATATCCCTAAGGAAGTTGCAGTCATAAAAAGCATAGTTGCCTATCTCGATTATTGTATCTGGCAAGGCAATGCTTTCAAGCCAATCGCAATTCGTAAAAGCAAAATCACCGATATAAGTGATCAAATAACCTGCGTTTTCAATATTACGTAACTCTGCTTCGATTTGCTCCTGAGTGGCATAATCGTTGCAATCAGTAATTGTCACATATTTTCCTACGTTAGTGAATTCAAGTACGCTATTTGTTTCATCTAGAGCAACCATTTCATCTGACAGAGATTCTTCATCGTTTTCGTTTCCTGGCTCAGATTCTGCCTTGTAAGAGGTATCATCGGCAAACTCAGTATCATCGGCTATTTCTAGGCCGGCTTCAGTTGCCTCCTGAAGCGATTCATCAAAAAGGACTTCAGCCATAGCCATTTCCTCTGAAGAGGTTTCTGTAATGTCGACGGTTTCTGCAGGAAGATCCCAATCTACTTTGTAAGATTCTTCGCCAATTGTGACAAACTGGTTTTCTGATTCACCCGCAGAATTTTCGCTTGCCGCGAATGCTTGTACAACTGAGAAATCAGAAAAGCCAACAATAAGCACTAAAGTCATTAGTAAAGCTGTAGCTCTTTTAAGCATAGAGATAAATTTCATTTAGGTTCCCCCATTTTCTTGCAAAGAAACATTCGTTTAGAAAAATTAATATTACTTTACAGACCTTAGCTTAAAAGTATTCCACCTTAAAAGTTGTTTTATGATGGCTAAACTAAGCACAAGCCTTGAAAATATAGCTCACTTTAATTAAATTAGCATTTAGAGAGCGATACTAAAATTACTGCACAACTAAAAATAGAAAGGATGCCTTGCTGAGCAAGGCATCCTTATTTGGGGGTTGCTTACTCTTTGTAAGGATTATTCAAGTCTATATTGACAGTAATATCATTGGCGCTATAAGCTAAGCTGAAGTCAAGCAGGATGGCGATGTCACGAAGCCGCACAAAGTTGTAACCGTTGTAGTTGTAGCCAACCAGCTCTATCGTCTTTCCGTCTACAATAAATTTCTGTGTTGTAGATACAACTGCTTGGTTGCCGCTAGCAAGAGACTTAAGCTCGTCGCCAACGGAGGCATATGATTTTCCTGATGAAATCGTGACAATGTTCTTTGAAGAATCCCACCCAATAGAGAACTGCTTCTTTGTGCCGCTTAGGAGCATAGCAAGGTCGCGCAGTTTCAAGAAGTTGTAATCATGGATGAGGAACGCGGGGAATGTTGTCTTGATGCCGTTCAAAATAAGCAGGTTGCTTGACGGCTTAACGCTAAGCTTTGCTCCGGGAGCGTCATATGGCTTCGTAATAAGTTCAAGCTTTGGCAACTGAGGCTGAGCAGACGCTGGAGTTGGAGCTGGAGTGTATGGAATGTAAGGCACATAAATGCCACCTCCGCCACCTTCGTTGCCTCCACCGCTGCTTTCTTGGTTGGCTCGAGTTACGGTCACTGTGTAGCTCTTTGTTGTTGTTCCGTCCTCGGCAGTCACGGTTATGGTGATGATGTTTTCGCCGACAGCCAAATTCTTGCTTCCTGTTCCAGCCACTGACGCGCTAGGGTCGCTAGGCGTTGCTGAAACTATAACGCTTGACACGCCGTTGGGAACGCTCGCTGTGTAGCTGGCTATGCCTGATTCGAACAAAGGCGACAGCTCAACGCCTGCGCCAAGCGATAGCGAGGCAAGAGTGGCGTCAGCACTATTTTCGGGCGGATTCGCTCGAGTTACGGTCACTGTGTAGTCCTTTGTTGTTGTTCCGTCTTCGGCAGTCACGGTTATGGTAATGATGTTTTCGCCGACAGCCAAATTCTTGCTTCCTGTTCCAGCCACAGACGCGCTGGAGTCGCTAGGCGTTGCTGAAACTGTCACGCTTGACACGCCGTTGGGAACGCTTGCTGTGTAGCTGGCTGTGCCTGATTCGAATGAAGGCGACAGCTCAACGCCTGCGCCAAGCGATAGCGAGGCAAGAGTGGCGTCAGCGCTCTTTGCGGGCGGATTGGCGCGAGTTACGGTCACTGTGTAGTCCTTTGTTGTTGTTCCGTCCTCGGCAGTTACTGTTATAGTGAAAATGTTCTCGCCGACAGCCAGCTCCTTGCTGCCAGTTCCAGAGACAGACGCGCTGGAGTCGTTAGGCGTTGCTGAAACTGTCACGCTTGACACGCTGTTGGGAACACTTGTTGTGTAGCTGGCTGTGCCTGATTCAAATGCTGGCGAAAGCGCGATGCCTGCTCCAAGAGATAGCGAGGCTAAGCTTGCGTCAATGCCTTTCTCTACTGTAAGAGTGCCGTTCTCATACGTTACACTGTAGTTATCTGGTGCGCTCAAAACGCCAGGCGTCAAGAGTATCGGATATACGCCAGCAATAGCTGCGTTGGCGGTCGGGCTGCTAGCTGCGGGGGATGTTGTCCAGCTGTCCGTAGCATACAGGCTTGAGGGTGAAGTTGTTATGGTGTACTCTGGCAAAGCAATGCCTTTAGCTATGGTTTTGCTGTCAGCAACAACAGACAATTCCGCTTTGCTAATGGTGAATGCGATGGTTACAGGCTCGTATATGTGTCCCTCATCCTCGTCACGCGTAAGGTAGAGAGTATAGTCCCCTGCGTTTACTGGATGCGCAGGCGTGAACTCTGCTGTCCAGTCGCCGCTGTAAGTAACCTCAACTCCGTCGTAGGTCTTGTCGAGAGCAAGGGGAGGCAAAATTTCCGTTACAAGCTCTTTATCCGTAACAATGGCATTGATCGTCGCTTCCGCTTCTTCATAGTTGTCATTTGCCAGCACCACCGTAAGCGCTTGGCTGGTCGAGATGTCAACCACCAGCGATGACGCCAGGCTGTTGTCGACTTTGTACGACCAGCCGCTTTGCAAGACAAGAAGCTCCGAAAGGTTAAATGTGCGTGAAACATTGGCATTAACGTAAACAGTCGCTGTTGGGACGCTTTCCAAGGTTGCTTTTCCAATGAAAGCAGTTTGTGAGAACTCAGCGCTTGCAAGTTCATAGTTGCTTGATGCCGTGCCAACAAGCGTGACATTGCCGCTTACAGCAGTCGCTAATAATACGTCAGCAGCGTCGAACGCGGCGTCGGTTACGATATAATCATCATCAATTGTCAGCGTTTCACTGTTTTGCAAGCCTGAAAAAGACACTTCAGTCACATCAGCAGCGGTTGTCCCGTCATACGTCTTTGGCGCCACGGTTGCGCCACTGGGAGTAAGCTTAGCTTTGGCTATGGTATAGTTGCCTAACTCCAGCTTAGCTGACGTGTAGTTTGTTCCTTCAGCTATTTCAGCGGTTACGGCATATGTCTTCGCGTTTGCTGGCACATCTCCCAAACCATCATATTTCACTGAAATGGCTCCAAAGCCTGTTGCTGTCGTGGACGGGGCAGCAATGCCTTGCGGCAAGCCGGTATAAGTTCTTCCTGTTGGGATGGTTGCTGACAAATCGCTTAAAGCTGGCGTTTTCTTTGCTGCAACAACCGTATAGCTTGCTTCAGTTTCAGCATACTGGCCCGCTATGGCTGCCGCTGTCGCTGTAATCACAGCCTCGCCTGCCCCGACAATTGTCACTTGTCCTGTGGACGACACTGTAGCGACACTGATTGAGCTGCTTTTATAGCTAACTGCGCCAATAGCTCCAGTAAGTTCATTTACAAAAGTTGCATCTCCATAAGTCTTGTTGATCGGGCCTTCTGATGCGAAAAATAGAGGCTGGGGATCGCCGTCGACAATGGTGAATCTGGTTTCGCCTTGTTTTGTGGCGTAATTAGCGCTCACAGGCGTGAACTTCCAGTAAAGCGATTTAATGTTTCCGATTGCAAGGCCGGAAACGTCTGATTCCGTGACAGCAGTTGAGTAAGCGCCATCAACGTGCCACGAAACTGTTCCAGGCACGTCCTCGCCGCCAATTCCAGCGCCTTTGCTTGGAGCCACTGAAGTAAAAGTTGCTAGAGCGCTTCCGACTTTTATATTCTTGTCCGTTGGAACATCATATGTTGGCTCTGAGGCTGATATGGTGACGGTCAAGCCAGTTGGAGCTGCCAGAGAATAATTGTCTTTGTCCGCTCCGCTGAGAGTGAATGTGACTGTTACTGGCTTGTCCTCCCCAACATCTGCAGAAGTTACGGTGCCAGATATCTCAGAGATGGTTACGGCATCGCCAGAAACCACTCCACTTAGTCCGTAGCCTGTTATGTTGACAGCTGTTGTTTTGTCATAGGCTCGATCAGTCGCCACTGCGCCCACAATTGCAAGCGGCGCTTTGTTGATGGTCAAGACAGCTGTTTTCTCTCCATGAGATACCTCGCTGTCATAGACAGCCTTGACACTGTATGTTCCAGCGAGCTTTTGGGACAGGTCTATGGAGTTGCCGCTTCCATCAACATAGCTAAATTTTCCACTAGTAGTGTCTGAGGTAGCTGCTTCAGGCAATGACTTTTTTGTTCCGTCATAAACATAAGCAGCGTCATGGAATGTTATGGTGTTGCTAACGTCCTTCTTGTTTCCTGTTGCGGGGAACGTGTAGTCAAACGTTATTGATCCTGCTGTGTTTGTGGAAGGAGTGACTGTGGCGTCGTTTATGGTTACAGTAGATGGCGCGTCAAACGGCTCGTATGTTTCATCAGGAACAAGTGAAAAAGTAGCCGTATATGCTGTGTTTGAGGCAAAGACAGACGGGTTCCCTTGCCATGTCACTGTGCCTGTGCAACCTTCGCCCGTTATTGTTGATTCAGGTACATTCCCTACGGCTGGCGCTGCAATTGTCAAGGGCAAAACTTTGGGGAGCGGCTTAATAATAGAAATAGCGCCAGGAGTGAACGAAGTTTCATATACAATTCCGTTTATATTATCGTAAGCGCCGCCTATCGAGGGCGGGCTGAACATAACAAGATCCACCTTGCCGCCGCTGGTATCCTCTAGTATTTTGAAAGGCAAAGTCAGGATAGTAACGTTATTTAACACAAAAAGACTAGTGTCATCGCCCAAACTGAACACTTGCGTAGAGGTTGCTGATTTAGAATACAAGTCCAGAGGAAGGTTGGCGCTCCTTTGATTATCTACGGGGTTGCCCAGGTCTAGCTTGTCTCTGTCATACGTCAATGCGATTCCTAGGCTAGAAATTCCCGTACCTGTGTTGCCGGAGATAGTAACCGTTACATCTACTTTCTCTCCAGGCTTGCCGCTCACTGAGCTTACCGTAAAATTAAGAACTGGCTCAGCTGCGCTGGCAGTTATCCCAGTTCCAAGAACCGAGGTAATCGTCAGAAGCAAGGATAGAAATGTTGCGATTTTTTTCTTCATAATCCCTCCAAGTTATCCGAAGAGCAAAAAGTATGCCTCCTTTTGCTCCGCGCGAAAGTTGCTCGCAAGCGAAAGCCTTAGTACATGCACCGGAAAAATCCTGGCGAATGCTTCAACAGTCACGCGTAGAAGCATCGCGATGACTTTCACTGCGCCACTGCCGGAATTTTGGGATATGCTCTTGGTAAACGCCAGAAGCTGATCCGGAAAGCAAAGGCGCTCCAAGGGTGTTGGCGATTACCATGATTGATTTTAAGAGCATATCCCAAAATTATATCCGAGGTGCCGGAAAAGTCCGGCGTTGAAGCATTCGCCAGGACTTTTCCGGCACCAATACGGAATTTTGGGATATACACTAAGAAATCGCCATCAGTCACGACTGTGACATTGTTGATGGTCTTGCCGTCAACAGTGCTCTTCTTGTCAATGAGGGCGCTGTCTTCAAGGATTGAAGCAGTCTCCCCTTCCAGCCATGTGTAGGAAATCGTCACTGTGCCGCCATTTATCGCCCAGACAGTGGCTTGCAGATCATCATCAGTCACTCGAAGATCTGAATCTGTGCCTGCTGGAACTTCGATAGAAATGGACGAGCCATTGCCCAGGTTTGTGCAGCTGATCAAAGCCTTTTGGCATGTGGTGACCAGGACGATTTCGTCTTGTGCGTTTCCTCGCCGATTATCCAATACATTCCTGTAATGAATGTTGAAATCCTGCCATCGGCGGTAATGCCAGAGCATCTTGCAGGTATCAGCCAATCGGCGTCGGTTGTGAAGTTTGTCACCTTTGCCGTGCCTGAGCCATGGCTGACCTCAAAGTTTGGAATGCTGCAGTGTCGTAAGCGATATTGGCAAAGCTGTCGCCAAGTCCTGAACCCCAGATGGCATTGCTGCCCTCAAAGAGCCTGAATGACCAAGAATCGTAATGAGCGCCTGACTTTGCCAAAAGCTCAGCTGTCTTGTCAAGCTTTTCAACTACGCCAGCTGCCAGCGCAGCATGGTTTGCGTATTGGCCTTGGCAGGTGCCGCCTAGAGTGATAATGACAGGTTCGCCGACTCGGCTGACAGAATCCTTGACATCATCCTGTCAAGCTTGCTGCCATCTGGTGGCGCGTCGCCTGATATGCCCGTTTGCCGCAAAGCGTTTTGCGCTGCTGCAGATAGTTGCCAGTTCTGTCCAAATCGGATGAAGTCACTGGCGCTCGTCCAAAGTTTGTCGTGTTCTGCATCTTTTGGAGCTTCGTTAAGAAAGCTGTAGTCGATGAAACCATCGACGCTGAAGAGGCTGTCGATCAAGGCAGCGGCTGTGATAGCCCTCCTTCATGCAGTTTTTCGTCTGCGACATAGCCTAACAGGCTTCGGTAGAAATACTGATCAGTTCCACTGTCTGCAGGCCAGTTCTCGAATGGCCAGAGGTCTGTATCCGCTTCCAGCCTGCTGCCGCTTTTGGTTAGAACTGAGCTCTCTGCCGCATCGAATTTGAGTTCGTCACCATCAGCGTTTCTGGCTTCGATGTGAGCGAATGCCACAGTTGTTGCTCCTTTTGGGGCTGTTGATTTCGCCTTGAATGTGATGGCGGCTATGGTTCCAATTGCTATATTGTTGACCGTTGCCAGGGAGTCGGCCCATCGCAGGATGTATGGAGAGGACCTTTCTGGCGCTGGTTGAGTATAGCCGAGAAGAATGTTTCCGGTCGTTATGCTGACGAGTTCCAGGAGATCCTAGTCAAAGGAGATCGAACATCTGAGAGAGATGATGCCAGGGTTCGTAGTTGTGAGGGGCGCCAGATTGCCAGTTGGTATAGCCTCCGCTTTGGGGAACACTTTCTCCTGTAACCCAGAAGAATGAGTTGTTGACATCCCCCTCGTTGACTCCATGGCTACCGTGCCAAAAAGCAAGTCGGCGTGAACCATGGCGCTTGAGGAAGCTTTTATGGCAAGCCCGTGGAGATGATCTTCTGGGCTGAAGGGGATTTAGATCCTCCTGAGAGAGCAAGGATGTTATGGAGAATAGCGAAAATACCTAACCGTTGTAACAATATTCCATTTCTCAAAGTGCGGGGATATGCACTAAACATTCATTAGTTTAACTTGGAATCCATCAATGCTGCCCGCCTTTGAAGCCGGTCGGGCCGTCTCCGCGAACGATGACGGAATCCAAATTTTTAATCTAGTCAAGAAAATATGCCTATGAGCGAACTAAGAAACGATTCTATTTTAGCGTAGATTTGTAAATCATTAAATAGAAAAGCAAAATCAATCTCTGAATTGTAATAATTAAATTTCAAATGTGTGCAGCAATGCTGTTGCGAACATTATATTGTCGCGACCTCAGAGGTTTCAAGAGAGACAAAAAGCCGCAGACAATGTCTGCGGCTTTTTATGCCCTCTCAAAGAAAACCATATCCCAAATATTACAGTTGCTTGCCCGCGATTCGGTATAAAGGCAGATCTGTCTCGACAACTTTTTCAATCTTGCTTCGGTTTTCTTGGGTGACAAATCGCTTGCAAATGCGCAACATATCATCAGAGCGATCCATGCCGTAGCCGTCTCCATAGCCGGCAATTGCCAT
>JAISWZ010000586.1 GCA_031270945.1 Clostridiales bacterium | reverse complement strand
AGCACAAAGATTTGGTCATTGATCGCCTGTGCTGCCAGTACTAAGAATCGATTGAATTTACCATTATGTGCTAAATCCCAGCGCCTCGGTTTTGTAAAATGTTAATCAATTCCATATAGTAAATAAATTTACTATTGCAAAACGAACGGTTGATATTGGAATTCCAAATGATTCTACATCTAAAAAAGCCGAAAACGAAAAGAGCAAGGAGCACGACGTTCGTAACGGATCGCAACTTTATTAACTCATCGGGTTTCCGTTAACTTGAGAAAGAGCCCGCAATGCGTTACTTGAAGTGACAAGGCATGAATCTGCGCTTTTTCAAGATGTGGCGTTTGTGCGACTGATCATCGCCGGCTAACGGCTTTAATCCAAGCTTTTCTCGCTACGTAAGAATTTGGGGGAGAATCCTTGCCCTTTCTTGCCGCCTGAATAGCACGACCAGAGAAAACAGCTTGAAATCTGCGCTTTCTAGTTTGTGGCGTTGCGCAAAGCCCTTGCGCCCAGCTCTAGCCTGGAAGTTGCTCCATAGGATAAGCCTTAATTCAAGCTAGTCTAGCTCCATTGCCGGATGGTTCGGTTAAAGACAATGAGGGCTGGTCTTCCGGGCTACATCTCATGGAATATTTCCGAGCATAGATGGAGGCTAAACGCCATTAAGGCCCGAGAACCGCTTAAATGCTGGGTTTTGTGCATATTGCCCACTAAACGGCCGTTATAATGCTGTTATTAGTGATATTGCCAATGATTGGACTTGATAACGGAGCAAGCTATTGTTGAAATATTTTCCAATTTTCTTAAGTTAACAACAGTGCAAAGCAACGACCTAAATATGGAATGTTTCTCGCCTTGTTCAACACGCTCTTTGGACTGGCGGTTACTGTTTACATCTCAAATTTCCTGGTGCCGAAGTACGATACAATGTATGATGCCGGATTGTTCCGTGAAATGTGGCTTCTTATAGCAATTGTGTCAGGGGTGCTTTCTTTGGTTGCAGTGATATCCATTGCGCCCAAAGACAAGACTGAATACTTTGGGACAGGAAAAGCGCAGAGGTTTCGCTTGAAAGACTATTGGGACGTGCTAAGGAACAATCGCGCCATACAGATGCTTGTTCTTGCGGCTTCAACAGACAAGCTAGGGCAGCTTTCGAAATCCAGCGCGGTTTCAATTGTTATGTATGGCATCATAGTTGGCAACTTTGCGATAAGCGGAGGATTAAATATTTACATCGCTCTGTTTGGAACAACATTTGCCATTATTGCGCTTGGAGTGGTAGCGCCTCGGATTGGTCTGAAAAAATCAATGATAGCTGGCAGCTGGGGTGGCATAGCTGTAAACGCCTTGCTTATTCTGCTATGGCTGTTCGGTGATCCCAAGACGCTTAGTCTGCCAGGGTACACAAATGGCTATGGGCAGGATTTTTCGGGAGTCAGTTTCTTTACGGGCGCTTCATTTCTGCTGGCGGTCGTTGGCACAGTCTTTTCTGCCCTTACAGCTAATACAGTATACCCTATGACCGCTGACTGCTCTGACTATGAAATTAGCCGCAGTGGCCGGTATATGCCAGGGCTCGTAGGCACAATATTCAGTTTCGTCGACAAAATGGTTTCATCTTTCGCGCCGTTGATAGCTGGTCTTCTGTTTGCGCTTATAGGTTTTTCTAAGGTGCTGCCGGATCTTTCAACGCCAGAAACCGCGCAATTGAAATATGTTGGCATCTTTTTGAGCTATGGCATGCTGATCTTTGGATTTGTGTGCAATCTCATAGCCATGAAGTTCTATCCTCTGACCAAGGAGAAAATGTCAGAAGTTCAAGAAAAAATAGTACGCATCAAGCAAGGGCAAACTGCAGAAAACGGAGGCGCGTAATGGAGGATTTTAGGCTTGGAGCTGTGCTGAAGGTACAAAGAGAGCACACTTGGAAAGACATAGGCGAAATGCTGGCAATGATGAAGGAGAAAGGGCTGAATACCGTTGTGGTATGGCCAGCAGTGTACTGGTGGGAGGATAAAAGCTTGGAAAACTATCCTTTCCAGACTGGCCATGAGATCCTTAAGTTTGCTGACGAATTAGGATTAAAGATTGTCATGGAACTGGCTGGCCAAATCACTTCCCTGGAATACGCTCCCGATTTTTTGATGAAAGATGAATATTACGCCCTTGACCGCAAGGGCAACAAAAACACCAGCGGTTTGGGATATGGGTATTTGAACTTCAATCATCCAGAAGTGCGCGGCCTGATTCAAAATCAGTACAAAGAGATAGCTGAGCAATACCAATCATACAAGTCCTTATACGGCTATGATATTTGGAACGAAACAATGTTTACTTCATTTGACAGCTATACCCTCGAACTTTTCCGGGAGTGGCTCAAAGGCAAGTACAGCGATATAGAAAGCCTTAACAATGCCTGGGATCGGGCATATGGAGACTGGTCGCAAGTGGGGTTTGCGACATGGCTATGGGCCAGTGTAATGCCCTTGGTTGACTATGAGCAATTTCACAAAGACAATATTGGCATGATACTGTCGTACATGAGAAGCGCCATCAAATCTGTGGATAAAAGCCATCCTGTGATTGCAGACAACATATTCTCCATGACTACGATGGATGAATTTTACGACAGGCCGCAGGATGATTGGAATGTTGCGAGAAACGTGGATATTTATGGAATGGATTTCTATCCTAAGTTTTTCGGTCAAGTGTTGCCGCCATTTTTTAGATGGCAAACGTTAATGGGCGCAAGTTCTGCCTCGCCTTCAAAAAAATTCTGGGTTTCAGAATTGCAGACACACCATACGGCGATGTTCCTTCCGCATAGCTATTGTCATCCCAATGAGCTTAAGACCTGGGCATGGGAAGCTGTTTCTCAAGGCGCAAAAGGCATAGTCTTTTGGAAATGGAACCCCTTTGACAAGGGAGTGCAGTTATTTGGCCGAGGCCTCGTTAATGTGAAAGGCGAAAGCACCCCCAGAGCGGATGCAGTAGCCGCTGTATCAAAAGTCATTTTCGCAAGCCCAAAGGAGTTTGAGGCCTATGTGCCAGAGACTCCCAGGGTGGCTATACTATATGACAGGATGAACCAAGACTTTGTAAAAGCTTTGACTCGCCCATATGAGGCGATTCTGTCAACGCCAAGCAGAATATATACTGATTGCATTGCCGGCCTATACAAGTGCTTGTGGGATGAGAACATCCCTGCGAAGTATATTTCGCCTGAGGATGTGCAAAGCGGGGAGATCAACTCGTATAAAGCGCTTTTTGTTTCCAACCAGGTCTGCATTGACGAGGCTATGGCGGCTGGATTGATGCGCTTTGCTGAAAGCGGAGGCATAATCATTACAGATGGAAAATTTGGGGAAATTGCTAGAAATGGGTTGCTTTGGCGTCAAATTCCGGGGTTGATAAGCCCCAGCGCAGGGTTTGAATTGCTTGACATGCAAGCGGATCAACTGAATTTTTCCATGTGCGAGCCCAGTGAGAATATCAACTTTACAGGTTACTATGAACACAGAGAGTTGAGAACGCTCTCAAGTGAAGCCGAAGTGCTTGCGATGTTCGAGAATGGCGAGCCTGCAATCGTGAGGTCAAATTATAAAAAAGGCGCCTTCATTCACATAGCGACGTTCTTTTGGTATGGATACTTGAAAGGCGTGACCCAGGCGCATCAATTCATGAAGCGATTAAACGCCCAGTATATGCTTTCGACAGTAGAAGCGGAAGACCCTAGACTGAAGACAAACGTGCTGCGAGGCGCTGATGGCTGCTTGCTTTTCGTGTTTAATTACACAGGAGACGAAATAACTTCTAAAGTTACGATCCGAATGGAAAACGCTAACGACTGCAAAATCACTGACTTGATATCCAGGACAAGCGTCATCTCAGCTGTTGCAGACGGCTTGGTTCAGGTTAATGTGTGCATTCCAGCTGACGATATAGCGATTTACACGATTGGATCGATAGATTCTTGATATGAAGGCTGCCGGGCTTCCCGGCAGCCTTTTTAGTGCCACAAAAGAAATCAAGACAATGTCTTTACCTATTTTGAACAATGATGTACAATTGACCTATGTCTTGACCTACGTCACAGAAGGGAGGGTTGACCTATCTCAAAGGCTTTCAAATTCATAGACCTGTTCGCGGGCGCTGGCGGCTTGTCCGAAGGCCTGGAAGAAGCAGGTTTCAAGTGTGTTTTTTCTTCGGAAATTTTGCCGGGGTACGCAAGCGCTTACAGGTTGAACCATCCTGATGCAAGGCTTGAGGTTGCAGACATTAGGTCGCTGGATCCCGATCAGATTAGAAAAGATCTCGGCATGGAAAAGGAAGAGCTGGACTTGATGGCGGGAGGCCCTCCGTGCCAAGGGTTTTCGATAAACGCCCCGATCAGGAGCGCCTTGGATGCAAGAAACCATCTTTTCAAGGAATTCCTTCGCTTTGTGGACGCGTTTGCGCCCCGGGCGGTTTTAATAGAAAATGTGCCGGGGCTTGTTTCGTTTGAAAATGGCGCAACAATCAAGGCTATACTTGAGTCGCTTGAAGAAATGGGGTATTGCTGCGATGTCAGGATTCTTGGCGCGGTGCACTATGGGGTTCCTCAAACCAGATGGAGAGCTATCGTTCTAGGCGGCCGAGGCAAAAGCATCGGATTTCCTGAACCTGCTTACAATGTTCCCCACGTCCCTAATTTCATAAGCGTGCTCAATGGTAAGTCGCTGCTTCAAAAACCCGGCCCTAACGCCAACCCTAACTACGTGACAGTAAAAGACGCGATAGGGGATCTCCCGCAGCTTTCTAATGGAGAGCGAGGCGCACAGGCAAAAGCCTACGCGCTTGAGCCTCAGTGCGAGTTCCAAAGACAGCTAAGGATAGGATCATCAGCCGTCTTCAATCACGAAGCCCCCAGACTCTCAGATATAAACATGAAGCGCTTGCAGTACATAAAGCCAGGCGGCAATTGGACAGACATACCTGAAGAGCTTCTTCCGGAGGGAATGAAGAAAGCTAGAAAATCAGACCATACAAAGCGTTATGGCAGAGTCATCCCCGATGGGCTAGCCTCTACGATTCTCACCAAGTGCGATCCGCATTGGGGCGCCTTTTTCCACTACAGCCAAGAGAGAGCGTTTACTGTTCGAGAAGCCGCGAGGATTCAGTCATTTCCAGATCGTTATGTCTTTGCTGGAACACAGGCCCAGCAGTTTGCCCAAGTAGGAAACGCTGTTCCTCCCTTGCTGGCAAAGTCCATAGGAATGGCGATTAAAGATGGTTATTTGAGAGAATAATGCAAGATACTGTTGAAGCTTTTATTGCTTTAAATAGGGGGATGATTTAACATGAGCCTAAATCTTTACGAGGTCGACATGGCTTACACGGACTACCTGCGAAAAATAGACATCCATGTGCCAAACACTGACTATTCAAGCGTTGGAGGCTCCGCAAGATTTTTGCGCGGCATTGTTGTGAAAATGAACGGGTTTGAGTATTTCGCTCCGATCTCATCAAAGAACTACAAGAAACTCTCGTGCTTCGCGATTCAGGACAGCAAAGGATCGGTCCTTGGCGGTATCCGCTTTTCGTTCATGATTCCTGTGCCGCATGGAATCGCGACAATCAAACTCATTAAGCGGAGCCTGACCCTAAATACAGAATCTTGCTGAATAAAGAGCTAACGGACATTCGGAAAAATGAGAAAGATATATGCCGAAAGGCAAAATATGTATACGACGCAGTGGTTAATGCGCACAACCCGCAACTGGTCGATTACAGTTGCGATTTCATTGCGCTGGAGGCCGCTTGCAGAAAATACCTCAAACTCAAGCGTTTCGTTTGCTCGCAGAAGCCCGAGCAAACATAAGTGTTTGCTCGCAAAAGCCTAAGCAAACATAGTTAAAGCCTTCGCAGGACTATTGCACCGCACAATCCGGAATCTTGCGCGGCATAAAAAAAGAGGGGGAGCGCAGCTCCCCCTCTTTGCGCTTTTAGCGCTTAGCGCTTTTTAGCGACTGCTTTCGCTTGCAGCTTAGGCAAGCGCGAGCATAATAGTAGTTCTTTCAGAGACATCAATGATCTCTATAGGTGTCTGGGCATAAGCGGTTACATCGACATAAACATAACGGGCGCTGTTTAAGGTGGCAGATAATGTAGCGGTATCAAACAGGATTTTCAGCTGATAAATCCCATCGCCAACTTCTGTCCAAGTTGTATCCAAAACGCCAAGATCCGTTGTATCGACAGGATTGCCTGAGATATCTGTATAAATAAGCGAATATGGAGGTTCAGGATAAGCGTATCCTACTTCTGGAAGATACCTAACGCTATAAACTAATTCAGTTTCTGGGTTGTTTCTAAAAACCCTTAATGTTTCAGGGCCAGAAAGAGCGATCTTAAATGAAGCTGTGCTTTCGTTTCCGCCGCCAGTTGTGCTAGGATACTTTATGAATGTGCTGTCAGAGTCAACAGCTGTTCCTGCGGTAACAGTAGCGGTTGCAGTAACAACTCCGCCGCCCTTAAGCGCGTTTGTAAGACGGCTGTTGTTGCTGATTGTGACAACAAGCTGGTATTCGTCCTCGGGAGCGCCGTCAACATGAACAAACTCTGTTGTGTAGGTAAGGTCGAGAACATTTCCGTCCTTGTCTGTGAATACCATCTCTACTTCTTTATCCAGATCAGCAGGATTGACTATGACATCATAAATGACCTCAACAGTGGAATCGTTGCTGGTTGTCTCGATAATGTCTACTGTCGAGGTTACGTCAACAAAATCAAGCAACACAGGAGGCTCAGGAGTGGGCTCCTCGGTAGGAGTGGGAGTAGGAGTAGGAGTTTGAGTAGGAGTAGGCTCCTCGGTAGGAGTGGGAGTAGGAGTAGGCTCGTCAGTGGGAGTAGGCTCAGGAGTAGGAGAAGGCTCTTCTCCAGGGATATAAGTTACTTTTCCTGTGAACTCCAAGACAGAAGCGTTCTTCAGTGTCACTAATCCATTTACGGGATCAGCTGGGTTGCCAACGGGTGCCAGGTTCTCGGCGCCTGCTGTGATAGCGGCCTTCTTGAGAGCGCCGTCGCGAGCGTAGGTGGCTTGGAATGTGAAAACCTTAGTAACATCATCAGTGCCCCAAACGCCATCTGCCTCTTTGGCTATATCCCAACCGTCGATTCCTACGGGAGTGCTGGAGGTTTTCCATGCGCGGACGCCAGTGCCAATCAGTTTCAAAGTGAAATCAGCGGGCTTTCCATCATGGGCCCAGCCGTCGATTCCGCCTGATGTTGAGGAAAGAGCGAAAGTCGCAGGATTGGTGTGAGGATTGTCGCCATGGTAGAACAGAACGCGGGCTGGCGAATCCAAGGTGATGACGGGACTCTTGCCATAAAGGCGAACAAGGTCGTTAGCAGCTGTATCGCTGGACTTTACCATGAAGACAGCGTTGTCGCCAACGGTCAAATTGTTTGCGCCGATAACGGCTTCACGGACGCCATTCGTGTTTCCAACAGCTTCCACTGTCCATGTTGCGTTAGGAGCTATATTGATGTTTCTGGCGCGGAAGTATACGCCAAGGTCAGCGCAGGTAAGCGTGGTGGGGTTAGGTATGACTTCGACTCTCATGTCTACATTTGCGCCTTCTTCAACTGTGAACTTGTTGAAAGGCCATTCCTCGGTGATGATGCCGCCTTTGGAAACAAAGGAGAACTGAGCGTCTTTGCCGATTGTGAATTCGTGCTGGTTGGTCTCGTTGCAGATAAATGTAAGACCTGACCAATATCCGCCTTTTGGAGGCGTGGAATCATTGTTGATGGTTACAACAGCGCCTTCGTCAATAAAGAACTTGGTCGCCTTGTTTCTGAAGTAGAACACTTCGTCATGATCCAAGTCGCCGCCAGAGTTCTGCTTGTCAATATTGACTGTGCCATTCAAGTGAAGCTCGCCGTTAAACATCTCAACGGCTTCGGATGAATAGAAGTATCCGTCGCTTTTCCCTTCGCGCTTGCGAAGAGTGAGGTCGCTATCCTTGATGACAACGTTGCCGCCGTCTTTCTCCATCCTCAACAGGGCAGGCCCGTCAAGGGTTACGTTGTCAAACACGAAATTGATTGCGGTCTTTGTGTCGAACATGCCGTCAAAGGCGTTGCCCTTCAAGGCGATATCCTTCACTGTGACAGCGCGGTAGCCGCTCTTGAAGAAGATTGAGCCGCCTTTGAGCCATGGAACGCTTTTAAGAACTTCAAGGGAGTGGCCTTGCCCGTCGATTGTTACGCTGGTGCTGCCAGATCTTGAAACGGTTTGCAAACCGTCCTTTTCGGTGAAGCTGATGTCCGCCGTCAAGGCGATTGTGTCAATGGAGCTGTTTTTAAGGGCTGCCAAGAATTCCGCCTTGTTGGCTACGTTAGCCGTGCCTGATGCCATAACCAAACCAGGCAAAGTTGCAAGCGCAGCTATCAGCACTATCGCTCCTACGATGCTGCCCCAAAGTTTCACTTTTGATCTTTTCATGGATAGAACCTCCTTCTGTCAGGGAAAACCCTTTGCGTGTCGCTTTTGATAGATAAGTAGCAACATTACTTTTCAGGAAAATATGGGGGAGGGACGCTGGCTCTAAGTTCTTGGCGCGCAAACGCTTTTATTCGCGCGCAGCCAGGGTCTTTACTTTCCTGTAAGTATTCTGCCGCTTGAGCCAAACTGAGGGTTTTTGCGATTAGCCTGTCATTCGGATTGCCGGAAACCCTGGCTAAGCCCTTTTCGCGAACCCAGATTCGCTCTTGCGTCAGTGTCCGTTAGAGCATATCCCAAAATTTTATCCGAGGTATCGGAAAAATCCGGCGTTGAAGCGTTCGCCAGGATTTTTCCGCTGCCATTTCGGAATTTTGGGATATGCTCTTAGATTGCTCGCACACGTATGTGCATACCCGCTATTTGGACAGGCAAATCGCATATCGCAAATTTCGCCAAAAGCGAGTATCTGATCCCATTATAACATGCTGCGGCAGCGTGTCAAGGGATTTTTTTGTACATTTTAGCGAATTTCGCGAACAAACGCAAGTGCGCGTGTTTTTTGACGAATGAGCGTCAAACCGTTTTCGCTAAAAACGTGGGATTTACAAGCTTTGTGAAGCGCTTCCGGCTAAATCCAACGTGCTGGCAATACAGGGGCGCGGCTAGCTCAGGCGCTGCCATGCCCCCCTCAGCCCCCGCTTAATTGAATAATGTCTCTAAAATCGACATTTCAAGCTTCGGCTGCGCTTTGTTCAATGTACATATCGGCACATTTCGACTGTCACAATAATGCCAATTTTCGTCAATTACCACAATGAACCTGCTTCATATAGGCCTAAGGGTTTTAGGGCATGTCCCGAAAATGCCTTATTAGAGCGGTTGCTTTTGATTTGGCTTCGTTGTGATAGGATTTAAAATTTGACGTTTTAAGAACCTAGCGAGTTTTTGTTTCGCAATTTATTTATCGGCGGGCTTCGACATTGTATTAAGTCCATATTTCGCAAAACATAACCATGAACCTGCTTTACGCTTTGACCTCAAGCCGGAGGGGTTGCAAGCATCCGGGAACGGCTTAGTGCATATCCCAAAATTCCGTAATGGCAGCGGAAAAATCCTGGCGAACGCTTCAACGCCGGATTTTTCCGCTGCCTCGGATATAATTTTGGGATATGCTCTTAAACCGGGCAAAGGCGTGAAGACAAGGCGTAATTGAAAATTTAGGGTTGGACGCTCACGTTCTTTCGTGAACCCTATTGCTAAAACGATAGCCCTAGCGCCTTCATGGGTTGTTAAGGCTTCTGCCAGAGCCTAGGTTTGAGACGTATGTATATTAATTAGAAGGAATGCTCCTTTTGATCAAATGCCTTGTGGACTCGACGCCAGATCGGCTATTCTCTAAAACAAAAACAGCCAGCGCTTTTGCGACGAATCGCAAAAGCGCTGGCTGTGTGCCGCCTGAACGCGTTAAACTCATTTCAAACCTTAGCCCTTACCAACCGCCAGCTTGCCACGATAGCGCTGCCCAGCAAGTTTTCAAGCAGTGTTTTTTCACTGCTATTTAGGCCTGACTGCCTGACTTCATCCAGCAGTTCCTGATAAAGAATGAGGTTTTCCATCATTTCGCCATTTTCAAGATCTGCGTCGGACAGATCTTCTTTCGGAGCGTTCCAAAGGTACTCTGCGCCATTGGCGAGTATAACCGGCCCAGCGCCTATGAGGAAAATAAGAGAGGTGTTGATTGCGCCGCCTACGGCGTCTCCCGCTTTTTTGAATATCCGGTAGTTGTTATATATTTCCGCATTGAATCCTTCCTTTTTGACAACCGCGTAATAATACTCGGTTGAGATGTCGCTCCAAGCCTTGCTCCATTGCTTTAAGACAGAGCTTTTTTCTTTTTCCAGCGAATCTAGCGCGGGCAAGTAGGTGTAAACGACATCTGAGGTTTTATTCATGATTTTTGTTCTCTCTTGCTCTTCCATGGCATATCCAATCGCTCCGATTAGAAGAGAGAAGTAGGTGCCATAATCGCCGTACTTTTCGGTAAAAGAAGTTTCAGGCAGCGAGTTCCCAAGTTTGCTTATGGAAATGCTGGAGTCGTCCATGAGCAGCAACACATGGTCGAAAACTTCCGTAGTGGAGAAAAATATGTCGCTGGCTTCGGACATTGCGTCTAGCCCAACCCCAACGGCGTCAATCAGGCGCTGGTTTTGCGACTGGTAAACGGCAACGCTTCCGAATAGCTTGTAAAGGGCGTTTTTCCTGGCCAGCTTCTCCCTTCCTGCTATCTTGAAGTATGAATCCAGCAAAAAATGGCCTAATGTTTTTAAGCCGCTTTTGCCGTTAAATGCAAAGTATTCGGCATCCATGTAGTTGACCCAGGAGTTGTGCAAAGAGGTGTATTCCGATTTTGAAAGCTCAGCCATTAGCTCTTGGCTGTTTTGCGGGATAGTGAAAGGCTTAGGCGTCGGCAGGCTCTGCGCTATCTCGTTAACTGCTTCCTCCAGCTGGCCCAAGCTTCTCTTGAAATCCTCGCTTGCATTGTAGTCGTCCCCAGCGGTAGGCAATATGTCGCAACCCGGCAAAAACGCCAGCAAAACGGCCATTGCAGCACATGCAACCTGCCTTGCGATCTTTTTTATCTTTGTTGCCACCTCGCCTCACCTTGTCTCATGAACCATATTTTAGGAGCATATCCCAATATTATTTTAGGGCTTGCGAAAGTCACGCGTAAAAGCATTGCGCCTTTTTAATGAATTTTGGGATATGCTCTTCGCACTCACTCAATCTCTTGCCTTTCTATTTGACCTTCTCATATTTAATCCCAGCCCATTCAAGGATTTTTGTGTCCTTGTCGTAGGTGCAAGCGACGTTGAGAGAGGCTCCGCCTTCTGTGTAGGTCAGGGTTCCGTTTTTGTAAGAGTACTTGTAGGTTTGAGATATAGCGCCAAAAGCGTACGTCATCGTTATGTTGCTTCCGTTGATGACAATCGCGTCAAAGCTGGAAAGTTCGCCAGCAGCCGGCTCGTAGCGCCCGTTGGGCAGCCCTCCTCCTCCGCAGGAGACCAGGAGTGATGCGATAAGGATTGCCGCAAGGATAAGCGTGAGAGACTTTTTCATATATCTGTCCTTTCTCTGCCCATATGGCAGTTAAATTTTTGAGAGCGTCTGAGAACTCTCTTTAGACTGAATTCTATTCATAAATAGAGAATAGTGTTACAAAAATCCATGGTGAAATATTTTGCTCCCAATACTGGCCTGAACGTTCTAAGAACCGAGTATTGCGAAAAAGCCAGCGTTCAAATTGGCAACGTCTGCTTGATTTTCTTGTGTCGATTTAATATATCTCAATATGTATTTTCGTACCGCTTTGCTTTAGTTTCCTGCCATATCTTTGGCTTTTGAGCATCTTAAAATATGATAGTAAATTATTTGCTCTTGAGTAAGCTCGAAGTTGCCTTTATCAATAGTAAAACCGTAAAATGCCTTCTTGTAAAAGAAGATTCCGTTCTCTTTGTCAACGACCGTGCCTAAATACTTTTCTTTTCCTCCGTGATTAACGTCTATGGGTATAAAGTAGGCTTCGTCATTTGGGCCGCCACGATTTTCGTATTTTATGTGATCGTGCGCAGCACCCCTTTTGCGCCCCATAGCTCATCCCCCATTTTTTTGTGAAAAGAAGACTCACTCAGATTATAACATGATTATATGCTGGCAGCAATAGATTGAAGAAAAAAATTTTAATTAGACTTGAAATGAAATTGCACACCAACTCCATATATATTAATTTGAGAATTAATTATAATAATAACGATTAAGAATGCATCCCGAAATTAATTCTTGGGGTTTGCAAATGTCCGGCAAGCGCCTTAAACGGATTTTAAGATATGCGCTAAAACGCGCCTATAGGCTTATTATGAGCCTTTGGGCGCGTTTTTTGGATTACGCAAAGAGGCTGCCGGGAACCCGGCAGCCTCTTTGCAAAACACATCTTTATCCTGAAACCGTCAGCCCTGCTTCCAGTCGTTGCGTATGAGCTTCTGCCTGATAGTCACAGTCGTTCCCAGGCCTGGGGCTGAGCTTATGGAAACGCCGCAGGCGTCGCCAAAAACAAGCTTGATTCTTTTGTCTACATTGCAGAGTCCAATGTGGCTGTTTTCTTGGATGTAGCTGTTTTGGAGCCGGCTTTTAATGTCCGCGAGGGTTTCCGGAGGGATGCCAACCCCGTTGTCATGGATTGTGATAACCAGCGTCTTGCCAGAAGCCTCGGCTCTTATGGAAAGAGCGCCGCTTGGCAAAGAGCCTATCCCGTGCTTGAAGCAGTTCTCAAGAACCGGCTGTATGATGAACTTCACTGTCCTGTAGCTGTTGAGGGATGAGTCCACGTCCCAGTCGACCGCGAAGTCGTTCTTGTTTCGTATTCGCTCGATTTCTACATACTTGGACGCTTGCCTAAGCTCATAGGATAGCGGAACCAGGTAATCTGTGGTGTTCAGGTTTGACTTAAGGATTTCAGACAGCAGTGATATTATCCTAGTAGCGTCAGTATCGGTTTTGGCTCGGCCCAAAATGTCCAGATTGACTATTTGCAGCGTATTTAAGATGAAATGGGGGTTGATTTGGTTTTGGAGAGCGATTGCCTGGGCCTTTTTCAGCTCCGCCAGCTTTTCCGCCAACTCCTGCTCTATGTGCCGGGCTGTAGGTACAAAGCCTGTTATGTTCTCAGTGATAAACCTAATCTCGCTGTCCGCCTCAGGGCTTGCGTTCCCGTCTTTCCCGCTGAAGTACAAGACCAGGCGTATGAGGTTCCTGTGAAGCCCAAAGGAGATGATGATCGCCAGGAAAAACGCGGCCAACAGGCCTATGGTGCCAGCCCAAAGCGCGAACGCCACAAAGTCCTTCTGAAAAGCCGCTACATCAGAAGCGTCCATGGCGGAAAGGGTGACGTACCCGCCAGAGGCTGAACGTATAGCCAAAATGGCCTTGCCGCCCTCGAACCTGGTGCTGCTTCCGGAGCGGGAAGCTTCAGCAAAGGATTCCCCGTAAATCGGGCTGGAGTTTATGTCGGTGTTCAGGTTTGACTTGTCCGTCGCGTAAAAAACGCTACCGCCCTTGTCCGCCAAGCATATGGATTCAGGATGGCTCTCAAAGCCCTGGCTTACGCGGGAGGCGAATATGTCGTACTTTATGTTGAAGACCGCTACAGCGATCTTTTTCCCTTCAAACTCAGCGGATCGCATCACGGTTATGACGTCAGCCTCGACCCCCTCGGGCCGCTTGGGCCTTGCGTAGTAGGCGTAGCCCCGCTCGTGCAGCTCTTCGAAGCTGTCGTCGTAAAAGGTTTCTATTGGCCTGAAGTCAGTCCAGCTTACCACATGCCTGTTCTCCAGGCTCAACGCGTAGATCGAGTCAATGGCGGGATTGAGCACTGTCGCCTCAAAAAGGCTGTCCCTGGCGTAGGCTATGTCAGACCACTTCAGATGCCCCTCTCCATCGCCAGAGCTTGCGTCAGGAAGAGCGCTTGCTGGAGCGGCAAGCACTTGGGTTATCCTTTCGCTGTTCTCAATTAGGTACATGGTCTGGTCAATGCTTTCAAATATCAGATCCACAAGCTCGTTCCCTTGAAGCAATGTCTGCTCGCGAAACCTTGAAAGCGCGTTTCGCAAGTACATGCTGTACATGCTGTATGAGACTATGGCGTATACAACGAATGAGACCAGAGCGATTGAAGCCATGCCAGCAAAGTGCTTCAAAAAGGAGTTCCTGAATTTCTGGTTCTTGATCAAAGCCCCGAACTGCCTAATGCTGTTCGCCATCGTCCACATCCGTTATCCTCAAGACCTCATTGCGGTACTCTATTGGCGTCTTCCCTGTGTGCTGCCTAAACCGCCTGTAGAAGTTGTGCTTGCTGAAGTACCCAACCATTGGCGCTATCTCAAAGACCTTGTACCTGGGATCCCGAAGAAGGCTGATCGCTTTTTCCATCCGGCGAAAAGCCAGGTAGTCAGCGAAATTCTCTCCTGTGTGGCGCTTGAAGAATCGGCTGAAGTAAGCTGGGTTCATTGCCACAGTGTCAGCCATGCCCTCAAGCGTTATGTCATCACCCACATGCTTGTCGATATACTTTTTGACCAAGTCAATCCTGTAGTCGCTGGAGCCCGAACCCGCCTCTTTTGCGCCGCCTTTCAGGCGGGCGTCAAGAGATGACTTCAAGCCGTTGAAGCATTCCGTCACGCTCTCGCTTGTCACAGGCTTGAGCAAATAATCAAACACATTTATTCGAAGGGCTGTATGCGCGTACTTGAAGTCGCTATGAGCGCTCAATATCACAATGTCTATGCCAGGCTTCAGCTTCCTGGCCTCAGCGGCCAGCTCCAGCCCAGATACCCCGCCCAGCTGGATGTCTGTCAAAAGGACTTCGGTCTTGCGCTCCGCTATGTGCGAAAGCGCGTCCTTCGCGCACGTGTAGCTCCCGTCCAGGGAAAACCCCATGCCTTCCCAGTTGAAAACCTTTCCTAGCAGTTCAAGGATATAGGTCTCATCATCAACAATAACCAAGGAGTACAAAACACATCGCCCCCTTCGAAGCTGTGCTGAAATAGTTTTGCCAAGCTCTTAAACTATGATTGCTTTGAGGCGTTTCAAGAACGCGTCAAAGAAACTGCAAAGTTGGATGAATTGGGGCAAATTAAAAACGCGCCAAAACAACTGCAAAGCTGGATGAATTGCGCAGAATTAAAAACGCTTGATTGAGTTATTCTAACAGCGCTAGATAAAGAGCATATCCCAAAATTAAAATTTATGGCTTGTGAAAGTCACGCGTAGAAGCACCGCGATGACTTTCATTGCGCCACTTTAGGAGGAGTTTTGGGATATGCACATGGAGGCGCGTGAGTGAAATACTATGAACAGCTCCTGCAGTGGCGTTGCTTCACGAATAGCGACGTTGCGCGGTTGACTGGCAACAAGAGCACAGCGGATTCGTTGATATCCGCATATAAGAAGAAGGGGCTGATCGAAAGCATCCACAAGGATCTATTTGCGGCGATCAGTCTGGAAACAAGGCAACCAGCTGCAAGCCGTTTCAACATCGCGACTAAAGTTGCGCCAGACGCGGTTGTCTCGCACCATTCCGCTTTTGAGTTCTATGGCGTGTCTGACAATTGCTGCTTTGAGATGTACTCTGCAACAAGCACTCGATTTCGACCGTTCGAATATAGAGGCATATCCTACCTTCCAGTGCCGCGAGGGATTGAGTCTGGCATAGAAGAGCAGATGGGTGGCGTCCGCGTTACTGATTTGGAGAGAACTGCACTGGATTCCATCAACGATTTCGAGAGGATCGGCGATCTGGGAGAGGTTGTTCGATGCCTGAAGCTAATTCCGTCCCTCAAAGCGGAGAAGCTGCTTTCGTACCTTCCAGAGTACCATTCAGGATATCTTTACCAGAAGGTGGGATACATACTTAGTCAATGCAAAGAACTCTATCTGCCAGATAAGTTCTTCGACATATGCAGGGCCAATATCCCTGCTTCAAAGCGCTATCTTTACAAGGGGCTTCAGATGCACAAGCATGTGTTTTCTGAAGAATGGAGACTGTATGTGCCTGCTAGTCTTGCGGACATAGCCAGTTGTCGGGAAGCGCATGCTTTTCAGCAGGGGTAGCAATTGGGCTATCCAGCGATTCCTAAGAGCATGTTGCCGACTTGTGAAGGAGAAAAAGGAGGCATGGCGGTTGAAATACTATGAGCAGCTTCTGAAATGGCGCTGTTTCACAAAAGGCGATATTGCGCAGTTGACTGGAAACAAGAACACAGCAGGATCGCTGATATCCTCTTACAAGAAGAAGGGGCTGATCGAAAGCGTCCACAGAGATCTATTCGTAGCGATTAGCCTGGAAACAAGGCGGCCAATCGCTAGCCGCTTCAACATAGCAGCCAAAGCCGCGCCCGACGCTGTTGTATCGCACCATTCTGCCTTTGAGTTCTATGGCTTGGCCAACCAGATCTGCTTTGAGGCGTACTCTGCGACTCACACCCATTTTCGCCCGTTTGAATATCAAAGCGTGCTGTTTCGCCCAGTGCCAGCTGGGATTGAATCCGGCGTAGATGAGATAGGGGGCATCCGCGTGACCGACATGGAGCGGACTGTCCTTGACGGAATCAATGACTTCGAGAGGAATTGCGGCCTGGAAGAGCTGCTTCGCGCCCTGGAGCTAACCCCGGCTCTTGACGCTGAGAAGCTGCTCAAATATCTTTCGGAGTACCGCACTGTATACCTTTACCAGAAAGCAGGTTACATACTCGACCATTTCCGCGAGGAGTTCCGTCTGCCAGAAAAGTTCTTCGAAGCTTGCAGGGCAAATGTCACTGAGTCAAAGCGCTGCCTATGCAAGGGGGTTCAGAAACGCGAGCATGTGTATTCTGAACAATGGCGGCTGTATGCGCCTTATGATCTATATGAGATAACCAGCAAAGGCAGCTTGCCAGATCGGGAAATATAGGAGCTGTCCTGAGAAACCTTGTCTGCGAATCAGAGTGCGCTTTTTAGAGCATATCCCAAAATTCCGAAATGGCACCGGAAAAATCCTGGCGAATGCTTCAACGCCGGATTTTTCCGGTGCCTCGGATATAAGGATATGCTCTTAATGCGATTAGTTGTCAAAATTTTCATAAAAAAGCTCATGCAACTGGACATGTTTAATTATATATCAGATCAAAGAAAAGCAAAAGCGAAAATGTGATGAAGTATAAAAAAAGAACGAAAAGTAAATTGTTGATCATGCATTATGCTAGCATAATGCTCACATAATGCTAGCGCGAAATTTATTAGCGCCGATTGGGCATACGCCGGAGTGCTGGCTTATGCTTTTTTTATTTGTTCCTGCTCGTTGCATGACGCAAATGGCTGGGGTGATGGAAAATTTGACTAAGGCGCTAAGCTTTATAAATGTCGAATAATTGATAAAACATGAAATAATGTGACTGCGCTATTGCAAAGCTAGAACACCGAAAATTCAGCGAATAAAATTCCTGAAACTGACAATAATATATCACATATAACATAACTTGGAGATCGCGATAACGCGCGAGGGCGAAGCCGACTGACCATGCATGCTAGCACCGCAAGCTAAAGACAAAGGGAGTATTCATGTGAATGAAATTATTGCCGATTTGGAGATCGTGGTAAAAGAGCATGTAAATAATACATTTCAAGAAATTTTTGATAAAACAATGAAAGAACTTGAAAAATCGGGAGAAAAGTATACAAAATATGTAGAGGCAAAAGAAAATGGCAAAACCGTTGAGCCTGATTACTTTACGCTTAGCGACGTCGAAAACATAATCAATGTTTCTTTGGAGACTTTTAAAAGCGGCCTTTCTGATATGACAGAAGACATCGTGAAAATATGGCGAAAAGTCGAAGAGGATGCCTGAATAGCTTCTTTCTATCACAGATTCTATACAGGCAAGGAGAGGGAGACCCGTGCGCCCCGGCGTTTAGAACTTCTATAAATCCTCAAGCAAGGCCGCTCATTCCATGAGCGGCCTCTTTTGGCTTGGTCTTTAATTGCATGCCAAACAGGCGCAAGCACAGGCGGTTTGCGAAATGTTTAACATACGGCCTGGCTATAAAAGAAAGATAAGCCGAAAATATGATGAAGTAGAAAAAAAGAACGAAAAGTAAATTGTAGATCATTTACAATGCCCTGGGGTGGATATTAAAATTAGTATAGATAGAGCTCTTGAAGAAAAGAGCTGACGCAGTTATTATGCAGCTCAGGGGGGTGAGAAAGATGGCTGAAGCTGCAAGCCGCTTGGCCAAGAAGAAATTGCCGCTTTACAAGCAGCGAGGGTTCCGGCTGTTTTTGCTGATCCTGCCGTTTGTGCTTCTGGTGCTGGCGCTTAACTACTTCCCGCTGTACCACTGGAAGAATGTGTTTTACAGGTACAAGCCTGGGCTTACGATGACAAGCGAGCACTTTGTGGGTTTTGGAAACTTTGTCAACCTATTCACCAACAAGTACCAGGTCGAAGAGCTGGTTGCGGTTCTGACAAACACTTTGGCCCTTAGCGGACTGAACATCCTGGCTTTGCCAATACCCATGGCGTTTGCGATTCTCCTCTCCGAGCTCAGGATGAAGCGGTTTCGAAAGAGCGTCCAAACCCTGACAACAATCCCCAACTTTATCAGCTGGGCCATGGTGTATGCCGTGGCGTATACCATCTTCTCGCCAGGAGACGGCTTCCTGAACCGCCTGCTGACAAGTGTTGGCGCGATAGACAAGGGAATTGACTTCCTGGCTTCGCCAAACCATGTATGGCTTGTGCAAATGGCGTGGAACCTATGGAAATCCCTTGGCTGGAACGCGATCATGTACTTCGCTTCGATATCAAGCATAGACAGCGAGCTGTATGAAGCCGCGCAAGCGGACGGCGCGGGGCGGTTCGCCCGCATCTGGCACATAACCATCCCAGGATTGATGCCTACGCTATTTGTCATGTTCGTCCTAAACATCTCAAACTTTGTCAATTATGGCCTGGAACAGCCGCTGGTCTTCCAAAACGTCTTCAACCTAAAGAGGATCCAGACCCTGGATCTGTACGTTTACAACCAAGGCATAGCGGGATTTAGCGCCGCTAACGCTATGATAGTTGGCGTGTTCAAATCAATTGTAAGCGTTGCGCTTATGGTTTGCGCAAACAGCTTCTCAAAGCTCATCCGAAAAGAGTCGGTGATTTAATGCCGGTTTGCATTGCCAGAAAGGAGGGGCCCAAGTGAAGAAACATCGGATGAGCGCCTCTGATATCGCGTTTGAAGTTCCGGTTGCCTTGTTTTTCGGACTTTTTACCCTGCTTTGCATTTTCCCTTTTTACTACATGCTGATCAATTCCATCAGCGGCAATGACCTTGTGAAAACTGGGCAAATTCTCTTCTTTCCAAGAGAGATCCACTTCAAGAACTACCTGGACATCTTCAAGCTCAAGGACATAGGAAACGCGACACTGGTCACGCTGTCCCGAACGCTCATAGGCACCTTCACCTGCGTTCTCTGCACGACGTTTGTCGCGTACATCCTAAGCAAAAAGGAGCTGTGGCTAGGGCGCCTTTGGCGCCGGTTCTTTGTTGTGACCCTGTACTTGAACGTAGGCTTGATACCCTGGTACATAAACATGCAAAGCCTGGGGCTTACCAATAACTTCCTGGCCTATGTGATAGGCGTCGTAAACCCCTACAACATGGTTCTGGCCAAGACTTATATCGAAAGCCTGCCGCAGTCCCTCAGCGAGTCCGCTGAGATAGACGGCGCAGGGCCTTTGAAGGTTTTCTTCAGGATAATACTTCCCTTGTCCAAGCCCATCATAGCCACCACCGCTGTTTTCACAGCGGTTCTGCAGTGGAACTCTTTCACTGACACGCTTATATTGATGCAGGACTCAAAGCTGTACACCCTCCAGTTCATCCTTTGGAGATATCTCCAGTCCGCCCCGAAAGTTCCGCCTGTAATGGGGCCGGGAGGAACGGTGTACATAATGCCGTCAATCACCTCTATTAAAATGACGATCTCAATGGTCGTGACTTTGCCGATAATGTTTGTTTACCCCTTCTTCCAAAGGTATTTCGTGAAGGGCATAATGCTTGGAGCGATAAAAGGCTAGATCCAAACTATGGGGCAGGCTTGGCTTGCCCACAGGAGGCAACTGGAATGAAAAGAATATTGCCGCTATTGCTAGCCTTGGCGATTCTCGCCACAGCCTGCAAAACGTCAGCAACAGCCACGCCAAGCCCGGCACCCGCAAACGCGCCAGCGGCGGAGGCAACAAAAGCGCCTGAGACACCTGAGGCGCCTGCGGCGCCAGAGGCGGCGCCTGCGCCGGCTCTTGTCACTTTGCAGGTGTTCTCAATGCCCGCGAACACTTCCGGGCTCCAGGATCGCTCGTACTGGGCTGACATCCTGAAAGAGGACCTGAACGTCCAGATCGAGCTTCTCCCAGCAGGAGATGACGCCGCGTCAAAACTGGCGGCGCTGATGGCTTCAAAAGACTTGCCTGATGTTGTCGTATTCAAGGACAACACGACCTATATCGCTGACGCAATAGAGGCAGGGCTGATTGAGAGCCTGGACGACCATTCGGATCTTTTGCCAAACGTGTACAACTATGCGGCAAGCGCCCTGCAGTACATCAGGGACACAGTGTCAAACGGGACAGGAAAGGCCTATGCTGTCCCAACGCAGGTGACAAGCCAAGCCAACAAGTCCGGAAGCGTGACAGGCCCATATCTTCGCTGGGATCTGTATAAGCAGCTTGGGATGCCCAAGCTTGAAAGCATTGAAGACTACCTGGATGTCGTGAAAAGCATGCTTGAGCTGGAGCCGACAAATCCGGCAGGGCAAACCAACTACGGATTTTGCTTGTTCAAGGACTGGGATGGAGAAGTGTCTTGGCCTGTGAGGCTTATATGCGAGATGCATGGCGTGACGCAAGACGGGTACCAGTTCAGCGAAGCGAACTTCTCCACAGGAGAGATCTCCTCGATCTACAAGGACGACAGCTACTTCAAGAAAGCGCTCAAGTTCTTCAACAAGGCCAACCAGATGGGGCTGATGGATCCGGATCTAGTCACCGGAAACTTTGATGACTACGTAGAAAAGGTGAACGCGGGCAGATCCATGTTCCAGCTCTTGTCCTGGACTTCATGGGAGTACGAGACAGAAGAGACCAGAAACTCAATGCGAAGCTACAAGGGCGTGTTCTTTGACGAAGAGCGGATGATCATAAGCACCCCGCCATATGTCGGCGGCGCTGGCGGAAACCAGTGGTATGCCATAAGTTCAACATCAAAGAACAAAGACAGGGCACTGGAATACCTGAACTACATGTATGGCCCAGACAACCTGTGGAAGCTGGCTTGGGGCGAAAAAGGGATCGCCTGGGACACCTCGGCTGACGGAAAGCCTTACCGCACGGAAAAAGGCTGGGAAATGAAAAACAACAACCTGGAGTTTGAAAATGGCGGAAAGATCGCGGACGGACTGAACGTAATAAACGCCTACGGCTTGCCTTGGTTCTACACAAACGACACTTAGGCGGCTAAAAGTAATAACTTGTGCAATCGCAGAGTATAAAATTGCCAAATTACGGCAAATCGTAATTTAGCAAGCGTTTATATCAGAGATGTATTTTATAGGAAAATAAGTAAGG